>JAQRMT010000002.1:16216-36855 GCA_028599035.1 Gammaproteobacteria bacterium
AATTGTGTTTAGCAGGTCTCTGTGAAAACGCTGACACCTCGTACTGAGAAAAACCCGCCTGCTCTAATAATTGATACCCCTGTGCTTGCATTTCCCAATTTTCTTCTTGCGAAAGTTTTGGCGGGTGCTTGGCAAAAAAAGTATTTGGCTCGATGGTGAGTTGATAAAAAGAAATATGCGCTGGATTAAGTGCAATTGCTCGTCCAATATCATCTAAGCACTCATCAACACTTTGCGCTTCAAAGCCAAACATTAAATCAATATTGATATTATCAAACTCTGCTATTTGCGCTTGTTGCACGGTCTTAATGACTTGTTGACTTGAATGTATTCTGCCTAAGTTTTTCAAATGCCTGTCATTAAAAGATTGCACGCCAATGGATAAACGATTCACGCCTAATGCTCTTAATTCATTAAAATTTTTGCCATCACTTGCACCAGGGTTGGCTTCCAGCGTTATTTCAATGTCCTTGGCAAAATCTAACATTACTCTCAAGCCTGAGAACAACACTTTCATTGCCTCAATCGAACATAAGCTTGGCGTACCGCCGCCAATAAAAATCGTTTGAATTTCTCGCCCTTGCACCCAGTGCAGTTGATTTTTTAAATCTGCCAACACCGCTTGCATATAAGCCATGTCATTTTCACTGTGCTGCTCGTGCGAATTAAAATCACAATAAGGGCATTTTTTAACACACCAAGGGTAGTGAATATACAGCGAAAGTGGTGGCAGAATCACAACTGAGAAAGTAAATCTTGCAACGCTAAAGCACGATGTGAAATCTTGTTTTTAATCTCAGGCGCTAGTTCAGCAGAAGTGCAGCCCTGCGTTGGTAAATAAAAAACAGGATCATAGCCAAAACCATTTTCGCCCACTTTTTTACGCAAAATCTCACCCTCCCAGCCTCGTTGAATAATAATAGGCGTTGGATCATTGGCAGACTCAACAAACACAATTGCACACCAAAATCTAGCGCCCCGTTCGCCTTCACCAACGCCTTGCATTGCCTCTAATAGTTTTTGCGTATTGGCTTTATCATCGCCATGATTGCCTGCATATCGTGCTGAATAAATACCTGGCGCACCGCCAAGTGCATCAACCACAATACCTGAATCGTCTGCCAAAGCTGGAAGACCTGATTGTTTAGAGGCATTATGCGCTTTAATCAAGGCATTTTCTACAAAACTCAGCCCAGTCTCAGGCACTTCTTCAACCCTCATGTCGTTCATTGACACAACTTCATAAACCCCTTTAAGCATGGCATTAAATTCTTTAATTTTTCCTTGATTGTTGCTGGCTAAGATAATTTTTCGCATAGTGTATAATAATTTATCAATTTAAATTTTTCAAAAAAGATTATGACACAAGATGAAATGAAGCAAGCGGTAGCAATTGAGGCATTAAATTATGTCGTTGAGGATACTATTATAGGCGTTGGCACTGGCTCAACAGCTAATTTTTTCATTGATGCTTTGGCAACGATGAAAGACAAAATAAAAGGCACAGTAGCGAGTTCCGAGGCAACAGCCCAGCGATTAAAATCACATAGCATTGAAGTGTTTGATTTAAATGATATTGAAAAAATGTCAGTTTATATTGATGGCGCTGATGAATCAGACGATGGGCTTAACTTGATTAAAGGCGGCGGCGGTGCACTCACTCGTGAGAAAATTGTAGCCAGTGTGGCAGATAAATTTATCTGCATTGCTGATGAATCTAAACTGGTGGAGGTGATGGGCAAATTCCCTTTGCCTGTAGAGGTCATCCCAATGAGTGCGAACTATGTCAGCCGTGAGATTGTTAAAAGAACAGGTGGTACTGTGCAATTAAGAGATTTCACCACTGATAATGGCAACTTAATTTTAGATGTGAATAACTTAAAAATCACCGATCCAAAGACATTAGAAACCGAATTAAACAGCATTGTTGGCGTGGTCACTAACGGCTTGTTCGCCAATGGCCCTGCGGATGTTTTACTACTCGGCACGCCAAAAGGCGTTCGTGTGGTTACGGCTTAGATAAATCTAGAATTTGTTGTAAGTTACCAATCTTGACATTAATAATATCGTACAAGTCTTGCGAGCGTACCAATGTTTTTGCACGCTGATAATGCCCAATCGCTTTTTTTAACTCGCCTTGTGCAATCAACGCCTTCGCATTTTGAATGTGCGAACGCCCAAAATCTCCTTGTTTTAAGTATAGGTATGCCAAAAGTTTATAAGATTCATAACTACCTTGATTCATTTTCAGAAAAGGTTTTAAAATTGCAACGCCCAAACGAGGTTGTTGATTATCCAAATACGCTTTAGCCATATAATATATATTCACCTCATCGCCTGCATCATGCTTATCAAAATATTGCTGTGCCATTTCAATATCGCCCAATTGAGATGCAATACGCCCCGCTAAAATATAACTGGATTTGTCGCTATTGATGGTTAACAACTTATCACTATATTGTTTGGCAGTTTGATAATCCTGCTTATCAAACGCCTGATAAGCCTGCATATAATAAACAATCGCCTTGTCTTTTTCAAGCTTAATCCGCTGATGCTGTTGATAATATAATTTAGCTTTAATCGTTGTATATTCAAAAGAATCTTGCCGATAATCGCCCGAATTATGCGCCGTTCGTTGCAAACTGTCCGAAATACGGTTGATACTTAGTGGATGTGATTGCAAAAACTCTTGTGCATTAGCGCTGTCTTGGAGTTTTTTGAAAAAATTCGCCATCCCCTGAGGGTTAAAACCAGATTTTTTCAACATAGAAGTGCCAATTCGGTCTGCCTCCCACTCATGCTCACGGGTAAAATTAATATTTTTCTGCAGTGTGCCTGCAACGGCAGAGGTGAGAATGGCTTCTGATGCTTCCTTACTATCAACTAATACTGCTGCCAACACACCTGCCAACATCAAATAGGATTGCTTGCCTGCTTTCTCTGAAAATCGCTCAAGATGATTTTGGGTAACATGGGATATTTCATGCGAGAGCACACCTGCCAATTCAGACTCAGAATCCGAACTCAACAACATTCCTGTATGCACGCCAATATAGCCGTACGGACCAGCAAAGGCATTAATACTACTGTCTTTTAAGATAAAAAATCCAAAATGTTTGCTTGGGTTCTCACTGTAAGTTGCCAGCTCATGCCCTAGTTTTTTTAAATAAGTTGTCGCCTCAATGTCAGAAACAACCGAATTTGTACCCCAAATTAATTGTAAAAATTCTCTGCCTCGTTTTTTTTCGTCCAAAGATTCTGACAACGGCAACTCTGGAACACTTAGTGCAAAAACAAAAAATGGAATTAAGAGCAAGGGTAAAAAAAACTTTGTCATGGGGTGGTATTATATTTGACTATTCAGCAGTGAATGATATAAAATAGTCGAACTTATTAGAAAATTCTAATATGTATTTAATTTAATAAACTACAAGGAGTTCACAATGGCTGACGAAACTTTAGACGCATCAGGCTTAAACTGCCCATTACCAATTTTAAAAACTAAAAAAGCACTTTCTAAAATGGATACTGGGAAAATCTTAGATGTAATTTCAACTGATGCAGGTTCAGTAAAAGACATTGAAGCTTTTTGCAATCAAACAGGCAACAAACTTATCTCAACAGTAGAAGACGGCGGTAAATATGTCTTCACTATTGAAAAAGCTTAAAACAAAAATTTAAACGGGGAGGTTTATTATGTCAGACAACAAAAAAATGACGATTATCGCTACTAAAGGCACTTTTGATTGGGCGTTCCCCCCTTTCATTATCGCTTCTACTGGCGTAGCAATGGATAAAGAAGTTACTATCTTCTTTACTTTTTATGGGCTTAATCTTTTACTCAAAGACACCTCTAAATTGCGCGTATCCCCTATGGGCAACCCCGCCATGCCAATGAAGCTCCCTATGGGACCTAAATGGCTACAAAAAATTGATTTTGGCCCTAAAATTCCAAACATCTTTTGGTCTTTGCCATTTACAGAGCATTTAGCCACTTATTTAATGAAAAAAACCATGAAGAAAAATGGCGTTGCTAAGTTAGACGAATTGCGTGCCATGTGTCAAGAATTCGATGTTAAGTTTATTGCCTGTGAGATGACAGTTGATTTGTTTGGCTACAGCAAAGACGATTTCATTGATGGCGTTGAATTTGCAGGTGCAGCCACTTATTTTGATGAATGTGATGGCTCAAACCATAACCTTTATATGTAAGCAATGGCTTTAAGTCAAAACAATAAAAAACCACCCTCCTTCGGGTGGTTTTTTATTGTTTATTAAGTAAAAAACTAACGAACCCTAAAAAAAATATGAACACTAAAAATACTTACAAAATTGGTCAAGATAATATTAATGCACTTGGATTGGATATACACAATCCTGTATTTGTCGTCTCTGGTATGTCAATTATTATCTTTATAATCATTACTTTATTGTTCCAGCAGCAAGTGACAAGCTTCTTTGTCTGGCTAAGACCCGCAATAACCAATACATTTGATTGGCTGTTCTTATCTGCTGCGAATATTTTTGTTATATTTGCTATGTTTTTAGCAATAAGCCCGCTAGGAAAAGTACGCCTTGGCGGTATGGATGCTAAGCCCGATTATAGTTATATTAGTTGGTTTTCTTTAATTTTTGCAGCAGGAATGGGGATAGGGCTGATGTTTTTTGGCGTATCAGAGCCTATCTCGCACTTTAATTCCTCCATGGGTGGCATTGTGCTAACAGAGGGTGTGCGTACAGACTGGGCACCACTAGGAGCAGCGGTAGGAGATGTTAATGCCGCCAAAAATCTCGCAATGGCAGCCACCATATTCCATTGGGGCTTACACCCTTGGGCAATTTATGCTGTTGTTGCTTTGGCTTTAGCATTTTTTACTTACAATAAAGGTTTGCCACTGACGCTTCGCTCTGCATTTTATCCCTTATTGGGCGACAAAGTATGGGGCTGGGCTGGGCATATTATCGATGTTGTGGCAGTATTTGCTACACTATTTGGCTTAGCAACTTCATTAGGTTTTGGCACCACGCAAGCACTTGCCGGTTTTAATTCCTTATATGGCTGGGGGAGTGGATCATTAGCAATATTTATTTTCATTACGGTGATAACATTAATGGCAATTATTTCAGTAGTTAGAGGGCTTGATAACGGTATAAAAACATTATCTGAGATTAACATAGGTTTGGCAGTATTGCTTATGTTCTTTATCCTGGTAACTGGTCCGACTGCCGATATCGTCTCCACTATATTTTCAGGTGGTGCAGCTTATATTCAAAACCTAATTCCCTTATCAATGCCATTTGGGCGTGAAGACGCTAACTTCTCTCAAGGCTGGACTGCATTTTATTGGGCTTGGTGGGTTTCATGGTCGCCATTTGTAGGTATGTTTATTGCCCGCATATCCAAAGGCAGAACAGTGCGTGAGTTTATTATGTCCGTTATTTTAATTCCAACCATATTCTCCATCATTTGGATGTCGGTCTTTGGTGGAACGGCAATTAGTCAGGTGATTGCAAATGCAGCCGCCCCTGTTGCCAGCGTTGCTCAAGAGCTTAAATTATTTGTCATGGTAGAAAATTTTCCAATCGCTGGGCTACTGTCTGTGGTTGGTATCACGCTGGTCGTGGTGTTCTTTGTCACTTCGTCTGACTCAGGTTCACTTGTCATTGACACAATCACAGCAGGCGGTAAAGAGGATGTCCCCGTTCAGCAAAGAATATTTTGGTGTTCTTTTGAGGGATTAGTCGCCATAACATTGCTTATGGTAGGTGGAAACAGTGCCCTAACAGCATTACAAGCAATGACGGTATCCACCGGCTTACCCTTTACAATAATACTACTAGCCATGTGTTACAGTATTTACAAAGGCCTTAATGAAGAGAGCAAAAAAAAATATAGCACTTATTAAAATAAATAAAAAATACCTATCAATTCTGATTATTTGTATTTATTTATTTTCGCTTAAAAAATCGCCATCAATAATTAATAAATGCACGCCGTTTTTGGTAATTGAACGATGAGAGCTTAGATTATCAGAAACAATATATGACATGCCTTCACATAAGATGGACTTTTTACCATCTTTTAATTCATTTATTACTTCGCCTTTTAAGCAATAAACGATATGCCCTTTTTCGCACCAGTGATCGGCTTTATAATTTTTAGAATACTCTACATATCTAATTCGCAAACCTCCAAATTGAACCGTTTGCCAATAGGCTGTACCATTTTCTCCGCTGTGTTCGGTTTTTGGAATGTTTTTCCAGTCTATTGCTTGAAATGGGATGCTCAGATTTTGCATTTTTGTGCCTAATTGTTTGATTTACATATTAAAAATTATGTTTATTTTTATGCCTACTCATCAATTATTTTTATTGGGTGCGACATCGCCCTCAGGTGGTTCATAATTTGGGTCGTTCGGATTCATAAAAATAAACCCGTAGCCACTTTCAGTGTCAATCTCATCAAAATCAACCACCATGTCTTCTAATAGCTCTTTTTGTGCATAAGCAAGCACATATTCAATGCCATTTGATTGTAAATGAATATCGCCATCTGTGCGTTCATCAAAGCCCATTAAATATCGAAAACCTTCGTCTGTTTTATCAACGGCAAAACGCATTAATAAATCTTGTGCATCAGGATTTTGAGTAGAAAGTCCGATTTCTTCAGCGGCGCGTTTAGTGATTGTAATCATAATTTTTTAGTAATATAAGTGTAAGAGATTCAAGCTCTTACTTGGTGAATAAAATGAACAAATTGCTTAACCCAGTGATTGTTGCCCACACTACGCAAGTGTGAATAGGTGGCCAGTAGATTGTGAATTAAAATTCCATCGTGTTTATTATCCACACCCACGCCGCGTAAAACCTTGTAGGCATAACGGGTTTTAGGGTTGATATTTTCAAGTCTTGAATAATGAAATTCGTGTGCATAAATCTTATCAGCAACATTTTCCCAAGGATGTTCGCTGCACGGCTCTAATTGCACATACCCCCTGCCAATCGGTTTGGGTGTCATCACAGTATCAGCCTGAATCACACCAACCATCTTGTGAGATTTTCCTTGATGGGTGATTTCTCGACTGAGATACATCAGTCCACCGCATTCTGCATAAGTAGGTAGCCCTTGCTCTATTTTTAATTTAATATCATCAAGCAAGGATTGATTACTACTTAGTGATTCAAGTTGCGTTTCTGGAAAACCACCACCAATAAACAAACCATCACATTTTGGCAATTTACTTGCTTTCAGTGTATCAAAATATTCGATTTTAACCCCTAAAGATTTGAATGCATCTAAGTCATCTTGATAATAAAAACCAAAGGCTTGGTCTTTAGCCACACTGATTGTTAGATTACTAGAAGCAGTAATTGATACTGACATATCAACCGATTTTTTCTCACTGCCTAAAGACAAAATCTTGTCTAAGTCCACTTGGTCGGCGATTATCTTACCAGCACTGTCAATAAATTGTTGAGATTGAGCCGACTCATTGGCTGGCATAAGCCCTAAGTGGCGCTCATCAATAATCAATTCCTTAGAGCGACGAACAGCGCCTAAAACGCGAACATCTGTGTAATGCTCGATGGCTTGAACAAGTTTTGATTCGTGACGCTCACCAGCAACTTTATTAAGGATAACGCCAATAATATTAACATTAGTGTCAAAAGCTTGATAACCCATTAGCAGTGGTGCGACACCACGAGTAATGCCATTACTATCAATCACCAAAACAACATTTGTATCCAATAGTTTTGCCATATCTGCATTGGCATCACCACCTGTAGTATTCATACCATCATACAAGCCTTTATTACCTTCGATAATTGCGATATCACTTTGCTGTTGATGAAATAACGCACTAATTTCATTTTCAGACATTGTGTAGAAGTCTAAATTGTAGCAAGGGTTACCGCTGGCTTGCGCCAACCAAATTGGGTCAATATAATCAGGTCCTTTTTTAAAGGCTTGAACTTTGAGTGTACGGGCTTTGAAGGCTGCACACAAACCTAGACTGACAACGGTTTTACCTGAGGATTTATGGGCAGCGGATAGGTAGATAGATGAGGGCATACCTCATTATAGAGTATCTTTTACTTAGTTTTATAGTGAGGGTCTGCAACTTCATCTGCAAGGCTTTCAGGCAAAAATGGCAGGAATTTCACTAAAAAAGTCACTGCGATGAGTGCTACAGCAATACCACCAATACCTAAAACAATTTCAGCAAGCGATGGTGAATAAGCAGCAATACCGCCATAACCTTCTAAGATTTCTTTACCTGGAAACATTTCCATTGGGTAAGCTTGACCACCAACGATAATCACATACAACTGAATAACACCACCAATCAATACTAAGAGTGAAGCTAAACCTAAAGTAGAACGATTACCTCTAAGTGCTGGATGATAAATAAGCGCCATTGGCACCAAACCACCTAGAACGATTTGTCCAATCCAAAATAAAGGTGTATAAATATGCTCACCAAATAAAATGAAGTTTTCAATGCCGATGTTTTCAGCTAAATACATATTACCCAAGTGCTTAACTGCAACAAAATACATAACTGCCGCTACAAATACACCCAATAGATTACCCAGACGATTAACAATCACATCACCCAATGGACGCTCGCTCCATTTATAACTTGCCATCAAAATCAAGATAAAGAAAGCCAAACCAAAGGCAAATGACATAATAATAAACATTGGTGCCATAATCACTGCATCATACGCTTGACGCGCTACTAAGAAACCAAAGATAGAGCCTGTACCCGTGGTTAAAATCAACCGCCAAGTAAATGCTGCCAAACCTGCTTTGGAAGTAAATTTATTTAGTCGGCGCTCAAACATCATCCACAAATACACGGCAACAATAACAAAGAAACCGTTGTATAAAATAATATTCCAAGCAAAAATTGACTTAAAATTATACTCAGTCATTGCGACAATTAAACGGTCAGGACGACCTAAATCAAGTACCAGAATCATCAAACCACCAGCCAATAAGGCTAATGCCACTAGGCCTGATAAGCGCGATAAAGGCTTATAAAGTTTTTTCTGAAATACTGATGCAATTGAGGCAACATTAAGTGCGCCTGAGGCAGCAACAATTAAAAATAGTGCAAATACATGTGGTATACCCCATACAACACGGTTGCTCATGCCAGTCACATAGTGTCCGTGGTGCTCCATAAAATAGACACTGCCTAATGCGGCTAAAATAAAAATACCTAAGCCTGCAATAAGTGCATAAAAACCTAAACCTCTACCTTCTATTTGTTGATAACGAATGTTCATAATTGCTCTTTAAACCTTTTTAAATTCCACTATAGCGAACACCAGTATTCAGATTTAAATCTGCTCTGATTTGTGTAGATTGAATTTTCTTGAGTGTTTGGTTAATTTTACTATTGGCATCATATAAATCACCAAAAATAACCGCATCACTATCCACTACTTCAGCACAGGCTGGTACGCCGCCTTTGTCCACACGGTGTACACATAAAGTGCAAGACTCAACAGTACCTTTGCCACGAGGCATATGGGTTTTTTGATTGTTTAAGTCTTCATGTACAAATGAACGCGCATCATAAGGACAAGCCATCATACAATAGCGACAACCAATACATAAGTGTTTATCTACCAACACAATCCCATCTTCACGCTTCATTGATGCATTAGTTGGGCACACATCTACACAAGGTGGTTGCTCGCAATGTTGGCACATCATTGGTAAAGTATCAATCTTACCAGTGGACTTATCTTTCACCTTGACCTTTTTAATCCAGTTTGGCTTCTGCTCTGCTCTTGAATGCACTTCGTTGCCCCAGCCATTTTCTTCTTGACAAGCATTCACCATATCTTCAATATTAGATTCAGTTAGCTTGTTGACATCAATCAACATACCCCAACGCTTTTCCTTAGTAACTGGCTCGCTTTCTTTAGGTTCAGCAGCAAAAGTTGTTAATGAAATACCACTGGCAATCGTTGCCACACCTGCTGTAACAGCTGTTGTATTCTTAATAAAATCACGGCGATTTAGTGCTTTCATTACATTTCCTCCGCTGGGGTTGTACGATGACAAGAGAAGCAATCAACGCTTGTACCAACTTTTTGATGGCAAGTTGAACAAAATTGCTCTGGTGCATTCACTGGAATATGCTCACCATCTTTATCAACAGAAGTGTGGCAATCAACACATTTTTCTAATGACGCTCTACCACCGCGCACACCTTGGCGTAAAGTCCTATCACGTTTATGCAATAAAAGCTCAGGGTGCATTTTTCTCTGCATAATAAGACTGTCTTTGTGGCTCATGTTTGGGCGTTTGTGCGCTTCTTTGCCATCATCCTTAAACTCAGTTGCCTTTGCACCAAGATTAGGAATATGGTGTTCAACATGTGCAAACACATTGCTAAACGCTAAGGCTAAAAAAACAATCAGTAAACGATTCATAATCTCTCTTGTGTAATTACTCACCAAGTCCCATTTGAATGTAACCTGTTGGGCATACATCAGCACAGATATGACAACCAATACACTTATTGTAGTCAGTATCAACATAACGACCTAGGGTTGCTTGGTCTTTCTTAACCTTAAATACTGCATCCTGTGGACAATACATAACACAGTTATCACATTCAAAACACAGACCGCAAGACATACAACGACCTGCCTCAGCTTGCGCTTCTTCTTCACTGTAACCAATTAAGCGTTCTTCAAAGTTACCAAGTACATTATCGATATCAACTGTTTTATGATTTCTTGCATTGCGTTCTTCATTATCAAAGTGCCCTAAGAATAACTCTGTATGCGGAATGATTGATGCGAATGAACGGTCTTCATAGTTATGAACCGCATATTCTGCAGTGTCTGTGGCTTCACCAAACGCACCACCTTTCTCGTAGTCTGTAGGCGATAAACCCCATTCGTTCAATTTATCCATTAAGTCAAAGTAATGCACATCAACCTTGCTACGCACTTTTTGGTTATTACCAGCAAGGTAGTCATCAATACTATCAGCCACAATACCGGCTTGACCAATCGCAGTGGTTAATAAGTGTGGACGCACTACATCACCGCAAACAAAGAAACCTGGCTTGTTTGGCACTTGAAAATTCTTGTCTGCATCAATAAAACCACGCTCATTAAAGAACGAATCATCCATACCTTCAGCATCAACACCTTGACCAATTGCAGATACAATTAGCTCACATTCAATATCAAACTCAGAACCTTCAATCGGTGTAGAGCCGTCTTCCTCCAAACGAATCATGCGCAATGCAACAGCACGACCGTCGCTATTTTTAATAACTTCCACAGGTTGCAATTGACCTTGAATTTCAACACCTTCACGGTTTGCATCATCAATTTCTTCTTGTGCCGCTGGCATATTTTCAATAGTAGAACGGGTTGTCAATAGCACTTCTGCACCTAAACGCTTAGAAGTATCAACCACATCGTGCGCTGTATCATCAAAAATAACATGCTCAGGGCGATCCTTATCAGCAATATTTTCAATATTACCTAACCTACGAGCAACAGAGACAACATCAATTGAAGTATCACCGCCACCAATACAGATTACTTTACCCGTAATATGCTTGAGACGACCTTGATTATAAGCTTCAAGGAAGGCAACACCTGATACACAGTTGCCTGCATCACCACCCGGAATTGGTAACGAGCGACCATTCATTGCACCGATAGCAAATAGTACTGCATCGTAATCTTTTTCTAATTCTTCCATAGAAACATCAACACCAACCTTGGTGTTCATTTTGGTCTCAACGCCTGTTTCTATAATACGGTCAATTTCATGCTTTAATACATCGCGCGGCACACGATAATCAGGAATACCGTACATCATCATACCGCCTAACTGGTCATATTTTTCAAATACAGTCACACTGTGACCTTGCTTGCGTAATTGTAATGCTGCTGTTAAACCACCACAACCACCGCCAATAATAGCAACTTTTTTGCCTGTGTCTTTGGCGTCAACTTCAAATTTATAACCTTTTTCTTTTGCCGTATCACCAATAAATTGCTCTACCGCATTAATACCAACTGTGTCTTCAACTTCATTACGGTTACAACCATCTTCACAAGGCGCTGGACAAACACGACCCATAATTGAGGGGAATGGATTTGCGTCAGTTGAACGGCGAAAGGCATATTCCTGCCATGACATGTCACCAGAAGGCTTTTCCATACCACGAACAATATCCAACCAACCACGAATATTGTGCCCAGAAGGGCAAGAACCTTGACAAGGCGGAGTTTGGCTCACATAAGTTGGACATTTATGCGATTCATCATTTTGAAAAATCTTTTGATTCCATGGCACGCTGCCTTGGTCATCACCCTCATCTTTAAACATTCTAAATGTGTGATTGTCGCCTTTATAATTTTGTCCGTATGGGTTTTTTTGCATTTCAAATCTCCTTATTTATTCTGCAGTTTCTGTTTCTACTGATGTTTCTGATGCTTCTTCTACCTCTTCGGCTGGAGCATCATCTGTTTGTGGTTTGTCCATAATGATTGCCTCACTCACTAACTGGTGAGCACTCGCAATCATATAGGGGTCAAAATCAAATTTTGGTAAAACTTTGCTGAATTGTGATTTGCAAATTGCACAAATGGCAACCAGCGTATCAACAGCATCAGACTTCTCTACTTCTTTTAGTGCTTGCATTCTCGGCATTGCACCTTTAATACGAATCTCCATCAAATCATCGGTTAATAATCCGCCGCCGCCGCCGCAACAAAATGTCGATTCCATAATCGTGCTTCGCTCCATGTCCACATAATTATTACAGACAGCTTTAATTACTTCACGAGGAAGAATAAATTGGCCGTTTGGAATACCACCCATATTAGTTGCACGAGCAACATTGCAAGAATCATGGAAAGTAACCGTTCTATCGTCATTAGCGGACTTGTCAAAATTCAATTTACCCTGTTGAATTAAGTCGTGCGTGTATTCAATAATGTGCTGGGGTTGTGGATAACGAGAATCCAATTGGTTTTGTAATTTCTGACCAAATTCATCTGTTGCACCAGCACCTACACCTGTTAAAGTATTCCAAAAACTGTAAGCCACACGCCAAGCATGGCCACATTCACCCACCATCACGCGAGATACTTCAAGGTCAAGCGCCGCTTTACGAATTCTAAGTGCTGCCTTACGCATAATATCGTAAGAGCCAATAAACATACCAAAGTTTGCACCTTCAGAGGCGTAAGAACTCATTGTCCAACTCACACCATCCTGATGAAACACCTTACCATAACCAATCAAACCATCAATATGCGGCTCGGCAAAGAAATCTGCCGATGGGGTAATGAGTAAAATTTCAGCACCTTTAACATCCAAGGGGTATTTAACCGCAACACCAGTTTCTTCCTCAATTTCTTCCTCAAGGTCAAGCAAAGTATCACGCAATGCTGGCTCAGGCAAACCTAAATTATTGCCAATCGTAATTGCCTTGCCTAAGATTTGATTGCAATATTTTTGACCCACACCAACACTGTCTAATACCTCTCGAGCTGCCATTGAAATTTCAGCCGTATCAATACCGTATGGACAAAACACACTACAACGACGACATTGCGAGCACTGGTGAAAATAGTTATACCAATCATCCAGCATTTCATCGTCTAATTCTTTTGCACCCACTAATTTAGGGAAGTATTTTCCTGCAAAAGTAAAGTGGCGACGATAAACACTTCTGAATAAATCTTGACGAGCCACTGGCATATTTTTAGGGTCTGATGAGCCTAGGAAATAATGGCATTTATCCGTACAAGCACCGCACTTCACACAAGCGTCTAAAAACACTTGGACTGAGCGATACTTGGACTTGAGTTCACCCATTTTGTTGATAGCAACTTCTTGCCAATTATCAACTTTCTCACCTGGAAACCCTAATGGAGATTGAAACTCTTTAGCAGATTTAAACGGGCCTTCGCCCTCCATAACCCCTTCATTGATTTCAGGAATCTCTAAATAAGTGGGTAATTTTGGAATGTCAAATTCTTTTGCCATGTTATTTGCCCTCACTGTTGTCTTGACCAAGGGTTTGGTCTAATTTAACCGCATGTTCTTGTTCTTGCTTGAGTGCCCATGGTGCAATGTGTCGTTTTTTACGCGCATCGTCCACTTGATTACGAGTGGGGCTGAAAAATACACCAGGCACATGGAGCAATTTTGAAATTGGAAAAATTGCCATCAACACAAACACCATAAAGATATGCACCAAAAAATGTACTTCCGTTGGTAAATCTGCCCAATTAAAGACAATCAAACCAGAAGCAAATTCTTTCACCATAATGACATCAGTGTGATTACTAGTGAATGTCATTACTACGCCACTCACGCCAATTACCAACAACAAAAGCAACATTAAATAATCACTAGGTGCTGAAATATAACGGATACGCTCAACAAAAAATCGACGACCAAGTAAACCGAACAACCCGATAACCATCGCAAAAGCTGCATATTTAAAAGGCTGAATCAATAAAAATACTTCAGGCAAATCACCTGGCCAAAAATAACGAGCATGGCGAATTAAAACCAACAACAAGCCAACATGGAATAACCAGCCAAACAACCAAGTCCATTTATTAGACTTGAACAAGCTTTCAAATAACACGACTTCGCGTGCCATACGCATAACCACACCTGTTTGTGTTAATGGGGTTGGTGCGGTTGGAATTTTAAGAGGGACAGGCGTTATCCAATATTGATAGATTTTTCTCGTCATTCCAACCAGAAATATCGTTAGGGATATATAAAATAAAGCCGTAAAAAAAATACTTACTACAGACATATTGCTCTCAAAAAATTCAAAATTTGGGAAAACACCCGAATAAACGGGTGTTTTCAATAATATTTACCCAAGAAGTCTTAAACCTCTCAAATCAAATATTTAGATACAACCAGTTGGTTTAGGCAGACCAGCAAAACGACAACCTTGCTTACCAGGACCATACGGAAATAAAGAATACAAGTACTTAGAGTTACCTTTTTCTTTACCGAATTGCTTGCCAATTGCTTTAGTCAATACACGAACCGCTGGTGCAATTTGATACTCTTCAAAATAATCACGCAAGAAATTAATCACATCCCAATGCTCTTCAGATAACTCAATATCATCACCTTTTGCCATTTCCACAGCAATTTCTTTTGTCCAGTCTTTAAGGTCTACCAAGAAACCCTCTTCATCTACTTCTGCGCCTAAAATATCAGCCATTTTTTACTCCTTTGTAATAAGTTGAAAAATCAACTTTTCTTTAAAAAATAATTCATCTTAAAAAATCAAACTCAGCAATACTGCTTATTTAGTTTTTTTAAACGAATTTAAACCCATGAAACCGCAGTTCCATGCTCAACCACTAAATCAACAAAACCTGCATAATCAACTAATTTGATATTATCTGCAACCTTTGATGAAATTCCTCTCGCATCAATATCTCCTTGCAATGCAAAGACTCTACCTTGTGTAGCAAGCTCAGCAAGCATGGAAGAATTTGCATTATTTGCAGCGGAAATCACACCGTCTTCAATCAATAAAATAACACTGCTGTCATCAATTGCATTTAAACAAGACTGTAATGAGTTACGCTCAAAAGATGATTTATTTACTGTATGTAGCATAATGAATACTCCTTAAAAACTTAAACATACATCTTGTTCAGACATAAGTTTAGAAAGTTCCACATTAGAAACCACTTTAACGCTTGGTTTTTCTGCCCAGTCATCGTCTTCATCTTCCCACACTAAAGGCATGAGATCATCTGCACTTAAGCCTCGTTCGGTTAAAGACTCTGCAGATACGAAAAACTGGTTAATGTCATAATCGCCAAGCGCATGAAAAGTCTTAGAAAAGTTTTTCATACCAATACCGTCGGTATTTTGACCTTCAACGAGTTGATACACACCATCATCCATAAAGGCTAAAGACACATCTTGATCAAAAGCAGCGGCAATTAAAACCACTTCTAATGACTCTAATGCATACACAGTGCCATAAGGGGCTCTACGGTTTAAATACATAAATTTCTTTGTGCTCATACTAGTCTCCAAATACCACTAAACGGTCAGACTGAATACCCGCTTCAATTAACTGACCTAAGCCAGAAATACGAAACGCTGGATGGATGTTATTGCCATCAATACCATTCTTATCCGCTTCACCTTCGTCTAACATGCCACGACGAAGTGCAGCAGCCACACATACCACCAATTCAGGCTCACCGTCAGCATTCTTAATATCTAGGCTAGCCCAGTTATTAACAACATTACGGTCGTCTTGTGGTGGAACCGTAAAACGAGATGCGTTATCTACGCCATCGTGATAGAAAAACACACGGAAAATCTCGTGTCCTTTTGCAATCGCCGCTTTAGCGAATTGGTATGCAGTATCAGACGCTTGGTGCTGATATGGGCCTTCGTTAATTTGAATAGAAATCTTCATTGATCTATCCCTAGAAACGAATGTAAGCAGATGAGTTCAACTGGTGACGCGTACCTTTCCAGTCAGAAACATGGAATTTAGTAAACGGCAGACCCGTCTTCTCAAAGAATGCCGGCCAACCGATACGCTCAACCCACTCACCAACTCTTTCCCAATCACGAGCATCGCCTTTATATACGGCTAAAATTTTCTTAACCACAGCACCAACTTCCGGCCATCTTGGCGGATTGTTTGGCAGTCCTGCTGCTACTAACTTCTGGAATGAAGGCTTAGAGCGAGCATTTGAGTGCTTACCACCGATCCAGATAGCAATCTTAGAGTGCTCAGGGTCATTGATTTGCATTGGCGGACATGGTGGAAAACATGCACCACAACAGATACATTTTTTCTCGTCAACTTCTAATGTTGGCTTGCCGTTAACCATCGCTGGACGAATCGCAGCAACTGGGCAACGCGCAACAACTGTTGGACGCTCACAAACATTAGCCACTAAATCATGATTGATTTTAGGTGGCTTAGTGTGTTGAATGTTAATTGCGATATCACCATGACCACCACAGTTAATTTGACAACATGAAGTTGTCATATGCACACGATTCGGCATTTCTTCTTTCTGAAATTCTTCATGTAAATCATCCATCAATGCTTTCACCACACCTGACGCATCTGTACCTGGAATATCACAATGCAGCCAACCTTGGGTGTGTGAAATCATTGATACCGTTGGACCTGTACCGCCTACTGGGAAACCAGCAGATTCTAGCGCTTCAATCAAAGGATTTACCTTTGCTTCAGTGTCCACCATAAATTCAACATTTGAACGAATAGTGAAACGAATAAAACCATCACCAAATTCATCAGCAATATCTGCTAATTTTTTAATGGTGTAAACATCCATTTGTCTTTGTGTACCACAACGAACAGTCCAAACTTCTTCATTATGCTTTGAAGTATGGTGTAATACACCTGGACGAGGACGGTCATGAAAAGCCCACTGGCCGTAGTTACGACGCATCGTTGGGTGCATGTATTGGATAGGGTCAGGGCAACCTGATTCGATAGGCATTCTTACTGGTTCAGCCATAATAGTTTCTCCTTAATAGTTTTGTATAATTAAAATTATGCGTTTGGATTATGCGTTAGCTTCTGCTTTATTCTCAAACCACTTAGTCGCTTCTTCGTCCCACTTGTCCATACGAACATAAGACATATAACGCGGTGAATCAACCATGTTTGGATTAACATCTAAGCCAATACCTTCCATGAAGTTAACAATACCAATACGCTCAATCATTTCACCAGTACGCTCGTGCTCTAGTGCATTCTCAGCAAAGAAGTCAATCACTTCACCTGCTAATTCTTCAATGGCTTCGTAGTCTTCTTCGGTTTCAAGCTTCATAAATGGAACAACAACCGTACCAAATAAATCACCGATTTTCAGTGTGCGCTTACCACCCATACAGATTGTTACGCCTTTATCATCGCCTGTTGCTAAGATTGCACCTTCTGATGCATCTTTAATATAGTTGTGCGTCAACGGTGAAGTTGCATTTAAACAATGCATACACTTAACACAATTTTTATTATCAATTGTCAATGAAGTGTCAGCTTCAACTTTCATACATTGTGTCGGGCAACGAGAAGTAATGTTGTCAACAACATAATCCATACCTTTATCAGCAACCATGGCTTTCCATGCGTCTTGGTTAATCTTAATATCATCTCTCCAAGTACCGATAGTTGCAAAGTCTGAACGCTCAATAGAATTCATACAGTCATTAGCACAACCTGAAACTTTGAATTTCATTTTGTATGGTAATGCTGGACGGTGCATATCATCAAGGAATGCATTGACTAATGTTCTAAGTGCTGCTTGCTCATTCGTGTTTGACATCTCACAACGCGCTGCGCCTACACATGACATACCCGTACGAACTGCAGGACCTGCACCACCCATGTCGAAACCAATTTCGTTCAACTCGTTAAAAATCGTTTGTGTGGTTTCTTCGGTTGCGCCTTGAAACATAATGTCGCCTGACTGACCATGAAATGCAATCAAACCAGAACCGCCATTGTCAACAAAGGTATCGCACAAATCTCTTAATAACTTAGAAGTGTAGTGCATCCCTGCTGGTGGCTGAATTCTTAAAGTGTGGAATTCACCTGCATCTTTAAATTTAAATTCGCCATTTTCGTCTTTAAGCTCATTGAAACGTGGAATTACACCACCACCATAACCAACAACACCAACGGTGCCGCCTTTCCAGTAACCTTTCTTGGTTACATATGATGTTTCTAATGTTGCCAATACATCACGAACCATGCTTGCGCCTCCGTGATCATCTTGTGCTAAACGCTTAAGACCTGTTACAAACGAAGGCCATGGACCGTTTTCCAACTCATCAAGGTTGGGTGTGTTATATAACTCTTTTGCCATTTTATTTCTCCAATAGTTTTAATAAATTCCCTGATCTTAAGAAAAGGAAATATGAACAGAGGAAATTATACGCAAATGCAAGAAAATACCCTGCTTTATTAGTAATATTTATGGCTACCCCTTAGGGGATATAAATTAAAGTATTTATGCAAAGGTCTCACTATAACTATTTGATATTACTTTTAAAAATATAGTTTGGCTTAAAAGTATAAATCAATAATGGAATGATTGTTAATGCGATTACCACATCAATAATTAATGCCTCAGAAATAAAAATACCTAACGCCCAGGTGTTCGCAAGTTGTGTCATTAATAACGGAATGAAGCTTGCTAACAATACTGCAATTGATGCAAAAACAGCTGCGCCTGTCGTTTCTAGCGTATTTCTGAGCGAATCAATCCATTGTCCGCCAGTAGCTTGCATCTCTTCGCGTAAACGAGAAATCATATAAATACCGTAATCAACCCCCAACCCCATGGCAATTGATAATGACACCAAGGTTGCAAAATGCAAATTACCTGACCAATTTTCAACACTTGTGTAGTAAGCGCCCAAACCATATTGCCCAAACAGCGTGACCAACAAAGTTGAGGTTAAAATAGCGGCAATCAATGGCGAACCAAAAATTAATGCTGTAATAATAAAAATTGCCAATGCCGTTACCAATGGCGATTTAATATATTCAACCTCAGCAACATCATGCGTTGCCTCTGTTGCGCCCAAAAACCCACCAACAGACATTGTTGTTGTGCCACTGTCTTCAATTGTTACGGTTTTACCTGTTGCAGGCATATGCACCACATCACCTGACTTAAAACCCCAAGTGACTAAATTAAACCCTGGTTCGTTTTTATTGTCTTCAAACCACTGCTGAATATCTTTCACAGTTTGGTGAGTTTTTACCGGATCCATAGTATTCACAAAACCCATAATAACGCCTTCATTCCAATCTTTGGCAACAAACGAATCTAAATCACCAGCATTGGTATTTGCTTCCAACAATCCGTTAAAACCTGTCACTATTTCATTGGCGTTAGGCGTCCAATCTTTGTCTTCCACATCACCATAGACATCCATATTCTTAGAGATGAATGCCGCATTTGGCACATGGAAATACTTTAAGTCTGGCTCTTGCCCTTCGGGTGTCATCATCAGCATATTCACAATCTTTAAAAACTGGATATAAGAGCCAGTAAAGCCAATATTTGGATGAGCACGCATCCAGTCTTCAGTCTTCTCAATCGCTGCCATAACTTCAGCATCATTAAAAGCACCTTGTGCTGCGTCTTCATCCTCATCCCAGCATTTTTCATTGGGCTTTTGTGTGCCATCATAAGTGCAAGATGGCAACATCGGGAAATATTCAGCCTTCCCTTTAATAGGGATATTAACTGAAATCACACCCGGCATCACTTCGCCTAAGCGACGAAGGTCAACATTAGCGTCAGAATCATATTTAAATGCCGCACGAGCATAGTTAATGCCCACCTCCAAACCTGGCATTGGGCTTTCATCTGTTGGCTGGTAAATTTTTGTCTGTATTGCGCTCCAAGCAACCAAGACAATAATAGTCCCGATGGGGATAATTTTCATCTTACTTGTAATGACCTTTGTCAACACACTTGCCATACTTTTTTCAAATCTTGATGCTTCTGTCATTGACGCATCTTGCTTAAAGTCCTTACCTGGAAACATAGCCATTAAAATTGGCGATATT
>JAQRMT010000020.1 GCA_028599035.1 Gammaproteobacteria bacterium
GGTGATTTTCGTGAGTGGAGCGTTGCCGGGTGAGAAAGTGATGGCGGAACGCACTTTTTCGCGCGCTAAATTTGAAGAGGCGGATGTGAGCGAAGTGCTGGTTGCATCGCCTAAGCGTATTGCGCCAAAGTGTGCGGTGTTTGGCGTTTGTGGCGGTTGTTCGTTTCAGCATTTGTCTAGTAAAGACCAAATTGAAGCCAAAGGAAAATGGCTAAAAGATGCCTTTGAACAACAAGCTAAAACCGAGCCAAAAAACTGGCTTGAGCCTTTACAAATACAGGATTGGGGTTATCGGCGTAAGGCTCGATTAGGGGTGCGTTGGGTTGCTAAGAAAGATAAGGTTTTGGTTGGTTTTAGAGAAAAAAAATCAGGCTGGATTGCGAATATGGATAGGTGTGAAGTTATGCACACTTCAATTGGTGAGCATTTGACGGATTTGGGTGAGTGTATTGAGCGGCTTTCTATTAAGGCGCAAATACCGCAAATTGAGGTAGCGGTTGCTGAAGAAAATACCGTATTAATTTTGCGACATCTTGAGCCATTAAATGAAAAAGATGAGCAAATATTGCTAGATTGTGCCAACGATTTGGGGATTGCCTTTTATACTCAAAGTGGTGGCGAAGACACGGTTAAGCCACTAGATAAAGCAGTTGTTCTAACTTATTCTCACCCAGATCATACTATTGAAATGGAATTTTTGCCGACTGATTTTACTCAGGTAAATTTCAAACTGAATCAAAAAATGGTGTCATTGGCGATTGATTTGCTTGAACTTAATAATGACGATAAGGTGATTGATTTATTTTGCGGGCTGGGTAATTTCACTTTGCCAATTGCCAAATATGCTAAACGCGTGGTGGGTGTAGAAGGGGATTTGGGGTTGATTGAACGCGCTAAATACAATGCTGAAAAAAATGCCATTACCAATGTTGATTTTTACAAGGCGGATTTATTTAAAGAGGTGGAGGGCTTTGAATGGTTTCGAGGCAAAACTTATAACAAGGCATTGATTGATCCGGCCCGTTCAGGTGCCATTGAGCTTGTTGAATTATTACCTAAACTCGGTGTTGAGCGTTTGGTTTATGTGTCGTGCAATCCTGCTACTTTGGCACGAGATACTGCCAAACTTATTGAAATTGGGTATCAATTAGAAACCGCAGGGGTGATGGATATGTTCCCTCAAACTGCCCATGTGGAGTCAATTGCTTTGTTTACCAAAAAACAGTATAATAAAAACTAGTTTTATAAATAAGGTGATTATATGTTAGAGATCAGTGTAACTCAGGCGCAAAAGCAATTTAGCAAAATTATTAACAAACCAGCCATGATTGTTGATAAGAAAAAATCACTGAAAAAAGCAGTAATTTTGCCTTATGAAGTTTATTGTGACCTACTCAATCAATCTATCAGCAAAGCATCATTGTCAACTGGTGGCTTTATTGACTTTGTTGGCGTGCTGGATAAGGGCTTTAAAACGGATAATATAAAATACCAAAAGATTGTTAAATGAATGTTTTTGTTGATACCAATATATTTTTGGATGTTGCATTAAAACGAGACGGCTTTAAAGAATCTTTGATTATTCTCAATGCCGCGCAAAAAGGTTTATTTAATGGTTTTATTGCTGATATTACTCTGCTTAATATTGCTTATATTGCTCAAAAACAACTCAAAAATATCAATAATTTTATTACCCAAATCAACCAAAGTTTTACTGTGGTTGGCGCAGATAACAATACATTTACAAATGCTTTGTTGCTTCAAAATAAAGATTTAGAAGATGCGGTGCAATACATGTGCGCTCAAGAGTGTGATTGTGACATAATTGTAAGCAATGATAAGGGTTTTTATGTGGGCAAAATTCCTGTTTTAAATGCCAAGACTTTTATTAAGCAATATGCTTAATTCAAAAAAACAAGATCTGCGAATAGAACAACGCGTTGCTAGCTCTTCCACTCAAACCCGCCATTTTTTAACACTGATTTTTTGGTCTGCGCCTATTACAATTTATATTTTAATGTGGCGTTTTACAGATTATCAAGATAACGATGTTTTATTTTGGCATTTTTTCTTGCTTTCCTTAAGTGTGCTTTTTTCAATCAAGGTTTTTAAAATTGATCCGCATATTGATTTGATGCAAATTAGTGAACGACAACTTAAATTTAAACATGAACTCGCACCAAAAGAACAACAAGACTCATTGCACGAATAGATGCCAAGCATCCGCTGCTTGATGTTTTAAGAGACGGTAAATTTGATGAGTGTAAAGATGTAAATTATGATGAATATCCTGGGAATAAAAATGATTGAAATTAACATCACCAACCAAACACTTGAGCATCGGGGTAAGATTTATTCTGTTAGTAGCGCCAAAAATGGTATTGGTGAACAAGAAGGCTCATTTTGCACGCCGACTGGTAAGTTTAAAATTGCTGAAAAAATTGGCAGCGGTTTGAAAATAGGCTCAGTGTTGGTGGGCAGGGTGCCAACTGGTGAGAGATATAGTCCTGAATTAAAACAACAATATCCTGATAGAGATTGGATACTTACTCGTATTCTTTGGTTAGATGGGGCTGAAGTGCACAATAAAAATACCAAAGGTCGTTATATTTATATTCATGGATCACCCGATGAGGCGCTAATGGGCGTGCCTAATTCAAAGGGCTGCATTCGATTGCATAATCAAGAGATGGTTGCATTGTTTGACAGTGTTCAAATTGGTGAAGATGTTGTTATAATTGAATAATGAGTCAGTTAACACAATATTTACCTAAAAAAGCCTTTGAGCGTTTGCAAGCCAATCAAGATGCTGTTTTGATTGATGTGCGCTGTGAGGCAGAGAATAAATTTGTTGGCAGGCCGATTGAGTGTATTTTTGTGCCTTGGGTTGATGATCCTGATTGGGAGCCACATGCCGATGATTTTATTGCTGCTATTCAGCGTTTTGGCTGTCAATTAGACACAGAAATCATTTTAATTTGCCGTAGTGGCTATCGTTCTACTGATGCTGGACACTGTTTAATCAATCAGGGTTTTAGCAATGTGTCTCATGTTGTAAGTGGGTTTGAAGGCGACCTTGATGAAAATAATCAACGAGGCAGTGTTAATGGCTGGCGGCACGATGGTATGCCTTGGGAACAATGTTAGAAAATATTAAGCTTTTTATCCACCCTAGAGTGATGACCATGCTCTTTCTTGGCTTTTCTGCAGGTATACCAATTTTGCTTATTTTTTCCACTTTGGGCTTGTGGCTTAATGAAGCTGGCGTTGCAAAATCTAGTATTACTTTTTTCTCTTGGGCGGCATTAGGCTATTCGTTTAAGTTTGTGTGGGCACCATTAGTTGATCGCCTGCCACTACCTTTTTTGACCAAATTTTTGGGCCGAAGAAGGGCCTGGATGTTTATTTCTCAATTAGCAATTATGACCTCGATATGGCTAATGTCTTCTGTAGATCCACAAGCTAATATTGATAATTTGGAGTTGATGGCTATTGGCGCTGTGTTGCTTGGGTTTTCATCGGCCACACAAGATATTGTGATTGATGCTTATCGTATTGAATCAGCCGATAAAAATATGCAATCGATGTTGTCTGCCACTTATATTGCAGGTTATCGAATTGGTATGTTGGTAGCGGGTGCTGGTGGCTTGTATTTGGCCAGTTACTTTGGCTCCACCAAAGAACTATATAGTTTTTCAGCCTGGTCAAATACCTATTTAATGATGATTATGGTGATGATGGTCGGTGTAATAACAACACTCTTAATTAAAGAACCAAATTTAAGTAGCCACAATAAAGAATACTCAACCAGAGATTATTTAAGATTTTTTGCATTATTTTTAGTTATTGTTGCCGCCTTTATTGCTACATTTGTTGTTAGTGCTGATCTCGGAAAATCTATTAAAACAAGCCTTACGGAAGCGTTTTCGAATAAACATTTATCTGGCTTTATTGTTGGTACATCAAGAATGATGCTGGCCATTGCAGGTGCTTATTTTGCAGCCAGAATGTTAATTGCATTAAATATTGTGAATCGCTCCATGGTGAATAACACCTACATTGATCCAGTTAAAGATTTCTTTGATCGTTACGGATTGAGTGTTGCTATTTTATTATTAGCAGTGATTGGCTTGTATCGAGTGAGTGACATTGTATTGGGTGTAGTGGCTAATATTTTCTATCAAGATATGGGTTTTAGCAAAATTGAAATTGCCACAGTGTCTAAAACATTTGGCCTATTTATGACCATTGCTGGCGGATTTTTAGGTGGTTTAATGGCGATTAGGTTTGGCGTATTTAAAGTATTATTTTTAGGTGCAGTACTTTCCGCAGCGACCAACTTATTGTTTATTGTTTTAGCTAATGTAGGTCATGATATGATATGGCTCTATGTTACCATTACTATGGATAATTTATCAGCAGGATTAGCGGGCGCAGCGTTTATTGCATTCTTATCTAGCCTGACAAATATTAAATTTACTGCCGTACAATATGCTGTATTTTCTTCATTAATGACATTACTGCCTAAGATTTTTGGCGGTTATTCTGGCACGATTGTTGAAGTATTTGGCTATAGTGAATTCTTCATTCTCACCACACTAATTGGCTTGCCAATTTTGTACTTAGTGTACAAAGTAAAACCTTACATTGATTAGAATATGAACTTAGGACCGATAATGATGGATGTGTCAGCCTTGACACTGACAAAAACAGAAATATTACAGCTAGCCAAGCCTTCAATTGGTGGCGTTATTCTCTTTTCCCGAAACTTTGAGTCGATTGATCAAGTTAAAAAATTAATCGACTCTATTCGCGAAATTAATCCAGAGTTGCTAATATCGGTAGACCATGAAGGTGGGCGGGTGCAGCGCTTTAAGCAAGGCTTTACCCATTTACCTGCCATGGAAAAATTGGGTGAAATATATGATAAAAACCCAACCCTTGCTCTAAAACAGGCGGCTTCTTGTGGCTTTGTTTTAGCGTATGAATTATTAGCCATTGGCGTAGATTTTTCTTTTACGCCCGTGCTTGATTTAGACCACGGCAACTCCTGCGTGATTGGCGATAGAGCTTTTCACTCTAATCCTGATGTGGTTGTTAAATTAGCAGGTGCTTTGATTGAAGGGATGCACGAAGCAGGTATGAAATGTGTGGGTAAACATTTTCCCGGACATGGTTTTGTGGTGGCAGATTCGCACCTAGATTTGCCAGTAGATAACAGACCCATGAGCGATTTATTACAAGATATGAAACCCTTTAAAAATTTGATTAATCACGGACTTGATGCGCTTATGCCGGCTCATGTTGTTTATTCTCAAGTGGACGACAGACCCGCAGGATTTTCCCCCAAGTGGATTAAAGATGTTTTGCAAGCGCAACTCGGATTTTCTGGCGTGGTGTTTAGTGATGATTTATCCATGCAAGGCGCACATTTTATTGAAAATATAACCGACAGAGTAAGTACATCATTGGACAGCGGTTGCGATATGGTGCTTATTTGCAATCATCCAGAATTAGTCGCACAAGTGATTGACGAGGACTGGGGCCTTAGTGAGAAATTACAATCAATGCAAGGTTTTTATGTGTTTAAATCCGATAAAATTAACCACCAACAACATCTAGCAACCATCAAGGATTTATTATGAGCAATAACAATACACCAGATTTTGAAACTAGGCTTCTAAGTGCCATGAGAAAAACCCTCATTGCTGTCGCTAAAGACACTATGACTAAGCCTGGTTTGCGTCATCCATTGACAGAAAACACACAAAAAATGATTACTGATTGCCTAGATGTCGTTGTCTCCCGGCAAGTTGCCATCGAAAAAGAAACTGGCACCCACACCAAAATGAAACCTGTTTATACCGACGAACAAACTGTACAAAGTTTTTCTGTTGATGATTTAAAGAAAACCCTAAACTAAAGAACAACCTAGGAATAAGAAATGATTTGGTGGGCTGCTATTTTTGGTTATTGGATTAATGGAGCTGTTGGTGCGTTTGTTGGTGTTGTTATAGTTTGGATATTGAGCTTTGTTATAAAGTCATTCAATATTAATAACGATACTCACGCTACAGAACTATTTCTTAACGCTCTTTTCTCAATGCTTGCAAAGATGGCAAAAGCAGATGGCGTTATTACTAAAGAAGAAATTGACGCTGTAACACAGTTTATGAATGCCATAAGATTGAGTAGTAAGGATAAAGAAACTGCTATCAATGCCTTTAGAAAGGCATCATCAAGTGAGCAATCAATCTACGAATATGCTAGTCAATACAGAGCGCTAGCCAGTACAGAAATGATAGGAGTGGTTTATGCGGTGCTTTGGGATGTTGCGCATTCTGATGGTGTTTTACATGAGCAAGAAGATGAAATTCTAAGAAAAATACCCGAGTATTTGGGCTTACACCATGGCACATATAATGACTATAAGAATCGTGCCAATAATCAAGATAACTGGGGTAAAGTTGATATAGACAAGCATTACGAAGTGCTTGGCTGTGCTAAAAATAATAGCGATAAAGAGATTAAAAAAGCCTATAGAAAAGCCATATCTAAACATCATCCCGATAAAATACAGTCCCAAGGTTTGCCTAAAGAGTTTATGGATTACGCTAACGAGCAGTCAAAAAAGATTAATAAAGCTTATGATGCGATTAAAAAATCAAGGAAGCGTTAAAGTTTAAACAAATTCTAAATTAGCATAAGTACTGATAAGCCATTTAGTGCCGGCGGTTTTGAATTTGACTTGTACTCTAGCGCTGTCGCCATTGCCTTCAAAATTAAGCACAGTACCGAAGCCGAATTTGGCGTGTTTAACGGTTCTGCCGATGGATAATTCGCCATTTGCACTGGGTTTAATATCTTGGTTAAGCGAATCATCTTCTTGATAGTTTTGTGATGTTGCACCATATTTTTGTTTAATTTGGTTAAGATATTTGCTTGGAACTTCTGAGAGGAATCGAGAAGGGTGAGCGTAGGTAGATTGTCCGTGCAAAAAGCGTTTAATGGCAAAGGACAGCGATAGTTTTTTCATTGCACGAGTCATGCCCACATAGCACAATCGTCTTTCTTCGTCCATCAAATGTGGCTCGTCTTTGGATTGCCTAGAGGGGAACAAATCCTGCTCCATGCCTGTTAAAAATACATAAGGAAATTCCAAGCCTTTGGCTGAGTGAATGGTCATTAATTGCACATTTTGAGTGGGAGGTGCATTGGTGTCGCCACTGGAGTCGAGTGATGCTAGGGAGATAAATCCCAGTGTCTCACTCATGTCGCTGTCTTCTTCGTGAGTGTATTGCTTGGCTGCGGCAATCAGTTCTTCTAGGTTGGCAGTTTTACTACCCGCTTTGTCGGTTTTATCGTTAGAATAATGTGTAATTAGCCCTGATGCTTTAATCAAGTGGGCGACTTTTTCGGATAAATCTAGGTGCTTAGTATCGTCTTGCATTTGTCCAATTAGTTGAGTGAATCCAACCAAGGCATTGGCAGCACGAGTGGGCAATGTTGATGCCATGCTGGCTGCTGCTTGGAATAAATTGGTTTGGTTTTCTCGTGCAAATTCTCGCACTTTTTCAACGGTGGTATTGCCAATGCCACGGGTTGGGAAATTCACCACTCGTTCAAAGGCAACATTGTCAGCAGTGGTTTCCATTAAGCGCAAATAACATAAGGCATCTTTGATTTCAGCCCGTTCAAAAAAGCGCAAACCGCCGTAAATAATATAAGGAATATTGTATTTAATCAGTCGTTCTTCGAACCCTCTAGATTGCGCATTTGAGCGATAAAGAATAGCGCACTCATTAGCCGATGCGCCACCATCAAGGTGTTTTTGAATGGTGCTAACGACGAAATCTGCCTCATCAGTTTCTGTGCGTGCTTCGTATAAATCAATCAGTTCGCCATCGCCAGCATCTGTCCATAGAGACTTGCCCATACGGTTTGAATTATGCGCAATCAGTGCATTTGAGGCGTTTAGAATGTTACCTGTTGAGCGATAATTTTGCTCAAGACGGATAGTTTGAATGGGTGCGAAATCGGTTTCTAGTTTGGTAATATTTTCAATTTTTGCGCCACGCCAGCCGTAAATAGATTGATCGTCATCGCCGACACAAAATACCTTATTATTACCATCAAACAGCAGTTTAATCCATTTGTATTGCACGGTATTTGTGTCTTGAAATTCGTCCACTAAGATATGTGCAAAGCGGGTTTGATAGTGTGTGAGCAACGCTGGATTATTTTTCAGTAACTCGTAACTACGCACTAATAATTCAGCGAAGTCAATCAGGTCATTGGCATTGCAATGCGTTTCGTAGAGTTTAAATATTTCAAGACTTTTTTTGATAAAATAATTGTGCCCTGCCTCAATATCGTTCGGACGAATACCTTCATCTTTTTGCTGATTAATAAACCATTGAATTTTTCTCACTGGGAATTTAGACTCGTCAAGTTGATTTTCTTTCATCAGGCGTTTAACAATGCGGTATTGATCTTGCTGATCCAGAATTTGAAATTGAGAGCTGAGATTTGCCTCAGCAGGATGAGCACGCAACAATCGATGTGCCAAGCCATGAAAAGTGCCAACCCACATACTTCTGATAGGTCGTCTCAATAGCATATTAAGTCGTTCACGCATCTCGTTGGCTGCTTTATTGGTAAAAGTTACCGCTAAAATAGCATCAATATGAAGGTTTTTTTGTGTGACTAAATAAGCAATGCGATGGGTTAGCACTCGGGTTTTTCCAGAGCCTGCGCCCGCTAATATTAAGGCACTTTGTGATTCATTTAAAGTGACTGATTGAGATTGCTCGTTATTTAGTCCATCAATTATTTCGGATAAATTCATAATTTTTTATTGTGTGTTGGTTTTAAATGGTTATAATATTACCTTTCTCTTATATCGAACAATTTGAGTTTGATTAAGAGTAAGAAATTATAAACATTATTTATTAAGGAGTGGCAGTAATGACATACTACGAAGGCGTTAAAAAAATGGAAGAAATGGGCGTAAACGACAACTATATTCAAGGTTGGGTAGCTGGTTTTTTAAACAATCCTGAGATTGAAGAGCAAAGAATTACTGACGAGTGGGAGTCTGGTTTTGAAGATGGCAAAGAACACACAGATTCAAATTTTGCAAACTTTACTTAATCGTTAATTAAACAAAGTTTTTTTAAAGCCCCGTTTACGGGGTTTTTTTTCATTCTATGAATAATTGGCAGCGTAATACACACAACACACTGAAAGGTGCGGACAGTTGTAATGCTTTTTTTAAAACTCGGCAATTTAAAGACCAAAACTTCCCCCTTAAAATCCCCTTGGAATTTGCCAGTCTTATTGATAAAGATGATCCCAATGACCCATTATTAAAACAAGTCATTTCAGCTGAGACACCCAAAAGGTGTATTAAGCCTGGTTTTTCAATTGAGCCATTGGGAGATGGGGATAATGCACCTGTTGCGGGACTTATTCATAAATACCCTAATCGTGTTTTATTGATTGCATCTAGAGTTTGTGCGATTCATTGTCAGTATTGTTTCCGGCAAAATTTTAATTATAGCGAGCATGATGCTATCAGTAATTGGCAAGCGATTGAGGGCTATATTCGTACCCATCCACACATTAATGAGGTGATATTAAGTGGTGGTGATCCATTGAGTTTGAGTGATGAGAAGCTACAAGTTTTGATGAATGGTATTGCCGATATTTCGCACATTGATACCCTGCGACTTCATACGCGTAGTGCTGTGGCTACGCCGAGCAGAATAACCACTGAATTGGTAAAAATTCTGAATGAAACTAGACTCAGCGTAGTACTGGTTACCCATGTTAATCATGCCAATGAATTGTCAGATGAATTTGCCAAGGCGATACAGCAATTAGGCAAAGTGACCCTGCTTAATCAATCGGTTTTGTTAAGGGGCGTGAATGATTCTGTGTCAGTTTTGAGCGCACTTTCTCTGCGTTTGTTTGAGCTAGGAATTTTGCCTTATTATTTACATTTGCTAGACAAAGTTAGCGGCTCAGAGCATTTTTTAGTCAGCGATAAAAGCGCTGTTAAGCTGCATAAAGAACTGGGCAAAAAACTTAGTGGTTATTTAGTGCCAAGGCTGGTAAGAGACGAAAACCGTGAGGCTAAAACCTGGCTTTAGCGTATTGATTTTTCTAAAGTTTCAATATCAATTTCACCCATATAGTAATTAATTAGTGCGCCATCAGGGGCATAAATATAGGTGGTTGGCATACCAATTATTTCGCCAAATTTGCTAAATTCAGAGCGGTTTTTGTCATCAGATAAAACAATGGGATAATTCACCATAAAACTGTCGGTAAATTCGGTAATTTTGTCGATATTGGCTTGCTCATAATCCATACCCAATACCTCTACTTTGTTTGAATGTTTGTCGTAAAAATCAACAAAAGCAGGAATTTCTTTCAAACAAGGTGGACACCAAGTTGCCCAAAAATTAACCACCAAGTACTTGCCTTTAACGCTGTCGTTATTATGGGTTTTTCCGTTCATATCTACTACTGAAAACTCAGGTAATTTAATGTTTTTCTCAAGAGCAACAGCGCTTAAAGGCAAAATTAGAGCGAGTATAATAAGGGCTTTTTTCATCATAGGTATTTAAAATGAGTGCAACAATTTATCATAATCCCAGATGCACGAAATCTAGGCTGACCTTAGGTATTTTAGAAGAAAAAGGCGTTGATTTTCAGGTAATTAAATATTTAGACAATACCCCATCTGCTAAAGAGTTAAAAGTATTACTTGGCGAATTAAAACTGGATGCCAGGTCATTGATGCGGACTTCTGAGCGTGTTTATAAAGACAATCATCTGGATAATGAATCGCTGAATGAGGCTGATTTAATTCAAGCAATGGTTGATAATCCAATACTTATAGAGCGGCCTATTGTTAAAACCGATAAAGGCACGATAATTGGACGACCACCTGAGAATGTATTGGCGATTATTTAAAGGCCTCAAAAAGAATAACTAATTTTGGCAAAAATTCTGTCGTTGTCTTTAATCGAGTCCGTTATGGCAGAGCCACCCATATAATCAATAATGCCGCCACTAATTGAAAGTGTGTCATCAATGGCGTAATCCAGTGAAACCCTAGCAAAGCCACCTTCGTCATATTTTTTACCAAAAGCGGCTAAAACTGCAGTTAGATCAAGTGTTTGATTAAGATATGATTGGGTAAAACGCAAAGCGTGTTGATAGGTTTTTTGTTGGGTAAAGTTGTTAGATTGGGTGTTTATTATAGGCTCATAATCATTGATTTTTCTCAGTGCTAATTCATAACCAATTGAGCCGTCGCTAATACCCGTGTATTCCACACCAATTAAGCCATCTATTCTTGATTTTGTGCTATCAAGCCCTGAGTATTTAATGGTGTCAAAATAGGCGACCTCTGTTTTTAACAAAAAGCTATCAACCACTTGATTGTAGGCAAGGCCTAGCATTTTTGATTTGTTGTCAAATTGTAGAACGCCACCCTCAAGATAAGGCTTATCAAGATAAGTATCGGCATAATAGAGGCCAAAATCATAGCCAGGAAACTCACCTGTTAGACTGAGTGCAATACCTGTATTTTCCAAGCTATCACTGGGTTTATTCTCTGATAAATCAGTATTTGTTTTAAAATCAGAGCCGAATTTTGGATTTTCACTAAAACGATTCTCGTGCAAAATAGCGGCAGAAAATTTTAACGCATCTTGATAATAATCTAATTTGCTCATCAATCTGCCAAGGCGTAAATTTTTAATATCAACCAAACCCGGCGTACGATTGTCCAAAGGGTTTAGAATATCAGTAATGCGAATAGAATCGGATTTACCCCAGACAACAATTTGCCTACCAATTTTAAAATCAAGCTTGGTGTTAAAGCTGCCTTCAATATTTAATTCATTGAAATTTAACTCATTTTCGTAGCCGTTAGGCGTTGTTGCATAATTACTGCTTTCCTTGAAAATGAAATCGTGGTAAGCCTTTAAATTACTGTTTATCTTAAAACCATTGTCCATTTTATAGTCAGCGGTTAAATCCAACAAAAATTTAGTGGAAGATAGGTTTTTATCGTTGTTAAGATTGTAATGCGATTCTAAATTAATAGAGCCATACACAGAACCTTTTGCAGGTGGCACAATATTAACGATTGTTTCGTCAATATTGTCATCAAATCCATCATCAAAGCCTTCTTCGGCGTTCAGTGAAAAAGTGACTAAAAAGGTTAAAAAGAATAAAGCAGATCTCATTTACAAGCCTTTTTCAATTCTACGAACACTAAACATTTCATCGTCAATAGCAATATTAATTTTAATATCACGATTATTCAAAATAGTTTTGTGCAGCGTTTTTTTGCCAGATTTTGTCGTCATTGTTGTTTGTGTTGCTATCCAAATATCATCAATTTTCTTTATTTTACGAACATCCATATATTTAACTCTACTGGCTTTTTTAAGATAAAACTTAGCACGGACAAGCATATGGTTATCTTTACGAATGTATAAAATACTTTTGGTGTATCCAGTTTCATCAATCACCGCTTTATTTCTAGGCAAAGATTGAATAACCCATACTGGATTTTTCCCGTCTTTGCGTTTAATTGCACTTTCTTTTAAAAGTTTAAAGTGATAATCATCAAGGTTTTTATCAGTCATATCGGCATAAGAAAAATCACTGCCCATAAAAGCGCCATCTTTATCACTAGCAGGAATGCGTTTGGTTTTTTTAAGTGCAGGGAGATACATCCACTGGTCGTCGTCTTTGTCGTCGTCGCTATAATCAAAGGTTAAAAATGCAGTGTTTTTAACATCGCTGGGGGATAGGAAAAAGATAGATTTGTGCTCAGTATTTTCATTTATATCTTTAGAGAATGTGCGCATTTGTCTGATGCGTTTTTTCTTGTGCTTATCGATTAGAATCATTTGCAGGGTGGAAACAATACTATTGCCATCATCTCTTGCATCGACTTTTTGCATAATTTCTAAACCTGTTAAAGCATTGACGCTAAAACTTAAAAATAAAATGAGTGATAGTAGCTTTTTCATTATTTTTTCTCCAAAAGTTTCATAATTGCAGGCACTAATAAAAAATCAGCAATTAGGGCGACAAAAATAGCACTGGCAGTCAAAACACCAAAATTAAACATATTGGTCATACTGGCACTTAACAGCACCAAAAACCCCAGTGAAAGTACAATAGAAGTAACCACAATTGCTCGCCCTGTGCCGATAAGGGTCAGCCTTGTGGCCTCATCAACACTTTTGCCTTCTAGGCGATAGCGATTAAAATTGTGCATAAAGTGCACCGTATCATCAACTGCAAGACCCAGCGCAATCGCACCCACCAACATTGAAAACATATCAAAAGGAATGCCGAAAGCCACCATTATTGCCACAATGGTGAGCATGGGTAAGATGTTAGGAATCATACTGATTAAGCCAACTTTAATATTACCGATTAGAATTATCATCATAATGGCAATAAGCCCGAATGCCAGCACATAACTAATAGCACTAGAATGAATAGATTTTTCCATAATACTGGCAAGCAAAACCCCGATACCTGTGAAAGAAACTTCTGCGCTTGTGTCAAATTTTTGTGCAACTTCGACCTTAATTTTATTTAAAAATTGATTGTATTGAATCGCATCACCAAAGGGCACTTTAACCGTTATGCGGGCTTTAGAAAAAGCAGAATCCACAAAATCCTCCAAATCATCACTGCCGCTATTGGCAAATAAAAATAATTCTTGTGCGATTAAATCTTTATTGGCAGGGATTTTGTAAAACGCTGCTTTGTTGGCATTTAGCGCCTTATTGGTTTCCTTTAGCACATCCACTAAAGTGATGGTTTTGCCTACGAAAATACCCCCCTCTTTAAGCGTGTTGAGGTAATTGGTAGTCCTTTCAATTTTTTGTAATATTTCCGGTTCGTACAGTCCATTTTCACGCCCAGTATCAACAATAATCTCTAAAGTCATTGAGCCATTTAATTCTTTATCAATCGTCTCAACACTAACACGCACAGGATGGTTGTCTTCAAACCAGATGAGCGGGTAATGAGAAAATTTCATTTGTGTGGCAAAAAAGACAGCAACCACAATCATAATTCCACTGACCATTACAATAGATTTAGCACGAGTTAGTGCAAAATTAGCAATCTTATATAAGAGGTTATCCATTATCTTATTGTGCGTGGTAGTTGGTTTGTGCTTGAGTTTCAGCGTAGAAATCATGGCTGGTAATAGCACCAAAACAAACAACAATCCCAACACAATACTGGCACTGGCAAAAATACCTAAATTAGCCACAGGTGCAACTTCAGAAAAAGAAAATGACCACATTCCAGCAGCAGTGGTAAGCGAAGTCATCACAATGGCAAAGCCAGAATGCCCCATAGCAAAACGCAATGCTGATTTTTTATCGCCCGTTTTGGCAAAATCTTTATAAAACATTGCCAATAAATGAATGCTTGCCCCCGTAATAACTGCCAGTAAAAACGAAGGCATAATTTGAGTAACAATCGTAAAAGGCGCATTAAACAGAGCCATAAGTGAAACAGCACTGATGATGGTTAGAACAACAGTAACAAGTGGTAATACAACGCCTGAGATGCGTCTAAACATAAGTGCCAACACAAAAATGACCATCAGCAGCATTTTTTGAATAAAACTTTTGGTGTCTTTTTGCATCGCTTGTTTGATAGCCCCTGAAAACAACGCCGATCCAGCAAGATGAATTTTAAAATTATCATTTTCGTATTTTTTAATAATTTGCTGCACTGCCTCAATAATTTTGGTGTTTTCAGCATCTGTTAAATAGAGTTTTGGCGTGTCGTTAATTGTTTCTTCGGCAAACTCATCTTCCTCATTAATGACTATTTTTTCACCATTTTCATCAAAACTGGAATAAGTTAGAGTGTCAATAATGATATTGGTAAAAGTTTTATCATCATTAAACAGTAAATCTTTTAATAAAGGATTAGAAATTGCCAGTTGCTTCTTAGCATTGAGTGTGGATTTGTTAATTTTATAGTTATCAAATAAATCTTCAACAATTAAACTATCTGTTGTGCCATGAGTATTTCTAGCGTTTATCAAAGAATTGACTTCTTCAATATAAGGTAAATTATTTTCTAATTCTTGATGCAGTGTTGCCAGTTTTTTAAGAAAATCAGGGTTAAAAATATCTTTGGTCTTGACGGCAACTAATATTTTTTCATCTCTACCAAACTGATCACGAAATTCATCATATTTAATGCGTAATTCATCCGTTTTGTGTAAAAACCCTTCGGTTGAAGTGTCCATTTTAAGATTCGGCAGATTAGAGCCAAGTGCTGCGACAACAAGTAAAACCGCAAGAATGGTTTTTTTACTATTTTCAAAAATAAAATCCGCTAAATATTCAAATTTTTTCTCTGTTTTTAATCGCCAGTCCATAATAATCACTCTATAAGTAAAGTTGAAAGATAGCCTTCTCGTGCTTCAATGTTGGAATAATACACATCATCCAGCCCATCAACCACAGAATTTTTAACCACATCAAGCGCTAAAACCGCCTCACTCCAGGCGCTCAAATGTTTGAACTTTGTGATAGATAAAGCATTATCACAAAATTCATTAATCCATGCCAAGCGCATAAAAAATGGTGCAATTGCCGCATCAATCATATTAAATTCATTGCCATTAAAGAATTTTTCTTGGTTTTTTATCGCCTCAAGTTTAGCGAATTTTTCAAATAAGTTTATTTTTGCGGTGTTGAATTTCTCCTCATCACCTGTTACTAGATTGAATAAATCATCAAACATAGTGCCATAAAAGGCAATCCATGAGCGATTGTTGGCTTTTTTAACCACATCTTTAGGATGCAAATCTAGTGCGCCAATATCGTTCACAAACTCGCCAATCACTGAAGATTCGAATACAATTTTATCATCCACTTTTAGTAATGGCACTTGTCCTGTTGGTGAAATTTCTTTAAACCAATCAGGCGGGTCCATTGGATTGATGTAAGTTGTTTCAAAATCAAGTTTTTGTGCGTTTAATAAAATCACTGTGCGTTGTGCAAATGGGCAAAGTTTAAAGCTAATCAGTTCTAATTTCATTTTTTTCTCCTTTAATGGTGAAGGCCTTGCCTTCACCAGATTATTCCCGATGGTAAGGGTGGTTGGTTAATAACGAATGGGCGCGATAAATTTGCTCTACTGCTAATAATCGTGCCATTGAATGTGGTAAGGTAAGATTTGATAACCCCCATGTGAGGTGTGTATGTTGTTTGACAGCGTTACTCAAGCCATCAGCGCCGCCAACCAATAAAGCAACACTGTCGCCGTTTTGTTGCCAATTTTTCATGATATTGGCAATCTCTTTGGTGGTGTGTTGTTTGCCGTGCTCGTCAAAAGCGATAATTAAATTCGCCCCTGCGCTGGCTTTAATTAGTAACTCACCTTCAAGTTCTTTAATTTGTTCAATATTCTTGCCTTTGCGTTTTTGTGCCTCAGGTGTGGTTAGGCTAAAATTCAGTTCACGAGGTAATTGTTTTTGATAATGGTTAATCCCTGTTTGTATCCAATCTGGCATTTTTTTACCAATGGCAATCAGATTGATTTTCACTCGTTACTCGCTCCTGACCATAGTTTTTCTAACTTATAAAATTCTCTGGTTTTTTCACTCATAATATGTACCACCACCTCTGCTAAATCAATCAGCATCCAGTGCCCTGTTTCCGCACCTTCAATGCCGACGACTTTCATCCCTAGGCGTTTTGCTTCAATTTTTACATTGTTAGCGATACCACGCACATGCTGGGTGGAGCGACCCGTGGCAATCACAATCGCCTCAATATCTGCACTTTGTTCTAGCACTTTTAAGGTAACAATATCCTCACCTTTGAGTTCATCGATAATATCAGTAACTGCCTTTAATTGTTGTTTTAAATTCATAGTTTTTCAATATATTTAATAATATTCTCAGGCAAGAGTCTTGATAAATCTTGCTGGTTGTGTATTTTACTTCTAATTTGTGTTGATGAAATGTCAACTAACGGCGTTTTTGCAAAATATACATC
>JAQRMT010000021.1 GCA_028599035.1 Gammaproteobacteria bacterium
TGAAAATTTCTCGCCGTTTATCATGGGGATTCCTTTTACTCATTTTGTTATTCTAATTTAGAACAATAAATATCCCATTAAAGGATATTTCACAATTTAAATATAGAGACCTTTGCGTAATTCATAATTTTTCATCCTAGCTTCGACTTTCATAATTTTTCGAAAAAGATTTTCTAAAATTCTTCCTATTTTCCATAAAAAACCTAAAAAATACCTTGTTCGTCTAACTTTTTCTTGCTTTATTTCTCTATTTTTAACCTTTTACTGTTCATTGGATACAACTGTGCTGTAAATCTCGCATTTGTTTAAAAATATTCATCCCAGTTTTAAGATTATGACTCATGGCAATCAGCTGCGCTCTGGCTTTGTTTTTTTCTATTCCAAGGTATCTTGCCTTAATTTGCAATACCTAACACTGAATTAGTTAGCCCAACTGAACTAAAGCGAGCGCCCCTTACTGACTTTATTAAATACCTTAGCCACTTTATCAGTGGTTTTTTTATTTATTTATTAACCTTATTGTCTTTTGCGTCATCCCACAACTTCTCTGCGGGACACCGCTCATTTTTTCCAATCGTGTTGTTAATAAGCCTTGTGTGTTTAGCAGTTGTCTAAAACGCCAGATACTTGAATGATCAGGCACTGATTCACTTAGGCTTAAATCAATTTAGATGAGTGTGATTTGGTTTGATTTATCCGCAAGGGAGGCTACGCACTGTAAAGGTCTCAAGTAGATTCAAATGAAGGCAACACATAAATCAGATTCACAGTCTACTTTCAGTATAATAAATTACTAAAAATTATTTATTACATAGGAGTGCTATCATGACTGAAAACTTCCCACCTATTCCCCAAGATTTGCAAGTCACAGTGTCATGCGTATCTAATCAACACCAGCAATTAAACCAACTTCAATTTGTAGATATGACTGGGACATCTCAGGTCAAAAATGGCGACTGGGAGAAAGCCAGGTATCTTGGCTTTGTGAGTGCCCAAAAATCTCAGCCAAATTTAGGGCAAATCGGTCTTTACACAATGGGTATTGCTACATGCGTCGGAATCGGGGTGCTCTTCCAAGGTCAAACACATAATGGTGTCGGTCTCATACATTTATCACCTGATGTGGTGCTCAACGAAAATGACTGCAACTGCCCGAATGCATTGGAAAAAATCCTCGCCAAACTCTTGGAAAAGGGTAGCACAATTGGCTCGTCCATAAAGGTCGTACAGGTTTACGATATTGGTGATGCAAGCCAAATGAAGCTAATGAGCGAGCAGGTTGATAAAGTTCTCAACAAGTTAAAATACACGAAAACGAGAACTATTGCCGTACAGACAGATCAATTTGCGCCCTCTGCACAGATGGCGGGCAATGCGAGCCTTCAGCTCGGCCCCTATAACTGTATGGCGGCCTACGAAGAATAAGAGGGTGCAAAAAAACTCAAGAAAAGGATGTTGAGATTTTAAGGTTTGAAGGTAGAGAAAAGGCGAAAGAGGCTTTTGTAAAACCTATAGAAAGAACTAAAGATAAAATAAAGACTGTCGGTGAGGTTTATGCTGATAGTGCCTATGCTAACAAGAAAAATGACAAGAAGTTAGGCAAACAAAACAACAAGGCCCTACACAGAGCTTACCGTAACAAACCACTGACCAAACAGCAAAAACAAGACAACAAACAGCGCTCATCCATTCGCTATATTGTAGAGCGTACCTTTGGACTGTTAAAACTTCATCACGGCTTAGCTAAGGCAAGATACCTTGGAATAGAAAAAAACAAAGCCAGAGCGCAGCTGATTGCCATGAGCCATAATCTTAAAACTGGGATGAATATTTTTAAACAAATGCGAGATTTACAGCACAGTTGTATCCAATGAACAGTAAAAGGTTAAAAATAGAGAAATAAAGCAAGAAAAAGTTAGACGAACAAGGTATTTTTTAGGTTTTTTATGAAAGTCGAAGCTAGGATGGAAAGTTATGAATTACGCAAAGGTCTCCTGACATATTAATCTGGATGAATACAATTAAAGAGGGTAGATTTGAAGATACAAATGAAATGTTTGAACCGCCTCAATATTTTGATTTCCAAATAACAACATGGAATGATATTGACCATGAGTCTATCGCTAAAGAGATACTCAATTCTTATTCCGTTAACAATCCATTAACTTAAATAAAGGGGGGGCGTTATGCGGTTCCCCCACTTGACTAGACACTAAAACATATTTTACCAACTACTTTTTTGTATCAATAATCTTTTTTTTGGGCTTGGGGTGAAATCCCAAAGGCAGCTTCGTTGCCTAAAAGTCAAGCACTAATAAAAACTTAAAAAGGGTTGACTTTTAAGACAGCATCTTATTTCTGCTTAACACCCCCAACACTCAAAGGCGTAAATATTAAGCATTGAACAGTAAGTACAAGACCTTGTACTTACTGTTCAATGCTTAGTAATTAGCACATTTGTTGTTGTAGCAGTACTTGACCCAGCAGAGAGAATTACGAGGGGTGGAACGCTGCTTTAACCGCATCGTTATCAAATAGTTATGGTGATGGTTTACTTATGGATGGTGGCAGTTAGCAAACTACGCTAACCGATTGTCAACGCATCGATTTAACGACTCATTCTAATCATTTCTGCGGCAGCAGTTCGTGCGTTATCGGTAATGGTTGCGCCCCCTAAAATGCGGGCGATTTCATCTATTCGTTCATCGCTAGACAGTTGCGTGACGGTGGTTTGTGTGTTGCCCTGATTTTGTGATTTTTGTACACGCAAATGTTGGTGCCCAAAAGCGGCAACTTGGGCTAAATGGGTAATACAAATAACTTGATAGTGGGCGCTGAGTTGTTTTAGCTTTTTGCCAACGACTTCGGCGACTGCGCCACTGATGCCGACATCAACTTCATCAAAAATCAGAGTTGGCGTATATTCACTATCGCTACTTACCACTGAGATTGCTAAAGAAATACGAGACAATTCACCGCCTGACGCAACTTTTTTCAAGGCTTTAAAATCACTGCCCATATTGATTCGAACCAAGAAATCAACGCCTTCATCGCCATGATAATGCACCCCTTGCGCCTTTTTGGGCAAGTCGATTTTAAATTCACTGCCGGGCATGCCCAGCACTTGCATAGCTTCAGTGACTAAGTTTGCCAACAAGGTAGATTTGTCGGCTCGAGACCTGCTCAAACGCTTGGCTTGCTCGTGGTATTTTTGTGCCAAAATGTCTTTTTGTTGTTGTAAATCATCCAGCGATATGCCTGCGCCGCCAATAGCCTCCAGTGCCGTGTCGACCCCTTCTTTGACAGTGATTAATTCGGTAATTTGGCAGGCGTGTTTGCGTGCTAAGTCGTGCAATTCGCCTAAGCGAGCCTCTAGTTCGGCAGTGGTTTGTTCATCAAATGATAGGCCATTTAAATAGTTATTAAGCTCGTAGATACTTTCCTGAGCTTGTACTTGTGCACTGGTTAATAATTGTGCAACTGGTGCGAGCTTTTCATCAATTTCAAACGCTTGATTAAGTGCATTACTTAACGCTAACAATTGCGTATTAACGCCCGACTCTTGCTCAAGTTGATTCAATATATGCGCTATTTTCTCAATCAAGTTGGCAGCATTTGCGCTGGCTTTAAAGTCACGCTCAATCGTATCAAGCTCCTCTTGGACGAGTGCGGCGTTTTCTAGTTCTTGTAACTGGTGTTGTAGCAGTTCTTGCTGTTGTTGTTTAAGATCTTGGTTGCCGCTGAGCTCGTCAATTTTCTGACTAATTGCATTGTGTTCAGACACAATCGTATTAAGTTCATCGCAGGCTGTGGAGCTTTGCGCATAGGTATCGAGTAAGTTGCGTTGTTGGTCGGCGCGTAGTAGTAACTGATGTTCATTTTGACCATGCATATCAATCAACAACTCGCCCACGCCTCGCAGTACCGAAAGCGGCACATTAATGCCGTTTACAAACGCTTTTGAGCGCCCATCGCTGCTAATAATGCGGCGTAGAATGCATTCTTCATCTTCCTCTAATGACTGTTCTTGCAGATAGTGTTGTATTTTCTCTTGATTGGCCACATCAAAAACAGCGCTCACTTCGGCCTTGTCTTGCCCATGGCGCACAAGGGTTGAATCACCACGACGACCTAGTGCTAAATTTAGCGCTTGTAGTAGAACAGACTTGCCTGCACCAGTTTCACCAGTTACTGCGCTCATGCCCGCGTCAAAAGACAAGTCAAGCGCTTCAACAACTGCTAAATTTTTAACCGATAACTGAGACAGCATACCTTAGAGTTTGGCGCCCCAATGTAACTTAGAGCGAATAATCTCAAAATAATCATAGTTCTTTGGATGCAATAACTGAATAACACGACTGTGTTGGCGCAGGCGAATATCTTGCCCCGCTGAAATTGCCACTGTGCTTTGCCCATCAAAATTCACACTTGCGCCCTCGTCAGATTCCTTTATGCGCACCATCACCTCACTTCCACCAGGCACCAAAAGTGGTCGATGGCTCATTGTATGCGGACAAATTGACACCAGGCCAATGGCATCTATGCCTGGGTGCATAATTGGCCCACCACTTGATAGAGAATAAGCGGTTGAGCCTGTTGGCGTGGTAATGATTAACCCATCAGCCCGCTGATTATTGACAAATTTAGCATCAATTAATAAATCAAATTCAATCATCTTCAAGGTTTCTGTTCTATGCACAACCACATCATTCAATGCCAAAAATTGACCCAATATCTTGCCATCTTGTTCGATTTGGCATGATAATAAATGGCGCTCTTCTTTGGTAAAATCGCCATTTAACACTTCAGTAACAATATCCGCCATACTGGTGGCTGGCACATCTGCTAAAAACCCAAGCCTACCCAAATTAATACCCAATATTGGAATTTTGTTATCAACAAAAGTGCGCGCAGTGTTGAGCAACGAGCCGTCACCACCTACAACAATAATTAAATCTGCCTGCTTGGCAATTTGCTCATCGCCTTGCACCACGCCCACGCCTTTCTCTTTGAGTAAGGCGCTGAGTTCTTTGGCTTTATCATTGCTGTGAGGGTCGTTAGGTTTGGTGATTATGCCGATTATGCTAAACATATTTGATTTTTTAAAAATAGACCTTATATAATGAGCGAAATATACACGAATTGAGCATTAAAAATGACAAAAAAGAAAACTGAAAACAAGAAACCAGCAGAAACCTCCGTAGAGGAGAAAAAACCAGAAGCTCCAGTCGAGGTGATTGATATTGAAGCAGCCATCAAAAATGCCTCAAAAATATCAACAAGTGACGATTTAGAGGTGCAATTAACAGAAGCACAACAATCCGCCAAAGATAACTGGGACAAAGTCCTGCGCACTCAGGCAGAAATGGAAAACCTTAAACGCCGTAACGCTAGAGATTTAGAAAATGCACATAAATTTGCACTTGATAGCTTTGTTAAAGCATTGCTTGAAGTCAAAGACTCTCTAACAATGGGGCTAAAAACAGCCAGCGAGGAAAATGCCACAATTAAAAGCATCACCGAAGGCTTAGAAATGACGGATAAAGTTTTCCTATCCACCCTAGCAAAATTTGGCGTTGAAGCGCTGAATCCAGCGGACGAAACCTTTAACCCAGAATTTCACGAAGCAGTCACCATGGTGCCAGCACCCGACAAAGAATCTAACTCTGTTTTAGAGGTCGTACAAATCGGCTTTACACTAAACGGCCGCCTAGTGCGTCCAGCGATGGTGGTCGTAGTGCAATAGTCTGTGGTATAATTCCGGCTTATTTTTTATTTACCAAGGAAACATTATGAAACTCATTCTTTTAGGTGCGCCAGGTGCTGGCAAAGGCACTGTTGCAAAATTACTAACCAAAATTGATGGATCAGTTCAAATTTCTACTGGCGATATTCTTCGTGGTGCGGTTGCTGCTGGAACGGAGCTAGGCAAACAAGCGCAAGCTGCTATGAAGGCTGGCGATTTGGTATCTGATGATTTAATTATGGGCATTATGGAAGAACGCCTTAAAGAAGATGACTGTAAATCTGGCTACTTACTAGACGGCTTCCCCCGCACCATCCCACAAGCAGAGGCATTGAGAACTTTACTTGAAAAAATGGGCGAAAAACTAGATGCAGCAGTCGAAATCGATGTACCTAGAGATGTTATTCTTGACCGTCTAACCACACGCCGTACTTGCACAGGTTGCGGCGAAATCTACAATGTAAAATCTAATCCACCGAAAGTTGAAGGCATTTGTGATAAATGTGGTGAGCCAGTGGTTCAGCGTGATGATGAAACCGAAGAGGCTATCAGCAATCGTTTAAATGTCTATAACGACCAAACTGCCCCTTTAGTCGGTTTCTACAAAGAAGAAGATTTGTTGCTTAGCGTCGATGCTACCTCATCTGAGGCGGTAATTAATGCTATTCAAACAAGAATTGGCTAAATTTCTTTAGCTCATTTAGCAACTAAAACCCAGCATTTGCTGGGTTTTTTGTATCTTTTTTTAGATGTAGGGTCATTTTTTTAGGGACCAATCTATGGTGAGAAGAATGCGTAGTATTTGTGTTGTTAATTACCATATAAAGCGTAAAATTCGCCTAGTATTTATTTGAGGTGTGCTGTGAGTTCAACTGATTTTTCTTCGCTTGGTTTAAACCCTGACTTGTTAAAGAACCTGAGTAGTTTGGGATATAAGTCAATGACACCTATTCAGGCATTAAGTTTGCCAATTCTTTTATCAGGCAGAGATGTTATCGGGCAGGGCAAGACGGGTTCGGGGAAAACAGCTGCTTTTGGATTGGGTTTATTACAAAAACTTGATGTTAAGTCTTTCAAAACACAATCGATGGTTTTGTGTCCTACGCGTGAATTGGCCGACCAAGTGGCGAGTGAAATCCGTAAACTCGCTAGAACCGTTCATAATATTAAAGTGCTCACGCTTTGCGGTGGCACGCCTTTTGGTCCGCAGATTGGTTCATTAGAGCACGGTACACATATTGTGGTTGGTACGCCAGGGCGTATTGAAGAGCATCTGCGTAAAGGCACTTTAAAGCTCAAACACATTGCTGTGCTAGTGTTAGACGAGGCGGATCGTATGTTGGATATGGGTTTTCAAGACAGTATCGATAAAATTATTGAGAAGATGCCTGAAAATCGTCAAACTTTATTGTTTAGTGCAACTTATCCAGCAGAAATTGCCGATATTGCCAATCGTATTATGCAAAATCCTGAGATACTTGAGGCACCTTCTATTCAGGAAGAGTCTACCATTAAGCAATATTTTTATTTAGCCAACACAGATGATGATCGTATGAATGCGCTGCGCTTGTTGTTGGCCAAACATAAGCCCGAATCTGCGTTGGTATTTTGCAACACTAAAAGCGACACGCAAGATGTGGCTGATGAATTGGCTTATTATGGGTTTTATGCACTTGCTATTCATGGGGATTTGGATCAGCGGGAACGGGATCAGGCACTGATTCGTTTTTCCAATGGCAGTGTCTCAGTATTGGTAGCAACTGATGTTGCTGCACGAGGCTTGGATATTGATGATTTAGACATGGTGATTAATTTTAATATTGCACATGACCCAGAAGTACATATTCATCGTATTGGTCGTACTGGTAGAGCAGGGAAGCATGGTATTGCTTGTACGCTTTATAGCGATAGAGAAAATCATAAGTTAGAGGCGATGGATATTGATTTGGCTAGTCTGGACACACCATTGCCAAGCGATGCGTATTTACACAGGCCCGTTAAAAAGCCTTTGATGACTACGCTAAAGATTGATGGTGGTAAAAAACAAAAACTGCGACCCGGCGATATTGTCGGTGCTTTGACGGGCAAAGGGGGTATTTCAGGGGATAAAATCGGTAAGATTACTGTGGTGAGTAATTGGTCTTTCGTGGCAGTAAACTCTGAGTTGGTTAAGTTGGCGTTGAAGAAAATCCAAAACGACAAACTCAAGGGCAAAACATTTAGGGTTAGGATTTTGTCTTAAATTCAGCTTTCAATAGGCTCAATACTAAAGTCTTCCCAGTTTTCAGTATCATAAGTAATATAGAATCCGTGTAGCATTTGCGAGACCTGCACTTTCATTTCATCGGGTAGTTGCCACACACGGTTGTACTCTTGGAAACCTTGAATGTTCATAAAATTATTAACGCGAACAACATCTCTTTTGCTAAGCTCTAAGTTGGTAAAAGTGGTGATAACTTCATTTACGAACTCAGGTTTTGCCAAATTATAATAACCCATTTTGTCATATTTTCTGACTGTTTTAATGCACCCTTGTATGTGCGTTTTTACCTTGTCAATATCACAATATTCTTGGGTAACAGAAACAACGACATCGTTTTCAATGATAACGACAGTGATTTCTGGAAAGGCAGTAATTTTTTCGATACTCATTTTAATGCTTGAAGTGGCGCATGCCTGTGAATACCATGGCAATACCATGCTCGTTTGCTGCTGCAATTACCTCGTTATCACGCATTGAGCCGCCTGGCTGGATAATGGCTTTAATGCCGGCTTTAGCGGCAGCATCAATGCCGTCTCTGAACGGGAAAAAAGCATCCGATGCCATCACTGAGTTTTTTACTACTAAGTTTTCATCAGCGGCTTTGATGCCTGCAATTTTGGCAGAATAAACCCGAGACATTTGCCCTGCGCCTACGCCAATAGTCATTTGATTTTTGGCGTAAACAATGGCATTAGATTTCACTGTTTTAGCGACTTTCCAAGCAAATAATAAGTCTTTGATTTGCTCAGCAGTTGGGGCTAAATCGCTGACGCATTTAATGTCATTTTCAGTGACAACACCCAAATCTTTGCCTTGTACCAGCAAACCACCCGTAACTCGCTTATAGTCCAAAGATGGCTGTGCTGCATTCAAATCACCACATTCTAAGACCCGAACATTTTGCTTGGTTGATAATATTTCTTTGGCATCATCATCTACCTTCGGTGCGATAATGACTTCAACAAACTGACGCTCAATAATACTTTGCGCAGTTTTTTTATCTAAGTTACGATTGAAGGCAATAATGCCACCAAATGCTGAAGTTGGGTCGGTTTTAAAAGCATCGTCATAAGCCGCAAAAATGTCAGCACGCACGGCAACGCCGCAGGGGTTAGCGTGCTTTACAATCACGCAACACGGCGCATCAAAACTACGCACACATTCTAGGGCCGCATCTGCATCTGCCATATTGTTATAAGACATTGCCTTGCCTTGGCATTGGGTTGAAGATGCCACACAGGCTTCAGTAATGCCACTCTCAACATAAAATGCTGCATTTTGATGTGGATTTTCCCCATAACGCATGGATTGAACTTTGTTAAATTGCAAGTTCATGGTATTAGAAAAACCATCCTCTTCTTTACCCAGATAGTTGGCAATAGCGCCATCATAGGCGGCAGTATGTTCAAAGGTTTTGAGCGCTAATTTAGTGCGGGTTTTTAGTGTGGTATTGCCACTTTTATTAATTTCATCTACCACCGTTTGATAGTCTGCACTATCCACTACCACCGTGACTGATGCGTGGTTTTTAGCACTTGAGCGCAACATTGCTGGACCACCAATATCAATATTCTCAATCGCATCTTCCAGTGTGCAATCAGGGTTGGCAATCGTGGCTTGAAAAGGGTAAAGATTAACCACCACCAAATCAATAGGATTAATGTCATTTTCTACCATAACCTCTTCGTCAAGCCCACGACGAGCGAGAATACCACCGTGAATTTTCGGATTCAGTGTTTTAACTCGCCCTGCCATCATTTCAGGAAAACCTGTGTAGTCTGATACTTCAATCACGGGAATATTGTTATCAGCCAGTAGTTTTGCTGTGCCACCTGTGGATAAGATTTCGATATTTTTACTGGCTAAAAATTCTGCAAGTTCGAGAATACCATTTTTGTCAGAAACACTGATTAAGGCGCGTTTTATCATTTTTATTTTTGGCTTATAGTTTATAAAGTGCAATTTTTTTCTTTAAAGTGCCACGGTTCATCCCTAGAATTCTAGCGGCTTCACTTTGATTTTGTTCTACCATATTCAAGACAAATTTAAGCGTAATAGATTCGCTTTCTTGCATCACCATTTTATGCACGCCAGAAGCTTGTTCGCCATTTAATTGCTTAAAGTAGCGTTTGAGTTTGGTGTTAATACATGCTGGTAAATCAGTTGAACTCATGGAGGCAATTCTTAAATTGTTGATATTGTTGTTCAGAAACATTAATTTTACTAATTTTTGTCCAACAAGTTTGAGGTTTATTTTCAAAATGTTGCAGATACCAAAGAATGTGTTTTCTGGCGATGCGCACGCCCAACCCTTCGCCATAAAATTCGTGAATTTGTTGGATATGATTGAGTGCAGTTTGTTTTTTGAGTTCAAACGAGGGTATTTTGGCGTATTCGTTGGTTTTGAGGTAATGATTAATCTCGGCAATAATCCAAGGATTGCCTTGCGTGACTCTGCCGAGCATGACACCACTTGCCCCTGTGTCATCTAGCACTCGTTTGGCTTTCTTAGCGCTGGTAATATCACCATTGGCAATCACAGGGATGTCCACTTGTGCAACCACCTCGGCGATGGTGGTGTATTCTGCCTCGCCATTATATTTGTCTGCCTTAGTTCTGCCATGCACACTAAGCATTTGAATGCCTGCATCTTGGGCAATTTGGGCGATGATGGGTGCGTTTTTATTAGCACGATTCCAGCCTGTGCGCATTTTTAGCGTAACAGGCGCATTGACGCTATTTACCACAGCATTGAGAATATCTTTGACTAAAGTTTCATCTTGCATTAGCGCCGATCCTGCGGCTTTGTTGCATACTTTTTTGGCAGGGCAGCCCATATTAATATCAATAATATCAGCCCCAAATTCTACCGCTTTTTGAGCAGAGATGGCTAACTCATCCGCCCCAGAGCCTGCGATTTGAATACTAATTGGCGTTGATTCCCCCTTGAAATCTAGGCGATATTTGGATTTGTTAGTTTTTAATAAATGCTCTTGTATCACCACCATTTCAGAGGTGGTAAGTGCTGCGCCTTGTGCCTTACAGAGCATTCTAAAAGGTTTGTCACTTGTGCCTGCCATCGGCGCAAGTAATACTTGAGAGGCGAGTTTATAAGAGCCAATTTGAATTGCCATAGATTAACTTTTGTCAGATTTTTTGATTTTTTCTAACAGGCGCTTCTGCTTGAGTTTGGACAAATAATCTACAAATAAAATACCTTGTAAATGGTCTAATTCGTGCTGAATACAAACCGCAAGCAAATTGTGCGCCTCTAGCGTGAATGTCTTGCCATTTTCATCCAATGCCTCAATCACAATATGATTAAAGCGCTCAACTTCTGCATAATAACCTGGTATCGACAGACAGCCCTCAGAGTGTGTTTCTTTGCCATCTTTTTGGGTAATCATTGGGTTGATAAAGCATAGTGGATGTTTTTCTGCAAGCGGCTTACTGCGTTTGTTTTCACGATTTTTTAGCAACAACTGATAATCCCCTCCTGAGTCTGGTACATCCATCACCACCACTCGTAAATGCTGATCAACTTGCGTAGCTGCTAAGCCAATTCCATCTGAGGCGTACATGGTTTCAAACATATTTTTTACCATTGTTTTAATCTCATTATCTACTGTTTCGACCTTATTAGCCTTGGTGCGTAGGCGTTTGTCTGGGAATTTTAAAATAGGCAGTATCATAATTGTATTGTTGTGTTTTGAATGGTGGCAGATGTATCTGGATAGTCCTCATTGTAATGCAAACCCCGACTTTCTGTTCTTGAAATTGCCGATTTAACGATAATTTGTGCCGTGGTAATAAGGTTTCTAAGTTCGATTAAATCGCTTGATATTAGGTAAAGATGATAATATTCATTCACCTCATTTTGAATCTGACTAAGACGCATTTGTGCGGCGTGTAGGCGCTTATTACTGCGCACAATGCCGACAAAATTCCACATAATGCGTCTGACTTCGTCCCATAAATGCGTTACCATTACTTTTTCTTGAGAAGGACTGGCTCTGGAGGCATCCCAGTTATCAAAATTTGAATGTGAGCGCTTAAATGTCTGTTGATTGATATGATTGGCACAGGCTTTGGCAAACACAATGCACTCTAATAATGAGTTACTCGCCATACGATTAGCGCCGTGTATGCCTGCGTGCGCTACCTCGCCAATGGCGTATAGATTGCCTACATTGGTTTGTCCATCAAGATTGGTTTGCACGCCACCACAAGTATAGTGTGCAGCAGGCACAACTGGGATGGCTTGTTTGGTAATATCAATACCAAAAGAGGTGCATTTTTTATCAATAGTCGGGAAATGTAATTTTATCCAGTCTTTATCTTTAAAGGATATGTCCAAATAGACGCAATCAAATCCATTTTCCTTCATTTCTGAATCAATCGCTCTAGCAACAATATCCCTAGGAGCGATCTCAAGGCGATTATCGTATTTATGCATAAAGGCATCACCATTTGGCAAAATGAGCTTAGCACCTTCGCCACGCAATGTCTCAGAGATTAAAAATGATTTTGCGTGTGGGTGATATAGGCAAGTCGGATGAAATTGGGTAAATTCCATATTGACAATATTGCAATGCGCACGATACGCCATGGCAATACCATCGCCTGTTGAAGTGTCTGGATTAGAGGTGTAGAGATAAACCTTAGAAGCGCCACCTGTGGCAATCACCGTTTTATGGGCAATAAAACTTTCCACTTCATTGTTAGCTTTATTCAGAATATAAGCGCCACAACATTGCTTGCCTCTCATCAGTAAATCAATGGCAATAAAGTTTTCAAATAAGTGAATTTTTTTCTTTGCTTTAACGCTTTGTAACAAATTAGTTTGAATAGATTTCCCTGTTTTATCAGCCACATGAGCCACACGCCGGTTACTATGTCCGCCCTCAGTGGTGAGATGATATTGTCCTTGCTCTTGGGTGAATAATACCCCTAATTTTTCTAAAGATTGAATGGCAGCAGGGGCTTGTTCAATCATAAAACGAATGGCTTTTTCATCGCCCAAATTACTACCCGTTGACAGAGTGTCATTAATGTGTGATTGGAAGTTGTCCTGCGTGTCAAGTACCGCTGAAACGCCACCTTGTGCATAGTAGGAGCTGCCTTCTAAGAGTTCGTCTTTGGCAATTAGTGCAACAGACAAATCCTCAGAGAGTTGCAGGGCACTCATCAGCCCTGCACTGCCTGTGCCGATAATTAAAATATCAAAGTGTTGTTGTGCGGGCATAAGTTGATTCAGTGGCAGTGCTGTGTTTAAATTTTTGGCTTAACCATTAAAATCAATTTTGGCAGTAAAGTCAAGTTAGCCAACAATGCACTAATCATGGCAATAGCGGTAAAAACACCAAAATAAATACTGGGGATGAAGTTAGACAAGGCTAAGATTAAGAAGCCCAAAGTAACGGTAATAGAGGTATAAAACATTGCCAAACCAATCGAGTTGTGTGAGCGATACATGGTGGCTAAATAATCTCCATCTTTTTGAAACTCGGTCTTAAAACGATGGATATAATGAATGGCATTATCAACGCCAATACCAATCGCAATGGCTGAGATGGTAATAGTCATCAAATCTAGCGGGATGTTCATCAATCCCATAATGCCGAGAATGAAAATCGATGGCAGGGTGTTGGGAATAAGCGCCAAGATTGACAAACTGAATGATTTAAAAATAAACAAAAACATCACAAAAATCATCGCAAACACCACAAGAATGGTTTTGATTTGTGAGTCAAATAAACTCTGCAACATATTGTTATACAACACCAGCATCCCCGTGGCGTGAAAACTACCTTCTTTAAAGCCAATATCCTTGCCAATATAGGTCTCAATCTTCTCAATCAATGCTGCGCGTTTAAGGTCTTTGTTGGTTTCACGAATGCGAATAACCATCCGTAATTGGCCGTTGTCTTCTGATATATAAGGGTCTAACACATGCACTTTGGCACTATCCGGTATTTGACTTTTAATAATATTTAAAAAGAAACCATTCGGCATTTTGTCGTCGTTTGCTTGCGCTAATATTTGCATCAGTGTATCAATTGAAAGCACTTTTCCAGTCTCATCCAAGCTGTCTAAATATTGATGAATCTTGTGTATTTCGGTGCGTAAATCCTCGTCATACCAGTAATCCTCAGCCAAATCATCAAACACAATCTCTAGCGGAATTGTGCCGCCAAGTTTTTTGTCAATCAGGGTCAAGCCTTGGTTAATTTCAGTGCTTTCTTTAAAGTAGTCAATAAAACGATTTTCCACACTGAGTTTATTCACGCCCACCACTGAAACGCCGATAAATAGCACCAAAACCACCAATAAATGATTGCCGAATTTCTCAGTAAACTTTGCCAAACCATAAGTAAACCCTAGTTCAGTATTGAATTGTCGAATCTTAGGTTTTGGCAAAAAACTCATGATAATTGGGAAGGCAATAAATGACAGTGCCAGTGCAATCGTTACTCCAATTGACATCATCCAACCAAAGTCAATCACTGGCCTGATGCCACTAATCAGCAATGACCCAAAGGCGACAATAGTAGTGAGTGTGGTGAACAAACAAGGTTTAAGCATTTGCTCTAATGTGTTTTGAATCAGTGTCCGATATTCTAGGTCGGGGTTGTTTTGCGCCAACTCTCGATAACGCACTACTAAGTGAATCGTTACTGAGAGCGTCATGACCAACAGTAGTGAGAAGAAATTACTTGAAATAACGGTAACTTTCCAGCCTAAAAACCCCAACACGCCCGTCATCATCAGCGCACCCGTAATACTAATGCCGATAGGCATTAACACCCAACGAATGCCTTTAAAAATAATCGCTAAAATTAATGTCATTAGCCCAATTACTGCCAAACTGAATACGATTAAATCACTGCTAATATAGCCAATAATATCGGTGGTAATCATAGGTAATCCGCCTAAAAATAGACTGGCTTTATCACGATATTTGTCAATCGTTGTGCGAATTTGTGCAATGGTTTTGTCTTGCACCTCACTCTGCATTGTTGCGTCTTTTAATACTTGTTTTTCGATGGCATGGAGTTTAATTAATGCCTCTTTAGACAGATTGTCGCCTGCTCTTTTAAGTCGCATCGTATCACGCATTTGACGCCGTTGTGCGAATTGCTTGTTACTCTTAAGCGTTACCAAAATTGCGCTGGTTTTGCCATCCTTGCTCACTAAATTATCAGCATACAGTGGTGATGATTTAAATTCCTTATTAGCGAGTTCAAGATTGGCATTGTCATTATCGATGGAAATGTTTTTAGAGGCCAAATCGGTGAGTGCTAGCGGCGGTGACTGGAATAAAGGCACATCCAAAATCGTAGTTACCGATTTAACTTGGCTGATGGCTTGCAAGTCTTTTCTAAAATTCGCTAAATGGTTGAGTTGCGCTGACGCAAGCAGACTGTCTTTAACCTGATAACTAATAACTAAATAATCATCAGAGCCGTAATTCTTCTTAATGCTTTGGTAATAACGCAGATTATTATCACCCTCTAAAACCAATGAATCTGATGAAGCATCCAATTGAAAATCAGGGATCTGTGCAATAAAAAAACCAACGATAAGTAGCAATAACACAACGCTATTACCAGATTTGTTTAAAACAGAATTATAAAAACGCTTCACGATTAGAATTCGAAGCTTGCTGCCGTTTCCAGTCCTTGCATTGTATTTAAGTGTGTTTCAAACAGTGTTTTAGTATCCCATTCGTGTTCGCTAATGCGGGTAATAAGTTTTGCACTCATTGCATTACCTGTGCCCTCAACCACGAAAATACGACCCCCAACATTCAGCAGGTGAAAATAACGCCCCGTAATTTTAGGCACGGCACTGGCCACAATCACCACATCAAAAAAATCATTCGACTGCCAGCCTTGAGAAGCATCCCCTACTTGAAGTTGTGCATTGTTGATATTCAATGCCTTGAGTTTTTCTTGTGAGCCAGTGCTGAGCTCTTCGTCAATCTCAATACTAGTAATGGATTTACAAAGTTTGGACACCACGGCCGTTAAGTAGCCGCTGCCAGTGCCCACCTCTAAAACTGCTTCATTCTGTTGAATATTCAGTGCATCGAGCAATCGTCCTTCAATCTTTGGGCTGAACATTTTTGCCCTATCATTCAGCGGAATTTCAATATCTGCAAACGCAAGGTTTTTGTACGCTTCAGGCACAAAGTCTTCTCTAGGAATACTTTTAAGTGCATTATTAGCAATATAATTCAAACCACCCCAAGGGCGAATTTGCGAATCAATGGCGTTTTGTCTTGCTTGTTGTATGTCAGTCATAATAATTTTTGTTGAAACAATGCCCGTAATTTTAATATATTTATTGGGGTCTGATGCGCAAAAACACAGGGTATTTAAATTTCCCTTTTTTTGTCAAACCATAATATTTAAAAGTAACTGTAACGCCGATGGCTGGCGGGTTCTCACGCTGAGTATCTTTAAATCCCGAGCCAATTTTGACCATCATATCATTCCCAGCCCTGCACAACAGTGCCCCCATTCTACCCGTATGCTTACCTTTTCCGGGCAAAATCCCCTCTACCACACATTCCGTATCTAAATATTGTTTTACTTTTAATGCCGAGCTTAATCGCCCTGTTTGATACGCCGTGTTAGGGTTTCTCACCACCACGCCCTCGCCACCTTGACGCACCACTTCTTGCAAAAACTGCTTAACTTGGCTCTGCTGGCTAATCGGATATTGTTTAATAATTCTAATTGGGCTATTTGGCTGCGTTTTTAAATAATCACGCAAAAGTGCCAATCTGTCCAACAATCCACCTTGCTGATTTGGCACTTCAAAAATCTGATGCGTAATTT
>JAQRMT010000022.1:0-8505 GCA_028599035.1 Gammaproteobacteria bacterium
TAATTACACTACCAGAATTATGGAGTAAATGTTTTAACGCTTTACTCGTCAAACCGCCGATATCCAATTGCCTCAATCAGATGAGGTTTGTCAACGATTGTGCTATTTTCTAAATCGGCAATGGTTCTAGCAACTTTTAAAATGCGATGATAGGCACGAGCAGAAAGATTAAGCTTGTCAATAACACTGGAGAGCAGTTGTTTGTCATCTTGAGTGAGGTTAGTGAGTTTTTCGATTTCATCAGAGGCGAGTTTGTCGTTAGATTTTCCTTGTCTTTGCAGTTGAGCATTATGGGCGCTAATAACTCTTGTTCTAATGGTTTCGCTATTTTCGGTGTTTTCTATGTTTTGGTTAAGCAAGATTTCTTTGGGTAAGGGTGGCACGGTCAAAACCATATCAATCCTATCTAAAAGTGGGCCTGAGATCTTGCTTTTGTATCGCTCAATTTGGTCGCTGGTGCAGTGGCATTTGGCTGTGCCGTCGCCATAGAAACCACAAGGACAGGGGTTCATTGCGCCGATGAGTTGAAAGTTGGCAGGGAAAGTGGTTTGTTGGGCGGCGCGAGATAGGTGGATTTTGCCATTTTCTAGGGGTTGGCGTAGGACTTCTAAAACGCCTCTTGGGAATTCGGGTAATTCATCTAAAAATAAAACACCTTCATGGGCTAGCGAGATTTCACCTGGCTTTGGGTTGGATCCACCGCCAACTAAGGCGACGGCCGAAGATGAATGGTGCGGACTGCGAAATGAGCGGACTTTTAGCTGGGTTAAATCTAGGGGTTTGTTGGCAACTGAGTAAATCGAGGCACGCTCTAGAGCTTTATCGGTGCTGAGTGGTGGCATGATTGAGGGTAGGCGCTCTGCCAACATGGTTTTGCCTGAACCAGGTGGGCCGATTAAAAGTAGATTATGCCCACCGCTGGCGGCAATTTCTAGGGCGCGTTTGGCGTGGTGTTGTCCTTTGACTTGGGAAAAATCATTGTTATAAATTGGTTGATTATTAGACAAATCATGGGCTAATTTATCAATCTTGCCAATGCCTTGCAAAAAAGCACAGACTTTGAGTAAATGTGCGCATGGATAAATAATCGCCTCATTGACTAAGGCGTATTGGTTTGAGTCTTGGCTTGGCAAAATAACGCAATGTTTGGCTTGACTGCTGGCAATAATGGCTGGGAGCAATCCTTCAGTTGCTCGAAGTGAGCCGTCTAGCCCCAACTCGCCATAAAATTCAAATGAGTTAATGTTAATACTGGGCTTGATTTGCTCAGATGCCAATAATAAACCAATGGCAATAGGTAAATCATACCTGCCACCGCTTTTGGGTAAATTTGCAGGGGCGAGGCTCACGGTAATTCGCCCTTTGGGGAATTTGAATTTTGAAGTCATAATGGCGCTACGAACACGGTCTTTGCTCTCACGCACTGCGCCCTCAGGCAAACCAACAATGGAAAACCCTGGTAAGCCGACCGAAATATGCACTTCAATCGTTACTAGCGGCGCATCAAGCCCTGTTGATGCACGGGTAAATAGTTTGCTCAGCTTACTCAATTTGGCTTAACTCCTCTAAATTCCACCTAGGTTTTATATTGACTTCATGATGGGTATCACGCTGCCCACGGCTTAGACGAAAATGCCCAACTAAGGCTATCATTGCACCATTATCGGTGCAAAATTCTTGCCTTGGATAAAAGACAGTTGCGCCCACTTTTTTACCCATGTGGTTTAATTCTTGGCGTAAAGATAGGTTTGCACTAACGCCGCCTGCTACGACTAGTGTAGTCCGCCCAGTTTGCGCTAACGCTCTTCTGCATTTAATCATAAGTGTTTGCGTGGCAGCCACTTCAAAGGCTTTGGCAATGTCGGCTTTCTGTGTTGGATGTTTGATAAAGGTGTTGCGTGCAAAAGTTTTAAGCCCGCTAAAACTAAAATCCAACCCTGGTCTGTCTATCATCGGTCTGGGGAATTTAAAAACCCCTTCACCGCCTTGCTCGGCAAGTGTGGCCAATGCTGGGCCACCTGGATAACCTAGACCTAAAATTTTGGCAGTTTTGTCAAACGCTTCGCCCACAGCATCGTCTAAAGATTCGCCTAGGATTTTGTATTGACCAATGGCCTTAACATCAATCAGCATAGTGTGCCCACCTGAAACCAACAAAGCCACAAAGGGAAACTTGGGCTGACTTTGCTCCAAGAGCGGTGCGAGCAAGTGGCCCTCCATGTGGTGCACGCCTAGTGCAGGGATTTTAAGACTCCAAGCCAGGGCTTTTGCCACAGCACTGCCTACCAACAATGCCCCTGCCAAGCCTGGTCCAGCTGTATAAGCAATGGCATCAATGTCGATAAGTTTTATTTTAGCGTCTTTAAGCACGGCTTTGATCAGTGGCAAAACACGCCGAATATGGTCACGAGATGCCAATTCTGGCACCACACCGCCATACGCTTGGTGGATTTCAACTTGGGAGAATAATCGATGCGCAATCAGCCCATGTTGCTGTGAATACAGCCCAATAGCTGTTTCGTCACACGAACTTTCTACACCTAGCGTGATAAATTTAGCCATTATCCCCCAAGTAAACTTCACGCACTCTATCGTTATCTAGAATTTGCTCCTTACTGCCATCGGCAATAATCACGCCGTTGTGAAGCACATAAGAGTGATCGCAAGTATCCAGCATCTCACGGTAATTATGGTCGGTAATTAACACGCCGATACCTTTGTCTTTTAAATGAAAAATAATCTGCTGTATGTCACCTACAGAAATCGGGTCAACCCCTGCAAAAGGTTCGTCTAATAGGATAAATTTTGGATCCATTGCTAATGCTCTGGCGATTTCCACACGCCGTCTTTCGCCGCCAGATAGGCTTAACCCGTCAAGATGGCGAATATGTTCAATGTGAAACTCTGTCAATAGTACTTCTAGGCGATTTTTTCTGGCATTTTTATCTAAGTCGTTATTCAACTCCAAAACTGCCATAATATTATTTTCAACTGATAATTTTCTAAAAATAGAAGGCTCTTGAGGTAAATAACCCAGCCCCAATTTGGCGCGTTTGTGCATCGGTAGATGGTCAATTTTGTGGTTGTTTAAAACCACCTGGCCTGAATCAGCCCTAACCAACCCACAAGCAATATAGAAACAAGTAGTTTTCCCTGCCCCATTTGGTCCTAGTAATCCGACTATCTCACCACCTTGCACAAAAAAAGAAACATCCGAAACCACGCTCCTTTTTGAATAGGATTTGCTGACATTAGTAACATTAAGTGCGTATTGTGTGGACATAAATTAAAAACTTATCTATAATCATTAATTTTATCATCAATGCTTAGCCCTATGTTTAACACTAAAAAACCTGAAACCACAACACCTTCTATTACACCAACTATCTCCGCTACACCAAAGCCCGCACCTAGTGCAAGAGAAAATATCGATCAACAGCCTGTTGTTAATAGCCGACAAGAACCCAAAGGTAAGGCTGTTATTTCCAAAGGTTGTTTTATTAAGGGCGAAATATCTGGCACTGAAGACATTGATATTTTTGGCCAAGTTGAGGGTGTTATATCACTAAAAAACAACATCATTAGTATTGAAAAATCAAGCAAAGTTAAGGCCAATATTGATGCCAATATTGTCAATATTACTGGCAATGTAGTTGGTAATATTAACGCCAATGAAAAAATTGTTATTCATGATGAGGGCAATGTAACTGGTGATATGAATGCACCGAGGATAATTCTCGAGGATGGATCTCACTTCAAGGGCAATGTTTCAATGACAGACAATAAAGTCAATGCCACGCCCATTAACAAAGACTCAAAAACTCCGACGAATAAACCAATTTAGCCCCATATTGAGTTTCAACCAACAATACGCCTTCGTTATTAACGCCGTAACACACACCTGAAAAGATTTGCTTTTTATCATTGTATTGAACTCGCCTGCCTTGTAAATAATCTACACTCGCCCATTGTTGGGCAAAATAAGCAAAGCCATTGGTTTCAAAGATTTGGCAAAATTGCAAAATTTTATTAATTAAACCTGTCGTCAAGCTAAATTGATTAATGCGGTTTTGCCTGTTGATTAAACGCAAATTTGTCCAGGGTGTTTGACAACCTATATCCGCATCAACATTAATACCGATGCCCATTACCACAGATTGGGCTTGATTCCGTACGGCATTTTCGATCAAAATTCCAGCCAGTTTTTTGTCTTGATAATAGACATCATTAGGCCATTTGAGTTGCAAACCAGTAACACCATAATCTTTCAATACTTCAATCAATGCCAAACCTGCCACCAAACTCAAACCATTCAAATTCACATCAACCGAGAACACTCGGCGAATAGACAGCAATATACTACCTCCTTTTTTGCTTAACCATATTCGACTATGTTGCCCCTTGCCTTGTGTCTGTTCGGTTGCAATGCATACCTGTGTTTTTAGTGAAAAAGGTAATGACGATAAATAATCGTTGGTGTTGGGAACAGAGTCGAAAATATGGCAGTCAACTTCGCCATATAGACGGGAGGCTAAACTAGAATAATTATCCATATCACCAATAGTAAAACCAAACAAAGCCATACTGCCGCAGAGCCCATATCCTTAGCTGCACCTGATAATATATGATATTCATCGCCAACTCTGTCCACCACTGATTCAATGGCAGAATTTAAAATCTCAACAATTAAAACCAAAAATACAGGCATAATTAATAGCACTTTCTCTACTGATGACTCCCCCAGCAAAAATGCCAAAGGTATTAAAATAATACTTAACCACACCTCTTGACGAAAAGCCGCCTCTGATTGATAGCAGGTTTTTAACCCTTGCATTGAAAACCCAAAAGCGGCAATAATTCGCTTGAACCCTGTGGCTTCATTTTTCATAATATCCATTTAGCGTATAAAATAGTAATTTTTGATTTTACATTATACAAAGTGAAAATAGCATTAGGCGTTGAATATATGGGGGGCGATTTCCACGGCTGGCAATTACAGAAATCTGGCATTCGCACTGTGCAGCAAGTGGTCGAGCAAGCCTTATCAGCAGTTGCTAACCATCCTGTTCGGGTGTTTTGTTCCGGCAGGACAGATGCAGGCGTGCATGCTGTTGAACAAGTTATTCACTTTGAAACAACGGCGAATAGAGAGGACAAGGCTTGGCTGTTTGGGGGCAATGTTAATCTGCCCTGCGATGTTAATTTTGTCTGGGCAAAACGCATCAATGAGGATTTTCATGCACGCTTTAGTGCCACTGCTAGACAATATCATTACAAAATACACAACACCAAAGTCCGCTCTGCCATTATTGCCAAACACTCATTATGGGAGTCAAAAGCGCTGGATATAATCGCCATGCAGCAAGCGGGGGCAGTCTTGCTCGGCGAACACGATTTTTCCAGTTTCAGAGGCAGCCTTTGCCAGGCAAAATCCCCCATTAAAACCATTGAATTTATAACCATCAGCCAACAAGGCGATGATATTTTGCTAGACATAAAAGCCAATGCTTTTCTACATCACATGGTGCGTAATATTGTTGGCACTTTGCTCAAAATCGGAAAAAATGAACGCCCAGTACACTGGATGCAGGAAGTGCTAAACGCCAAAGACAGAAAAAAAGCCGGCGCCACTGCTCCACCTCAAGGGCTATATTTTATCAAAGCCTTCTATCCTAATTTGTGAGGTCTTTGCATAGATATGAACAATCATCAAAAATCCCTTAGCCACTTCATATTAGTGGTTTTTTATTCGCCTAGGATTTTATCTCACTGCAATTTTAGTTAGTATCCGCAGCAAAAAAGTTAATATTAACTTTTTCCAGATTAGTACTAACTTTTTCCCTTAGCAATCGGCTAGAGTGGTTTGCTATTCGCTACATTCATTGATAGCTTGTCTAATTTTTGTTCAATGCGCTTTAAGCGTTCGTGAACTCCTTCCTCGTCGTTTTCGTGCTCTTGCTGCATTTTGTCAATCACAATGCCAATCATCATATTCAGAAATACAAAGGCGTTGAAGAAGATAAACGATAAATAATATGCCCATGACCATGGGTGTACTGTCATGGTTTCATACATCACATCGGTCCAATCTTCAAAAGTCACCACTCTAAACAGAGTGAGCATAGAAATGGAAATATCGCCCCATAAGACAGGGTTGATAGACTCAAAAATAAAACTACCTATAGCGGCGTACATGTAAAACAAAATAAACATCAATAACAGCACATAGCCCATTGATGGCAGGGCTTTGAGCAGGGCATTGACCAACAGGCGTAATTCGGGAATGGCACTGACTAGGCGTAACACACGGAAAATACGGATTAAACGAGCCAATAGCGCATATTCGCTTTGGTCAATGGGGATCAGACTGATAGTAACGATAAGGGTGTCAAATACATTCCAAGCGTTGTGGAAAAAGCGTTTTTTATTGGTAGTAGTGATAAATCGAAGTAAAATTTCAGCTAGGAAAAATACCGTTACACCTATGTCTAGTGCCTCCAAAATCAGCAAATAATTCGGATTAAGGTCGTAAGTTTTAACGCCGATTAACAAGGACGAAAAAATGATAACGCCAATTACGCTGAATTCAAAAAATTTGTTATTATGTAGTTTTAATAGTGTTTTTTGTAGTGTTTTTATCATTAGAATCTGACCTTTTTGCGAGTTTGTTTGATTGCTGAGCGTTGAGATTTTTGTTCAATTCGTCTGGCAATGGCTGCCTTAGAAGCCTTAGCTGGTTTTCTAATTTTTGCCACTTTGAGGGTGTTTTTTAGCAATAAGTTTAAACGCTTGAGCGCATCAAGGCGGTTTTTTTCTTGGGTGCGAAAATTGTCCGCCTTGATGATAATTACCCCATCTTTTGACAGGCGAGCGTCATTTAGTTTGAGCAATTTATCCTTGTCTTCATCGGTCAAATTCGCCATCTTTATATCAAAACGAAGATGGATACCAGTATTAACTTTGTTGACATTTTGCCCACCTTTGCCACGCGAGCGAATGGCGCGCATCTCCACATCATTTGGGCTAATCAAAATATTTTTTAGCATCTGCGACATCAAGTTCAATTTGTTTTTTTAATGTTGAAAAATCATCGAAATCTCTCTCATCTCTAATCTTGTGTTTAAAAATGGTTTTGGCTTTAAATCCATAAACCTGTCGATTAAAATCAAAGAGAAACACCTCCAACAAAGTCTTTGTGCCTCCAATTATTGGGCGATTGCCAACACTGCACACGCCTTGGTAAGTGGCACCATCTAACTCAACCATCACGGCAAATATGCCGTGGACGGGGCTGATTTTGCGCTGAATGGGGATATTGATGGTTGGAAAGCCAATGTTGCGTCCGTTTTTTAATCCATGAATAATTTTTCCAGTGATGGAAAACTCATACCCTAGCATTTGTGAGGCAGCCTGCAATTCGCCCTGTTTTAATAGCGAACGGATTTCTGAGCTACTGATGCGACAGTTATTATGCAGAACGCTTGGTGTTTTTTCTACTGTAAATCCTTGGATTTTTGATAAGCTTTGTAACAGTGCAAAATCGCCTTTTCTGCCCTTGCCAAAACGAAAATCATCGCCGATTAGGCAGTGTTTCATACCTAATTTATCGAGTAGAATTTGTTGCACGAAGCCCTGTGCTTCTAGTTGAGAAAAGCCCTGATTGAAGTGAATGATTAGATGTGTGTCCAAACCCAGCGAAGAGAGCAAGGCGTGCTTTTCCTTAAAACTGCTGAGCGACGCCTGTTCATGACCAAAAAAACTTTGTGGCGTGGGCAAAAATGAGATTAACACACAAGGTACGCCTATCTTCTTTGATTTTTCAACCAGTCGTAAGATGATTTTTTGATGGCCTAGATGTACGCCATCAAAGTTACCAATGGTAACGACACTGCCAAAATAAGGGTTTAAGTTTTGTAAGCCACGGATGAGTTTCATAGGTTATATTTTAGCAATAATTTTCTTAACAGGTGCTGGCAAGCCAACTTTTAATTTGGCAATAGATTGGAAGCCTTTGGTCGTTGTACAAATAATTAAAATGGGGCTAATTATTAAATGATAGTGAGTAAAGCTGTGCTTAATTATTGCTAACTTTTCTTTTATCTGAGCATTTCTATCAAATTTTTTAATGGTTTGATTGATGATTTTTTCATCGTTTTCGCATTCTACAAGACTCCATAGCCCGCCCCAAATACCTTTTTGTGGGCGTTTTTCTAAATAAATTTCCCCCGCTATGTTCTGGTAAATCAGCATTGCAATTGTGCGAGTGGGTTTGCTTTTCTTAGGTTTTGGGTGGGGGTATTCACCCTGTGTGTTGGTCTGCCATGCTAAACAATCAAATTGAACGGGGCATTGTTCGCAGTTTGGCTTACTACGGGTGCATAGGGTTGCACCTAAATCCATAATGGCTTGTGTGTAATCGGCGTTGCGCTTATCAGGCGTGTGATATTTTGCCAAACGCCATAATTGTTTAAGTGTTTCGTTTTGTCCGTAATGCCCCTTAACTTG
>JAQRMT010000022.1:8605-16180 GCA_028599035.1 Gammaproteobacteria bacterium
TGTAAATTGCTTGTGTTATGTATCGCTTGTCCTCCCAGAGGACTGCTGTGTGACGCTTGCCCTCCCAGAGGACTGCTGTGTGACGCTTGCCCTCCCAGAGGACTGCTGTGTGACGCTTGCCATGGCAGAGAATGACGACCAAATTGGTCAAACCACTTTAACAGCGGTTTTGATATTGAACGCACTACTTTAAGCCAAGTGGATCGTGTGGATTAATGCCGTCCATAAACGGCTTGTCGATGTCTTCATGGGTTACTTGGTAAACGCAGCCAATCCAGTTGTTAATAATGACATTAGTGGCGTTACCCCAAGTGTTATTTAAGGTTCTGCTGATAAGTTGTTCGGGAAAATCGGCCAGGGTAAATTCGCCAGACAATAACTTGGTTTTATACTCATTGAGAACGGCTTTGCTTTGTTCGGCTAAATAGTGCTCAGGGAAAGGCGGATAGTCGTTGCGTGTTTTTTCCAAATAAGCAATAATATCGCGTTTGTATTCTTTTAATAGGCTAATGGTGTCGTATTCTGGATGTCCTTGGAAAAACACAATTCGAAGCAAATCTTCGCTTACGCATAGGTGTGCTCCAATCTTGCTATCAACCAAAATTTTAACCTTAGCGCTGTCAAATTGTTTTTTTGTGATTTCGTTAAAACGAGAGTGAGGCACATCAAAACAGGTGTTAACGCCATTCATTAAAGGGTGTTGTCGGTCTAGCACTTGGTGGGGAAATACGCCCCAGCATTTTTTATTTTCACCAATGGCTTGGCGTTTTTGTCCGTAACGAAATTCTAACACGGCGTGGGTTGCTAAACACGAGCATAGCGTTGAGGTAACATGATCGTACGACCAGTCAATCACGGCCTTTAATTCTTCATAAAAAGGTGCTTTTTTTAAATCGGCATCTTTAATGTGTGCGCCAGTGATAATCAAGGCATCCAATCCTTGTTTTTTAATGTTGTCAAAGCTTTGGTAATATTGATCAATATGCGTTTGAGCTGTTTCACCTCGTTTAATAGAAGGCAATGTAAACGGATGCAGATAAAATTGCGCAATTTGGTTGGAGTGCCCAATAAGGCGAAAAAATTGGCGCTCGGTTGCTTCAAGTGCTGGGTCTGGCATCATATTTAACAGCCCGATGTGCAGCTCCCTAATGGCTTGGTTGTCTGCCCTGTCTTTTGACAAGATGGTTTCACCCTCTTGCTGAAGGCGCTTAAAAGAAGGTAGATTTGAATATGCAATTAAGGGCATTAGTCAAGCACTCCGCAGATAAGTTCAAGCACTTCGTCGGCGTTTTTACATTGATATAAATCCTCGCTATCAATGGTATAGCCATATTGTTTGGCAATTGCCTCATATTTTGGTTTGCGATGTTCAAGTAGGCGAGGAAATATCCAGCGTACAAATTCATCGGGGTCAATCTGTGCGACATAGGTCAGTTGACTCTCTGCTAAATAAATAGCCAGCTGCGTTTGTAAAAATTTAGCCTGATAGTATAGCGGTTTAGGGTGTGTTTGCGCACGCTCTATTAAAGTGCTTTCATTGCGTTTACTAGCACGAATGTATAGAATTATTGTATGTTCGGACAAGGTTTGATAAACATTTTCATCGTCAAGCTCGCACAAGCTGCCGCCTGCATCGTTAATAAAATGATCAAATTCTTGTTGAGATTTTTCAATAAATTTAGGCACATCTAACATTGTCATAGATTCGGCTGTTTGAAACAGTGCTTGGCGGCGTATAAATTCATCAATGGGCAGCCCGTCTTGTTCTGGATTGCCAACTTTGCCTAAAAAACCAGAAACCGAAGACAGGTTGTCAAAGGTGATGTGATTTTCAACACGAATAGAGTCATTGTTTAATAATTCAGCCAAATACTCGTCTTTCTGAATTTTTTGTTTGATGTTGTCAAGAATATCATTATTCAGATATTTTGCGCCAATACGATAATCGCCAGAATAGTGATACCATTTGTCATCACTGCCAAGTAGTTTTGACAAATGTGTTTTGCCAACGCCCGACATGCCGAGCAGGCTCAAGCGTTTATTATTTGACTTAGAAAATTCTCTAGCAGAAAGCCTCATAACAGCCCATCTTGTTTAAACATTTCTTTGATGCCTCGAACGGCTTGACGGGTGCGGTGTTCATTTTCAATCAATCCAAAGCGCACATATTTGTCGCCATAATTACCAAATCCAATACCAGGTGATACGCCCACTTTTGCTATTTTCAGTAGTTTTTTGGTAAATTCTAACGAACCCATTTGTTGATAAAATTCAGGGATTTTTGCCCAAACAAACATCGTGGCTTTAGGCGGCGTAACTGTCCAGCCAATAGAATTTAGCCCTTCGCATAACACATCTCGTCTATCTTGATAGATTTGTGCAATTTCTTTAACACAGGTTTGGTCACCTTCTAACGCCTCAATGGCGGCGACTTGAATAGGCGTAAACATGCCATAATCTAGGTAAGACTTAATTTTTGCCAGTGCACCTACCAAGGTCGGGTTGCCGACCATAAAGCCCACTCGCCAGCCGGGCATATTGTAGCTTTTTGACAATGAGAAAAACTCAACGGCAATATCTTTAGCACCTTCTACTTGCAAAATACTAGGCGCAACATAGCCATCAAATACAATATCCGCATAAGCCAAGTCTTGAATTACCCAGATTTTATGGGCTTTGGCAATTTCAATAACTTTTTCAAAAAATTCCAACTCTACACACTCGGTGGTTGGATTAGAGGGGTAGTTTAGTACCAACATTTTTGGCTTTGGAAAAGTATTTTTAATCGAACGCTCTAATTCTGCAAAAAAATCATCTTCAGGTCCACAAGGCACATGCTGAATATCTGCGCCCGCAATCACAAACCCATAAGGATGGATAGGATAAGCTGGGTTAGGCACTAGCACCGTATCGCCGTTGCCAACCACTGCCTGTGCCAAATTCGCCAGACCCTCTTTAGAGCCAATAGTAACAATTGCTTCAGTTTCTGCATCAATATCAACATCAAAGCGTATTTTGTACCAATTGGCAATAGCTTTACGCAATCGTGGAATGCCGCGAGAGGTTGAATAGCGGTGCGTGTTCGGGCGCCGCGCTGCCTCTACCAGTTTCTCAACAATGTGCTCAGGCGTTGGCTGGTCAGGATTGCCCATGCCAAAGTCAATAATATCCTCGCCCCTAGCACGCGCCTCAGCCTTGAGTTTGTTGGTGATTGCAAAAACATATTCGGGCAATCTTTTTATTCGTGGGAAATCGTCGTTCATAAGAGCAGTTGTTTAATGATATTTAATTGATTTTCGTTCAAGCTATTTGCACAATATAGCAGACATTGTTGCTTCCACATATCGGTTTTATTGCTTACAGGTGCATCTATATTCCAATAATAACTCATGTCATCCTCTTGGATTTTATTGACATTAGTGATAATATTATTCAAGTCGCTAACAATGTATTTAAAAATTTGTGGAAACATAACGCCTTGTATTTTAATCTGTCCGCCAGCAGTAAAAGTATCTCTTAGTGCATGATTTACAATACCGAATCTGGACACCAGCCATGTTGATAGCCCTAGATACTTTTGTGGATTTTTACTTAATAAAATTGGGAAATAGGCTAATGCCAAAACGCTTAACTCGTCTTTTTGCTCAGAAGACAAGTTTCTCCAGTGTTTTATACCCAGGTCAATAGCGTGATCATTTTTGTCTACCCACCATAAGTCTTCGCCCGCTTTCAGTCCTTTTCTCATAAATTTTTTTATTGGCTTAAACGGATTATCAAGTTTTCTAAGTTCGTTATATTCAATGCCAATTTTTTTAAATATAGACTCATGTTCCATAATGTTCATATCTATTAAATAACGAGGAGAATGAGTGACCGCAACATCATACAGGCATGCTTCATATTTTTTACATTTAAACTCAATTGGGCTGGACAATTTTCCAAATAAAAGATGAATATTTTGTATGTTATCTATCCTTGTGCCTTCAAAAATACTACTGCCTGTGGTTTTCCATTTATTGGATTTTGTGGTTTTAACTTCTAAGCCGTATGCCTTATTTTTATTGACATAAGCCACAATATCGGGGAATCTTTGCCCTGATATTAATTCTATATTATCCTCAAAAACTGTATTTTTTGCATTATTATTAACAAAGTTATAAACATCTTTTTCAAAATCTACACCGCCCCTGTTTAAATAATATTCTGGTCGAATACTGGACTCATTTTCTAGCTGCGATACTGATTTAGAAAGCAACTGCGTAAAGGTTTCGTAATCTTTATTATGAGCAATAATCATAAATTCACCTTGGTCGCATATTGGCTTTCGTTTCTTTTATTTATATTTTTATCAATAAAAATTTCTATTGCTTTTGCCAAATGCCAAGCAAAAACTGGGGGTACAGCATTGCCGATTTGCTTGTAAGCACTTGAAGTGGATGGATAAAAAAACAGGTCATCTGGAAAAGATTGTATGCGTGCAGCCTCTCTAGCAGATAAGCGTCTTTTTTCACTCCAATGAAACTCAATGTTACCATGGTGTTCCGCTCTCATTGTGGGCGCTGGCTTCTCTTTTTTAATTGCATTATTCCCCTGACCCTTGTTCTTTTTTGCTTTTGACCAAAAATGATTATCAACAGTGCCTTCGCTTTTGCTTTCTAGGTCGCCTATTGCTTGTTGTGCCGACATCCATTTGGTGCTTTGATTTGAGAGTGCGCTAAAGTCAAATTTTGGCAATATATCTTTTCTTGTTCCAATAATAATGACTCTTTCTCTTTTTTGAGGAACGCCAAAATCTGCTGTTAATAAGAGTTTATACGATACATGGTATCCTATCGCCTCAAAATCTTGTGCAATCTGTTTTATTGCTGCACCGTTATTGAGTGTCAAAAGTCCTTTTACATTTTCGGCTAAAAAAACTTTTGGCTTTGTTTTGACTATGGTGTCAGACATTGCCTGATATAAAGTACCCCTTTTACTGTCAAAGCCCCTTCTTTTTCCTGAATGACTGAAATCTTGACATGGGAAGCCGCCAAGCACAATATCAGATTTTAATGGCATTGGGTCATTGAACATACTCGTATGATTGTTTGCTAATATTTCTCTAATATCGCCACAAACTATTGGATGATTAAAATAATGACGGTATGTTTGACAAGCATTTTTGTCTATATCGTTTGACCAGATTATTTGAAAGTTATTTTTTGAAAAGCTTTTATCAAGGAAACGAAACCCCCCTTGAAACCCTAAATCAAGACCTCCACAACCGCTAAATAATGACAATACTTTATAACTCATCAAGTTTCACCTTATTTAACGCCCAGTAATTCAACTTCAAAAATTATGGTCGCGCTGGGTGGGATTGGACCTGCGCCCATTTCACCATAGGCCAACTTTGAGGGGATGGTGAGCTTGCGTTTTTCGCCGATTTTCATGCCCTCAATGCCTTGATCCCAGCCAGGGATTACTTGTCCTACGCCAAGTTTAAAATCAAACGGCTCGTTTCTATCAACGCTGGAGTCAAATTTTTTGCCATTAGTGAGCCAGCCAGTGTAGTGCATAGATATGAAGTTGCCAGCTTTGCAAGATTTGCCTTTGCCGGCGTTTAATTCTTCGATTTGTAATTCTGCCATTTGTATTTTTCCTAATAAGTTAATGTCATATTATATGAGCCAAATTTCCTAATATTAAGCACGCCTGTGTCTAATAATAAATATTGCCCCTTAATGCCTCGCAAAACGCCTGAAATTTCTGGCGTTTTGTCAAAATTTAATGAAGTAATTTTGCTCGGATATTCTACCACAGGGTAATTAATTTTTATCGCTTCATTATTTAGCGTTACTGCGCCTAACTCTGCTGCCAAATTAATCACTTCAGCGAGTAGTTGATTTTTTGTTGCCACCAAATCAACTTCATCAACTTCATTTTTAAGCATTTTTCGCCAGTTGGTTTTGTCACTAACAAAGGCCTTTAAAGCCACCTCAATTTGCCCCGATTTAAGCCGAGTATTGACCTCAAGTATTGGTAAAGCCTGTACCGCACCTTGGTCAATCCAGCGACTGGGAATATTACCTTTGCGGGTAATGCCGACCTTAATACCTGATGAATTTGCCAAATAAACAATGTGCGGAGCAAAGCAATTATCCAGCCCCCACAGCGGCTCACGGCAAGTGCCAAGGTGGTGATGGCAGGTTTCAGGCTTCATAATGCACAAATCACAGCGTGCCAAATCCCGACAACAAGGATAGCAATAACCTTGAGAATAACTTTTTTTAGTAATTGAACCACAGTTTGAACAAGTAATTGCGCCGTTAAATGTGAGCGATATTTCTTGCCCCACTAATGCGTTCATTGCCACCATCTCGTTACCGATTGGCAGCTGATAGATTGCATTACCCTCTTCAAGCGTGGTATGCATTTTTTGTATGTCGCCTGTTTTTTGCATTTTTATTTTTTTGAGTAAGGTTATTTATTTTTATAATGTCATTTTACGGTCGATTGGCATAATTTATTCTATTTCACATTCGTCTATAATTTCAATAATGTCTGTTTCGCCAAAGTCCATTCCAAATTGAGAGAGTAAAGCGGTTACTTGTCCCCTATGGTGGGTCTGATGTAAAAATAAATGGTTAATTAAGCTTGCCAACGGTTTATTAAATGGTTTTCCTGACATATCTGAGTAAGAAACACACCTTTTTATATCTCTCATTGATAATTGATTGGCCCACTTAATAATTATTGTATCAATTTTTTCTCGCTCTGTGTTTAACTCATTAAACCCCTTAAATAGAATAGTATCTAATGATTTTGGTTTGTTTAACTTGGAAATATATGATAATGTTTTCCCGCTTGAAGGATGTGCAGAAAATCTTTTTAACCAAATAATGTCGCCAACCAGAATATGATTGAGCGTGCCAAGGACGGATTTAAAGAAAACACCCTTGTTTTGACATAGGCTGACTTCAGATAACTTTCCAGCAATAGCATATTGTCGCTGATTCATTAACTGATTGTATTTAGCCAATAGGATTAGTTGGTTTATTTCAGACAAAATTAGTGTCCTCTTTAGTCCTTAATTGCTTAAGGCTCTTTATTAATTATAAATTGAAGCATTTTCATTATCCTTGTATGTTTTCAATTATTATATGATTTTTAGAGTTATATTTAACTTGTTTATCGGCACAAAATTTGTTGAATTTGATGATATTGGTCGGCAGTTTTTTGTGCAACGCTGCCTGGCAGGCTTGGGGCTGGTGGGGTTTTGTCCCAGTCTAGGGTTTCTAAATAATCACGCACGATTTGTTTGTCAAAACTCTTTGGGTTGGTGCCGATTTGGTAGGTGTCTTTTGACCAAAATCGGGAGCTGTCGGGGGTGAGCACTTCGTCCATTAGTGTCAGCTTTCCTGCTTTGTCTAGGCCAAATTCAAATTTGGTGTCGGCGATGATAATGCCACGCGCTAGGGCGTAATTTGCTGCAAACTGATAAAGTGCTAAACTGGTGTCTTTGATTTGTTGTGCTAAATCTTTGCCCACAAGTTGCGCTGTTTGCTCGAAGTTGATATTTTGGTCGTGTTCGCC
>JAQRMT010000023.1:0-4741 GCA_028599035.1 Gammaproteobacteria bacterium
GCCCGATTATATCAATGCAGTGTGTGAAGTGAATACGCATTTAACGGCGCTAGAGTTATTGTATGTATGCCAGGATATTGAGAGCAAACAGCACCGTGTGCGTGAGAAAAAATGGGGCGCTAGAACGATTGACCTAGATATTATCACTTATGGCGTGCAAGTTCTGGCTACGCACCAGCTGGTTATACCGCACCCTGAGATGATGCACCGTGCTTTTGTGTTGGTACCATTAGCAGAAATAGAGCCTGATTTTAAGGTGCCAGTATTAGGCCCTATTCAAGAACTGATTAATAAAATAGATACCTCAACCCTGATTAAACTATGAATATTGAAGACTTAAAACGCTTTAAACAATCTGGCAAAAAAATCACTTGTTTAACGGCTTATGACGCATCATTTGCAGCAGTTTTTGACGATTGCGGTGTGGATGTTATTTTGGTGGGTGATTCGCTAGGCAATGTTATTCAAGGCGGAGAAAATACACTGTGTGTGAGCATGAATGAGATGATTTATCATACACAAGCAGTAGTAAAAACCACAAACCAAGCCTTATTGATTAGCGATATGCCGTATCAAAGCTACACATCCGCCCAACAAACTTTAGAAAACGCCAAACGCCTAATGGATGTGGGCGCACAAATGGTGAAATTTGAAGGCGGGCGAGCGCATAAAGCCTCTTTTAAAATTCTGCAAAAGCATAACATTCCTGTTTGTGGACATTTAGGCTTACAGCCACAATCCGTATTAGAGATGGGTGGCTACAAAATACAAGGCAGAGATGAAAATGATGCGCAAAGAATTTTAGACGATGCCAAGATGCTTGAAGAATGGGGGGTAAAAACCATCGTGCTTGAATGCATCCCTGCGAGTTTAGCCAAGCAAATATCTCAATCTCTAAGTATCCCAACTATTGGCATTGGCGCAGGGGTGGATTGTGATGGGCAAGTGTTAGTGAGTTACGATATGCTTGGCATCACCCAAAATCCGCCAAAATTTGTGAAAAACTTTTTAACAAATGGCAGTATTCAATCTGCTACTAAAGATTTTATTCAAGCAGTTAAAAATCAAACTTTTCCGACCAATGAACATAGTTATTAACAATGCCTAATCAGATTGCATTCTTAGATGTTGAAGTTGGAACAACCAGTAATAAAATAGATAGACTAGGATATTTGTCTGAAAAATCAGATATTGATGAAACATCAGTTAGTAAAATAAGAGATATTTGTTTATCTGAAAATATTAATTTTATTTGTGGGCATAATTTTATTGACCATGATAAACAGTTTTTAGAAAAAACCAAATTTAATCAAGTTTTCCAACGAACTCAAATTATTGATACTTTGTATTTGTCAATGCTTCTGTTTCCGAATAAGAATACACATAAGCTAGACAAGCCTTACAAGGATAATTTGATTAACATTGGAAATTATCCGCTAATTGATGCAGAGCAAACCAAGATATTATTTGAAAAATTAAATCAAGATTTTGATGCATTAGATGAAGAATGGCAAAAGTTATTTTGTTATTTACTCAGAAATAGCAAGTATTTTTCGGGATTTTTTTCTTATAAAAACTTTCATGAAAACACAGTTGATATTTATCAGGAAATCAAACCTTTAATTAAGGCTAATAAGGCACAATATTTGGATATTGAAGCTTGTTATCCAGTTGAACTTGCTTTTATTATCTCCTATCTTCTGCTGAAAAATAAAGGATCAATGTCGCCAATTATCTTAAACAAACACCCTGATATTGTTGTATTGTTAAAGCAGCTGGTTTTTAATGAAAGTGCTGTCAATATTTATCAATTTTTAAAGGATGAATTTAATATTGACGGATTTAGGGAGTTTGATAAAAATACTAATAGCATGACTGGCGATCTTTTTGATGGTGGAAAAATATCCCAAGAAGATATTATTAAGAGCGCTATTGGTTCAAAGTCTTTACTGGCTATTTTGCCAACAGGTGGTGGAAAAACCCTTACTTTCCAAATTCCTGCCTTAATCAAGGCAAAGGTATACAAGGGTTTAAGTGTCATTATATCCCCACTTCAAGCTTTAATGAAGGACCAAGTTGATAGCTTCAGGCGTAATAACAGCAATTTTAAAGTCATTGCTATTAGTGGATATTTAACGCCTTTAGAGCGACAAAATGCTATTGTTGAAGTAGAGAATGGGGCGGTTGATATATTGTATTTGGCGCCAGAATCATTACGCTCTAATACAATTTTTAAGGCATTGAAAAATAGAATTATTGAGCGCTTTATTGTTGATGAAGCGCATTGTTTTTCATCATGGGGTCATGATTTTAGGCATGATTATCATTTTATAGGAACAACGATTAAAGAGTTAGAGCAGTCTGCGTTTCAGCCAGCTATCCCCGTATCCTGTTTTACAGCCACTGCTAAGCCAGAAGTAGTTGAGGATATAAAGAAATATTTTGAAAAAGAATTAAAGATTACTTTAAACGAATTTATTGCCTCTGTTGAGCGCTATAACCTAGAATATAAAGTTATAAAAGTAGATGATAAAAGGGCTAAATATGAAGAACTTGTTAAAATTTTAAGTGAGTTGACAAGAGATAAAAATGGAAAAAATCCTACCATTATTTATGTTCCTCAGAATGCTAGGCAATGTAAAGAATTAAGTGAAGACTTGCAAAAAGATGAACGCCTACATTTATTGAATTTAGTGATAGAGCCTTTTTATTCTAAACTTGATGAGGACAAAGAAAAGAACGGGATAGATAAAAATGTTAGGGGGAAGAGTGAGATATTGACAGATTTTATTGATGATAAGGTTGATATTGTGATTGCCACAACTGCTTTTGGTATGGGAATTGATAAGGCAAATATTCAGACTATTGTTCATTATGAGCAGTCTGATAGTTTAGAGTCTTACTTACAAGAATCAGGGCGAGGTGCACGAAGTAAAAATATAAAAGCCCAATGTTTTGTTCTATATTCTAAAGAGGATTTTAATCGCTCATTTATTCAGCTTAACCGTTCAAAAGTTGATTTTGGTGAAATTAAACGCATTATTAAAGCACTTAAAAAACATAAGAACAAGCAACTCTATTTGTCTCCAAAAGACATTGCTAGGCAGATGGGCGTGGATACCGAGGACAGTAAAATTGATTATGATGTGATTATTAAAACGGCACTATTAGAATTAGAGAAACATGAAATTATTAAGAGAGGCAGAGATGGCTTTAAAATGTTTGCAACCTCAATTGACCAAAGTGAAGAAAAACAAGGCATGCCTTATGTGCATGAAGTTCTAGATTTAAAACAAGAACAAGAGCCCTACAACAGACTTTATCAATCTATGATTTTAGTGATGCAAAATATCATTCAGCGCTCTAAACTTGATGCAATTGAGGTGGATGATTTATCTGATATTGTTGGCATTAAGAAAGAAGCAATGTTTAAGGTCTTGTACCAGTTGCAGAAAGATGGGTTATTAAAATTTGAAAATGACATTAGTGTTTTTATTAAAAAGTCGGTTAAAAAAGAGTTTGAACAACATTTTAAGATAGAGGAGAGGGTGTTCAAGGTATTTAAAGAAAATAGAGAATATGAAAAGAGCGTTAACCTAAGATTATTAAATGAAGAGGACGCTAATCAGGTGTCTTTGTTTAGAAAAATCATTCAGAGCTGGGTTCTTTTGTCCAAGGTGGCTAATAATAATTTCTCAGTGAATTTTAAAAGAGATTTTTGCTATTTTGAATACACAGATTTGAATAAGTTGGGGCGATTAATAAGGGAGAGAAGAAGGTTGTCAGAGTTTATTGTTACTGAATTATTACAAAAGATAGGGGGCGGCAATAAAGAGGAAGAAATTGAGTTTTCAAGCAATGGGCTGAAAATTATTTACCCCTCTAATCGTTTGACGCTAGAGGCATATCACCATACTTTTGTATATTTACATGATATGTTAAAAGGGTTTGAGTTGCGTCGAGGTCGCCTGATTTATTATCAAACTCTGGATTTAAAAAAACAGGACAAAATAGAAGAAAGAACGCCTTATTATAAGTCTGACTATAAGGAGAGTTTGCAACATTACTATAGATTAAAAATTGAGGCAATTCATATTCAAATTGCTTTTTTAGAAAAATTATTAATAGAAGGCTGGGAAAGTACAAAGTTTTTTGTCAAAGATTACTTTTCTATGGAGTATGGGGATTTTAAACGACTTTACAAATTCAATAATACAGCAATACAGCGTCCTGTTACCGAAGAGAAATATCAGCAAATATTACATGATTTAAATTCAGAACAAAAACAAATTTTTGAAGATAAAACCTCAGATGCTATTATGGTGCTAGCAGGACCAGGCAGTGGAAAAACTAAAACCTTGGTGCATAAAATTGCCTCTCTTATTACTATTGAAAACAATAAGCCAGAATATTTTTTAATGTTGGCGCATTCACGCGTAGCAGTCGCTGATTTTAGAAATAAATTAAAAAAATTGATTGGCAATCAGGTGTATGAAGTGCAAATTTATACTTTTCATGCCTTTGCTATTTTATTGTTAGGAAAAAACATTGGCAGTGATGAAGACTTGGTAGGAGTAGTGGAAAAAGCAACACAATTACTTGTTCGCAAAAGTGTTTTTATGCCTTTTTTCAATATGCTGGTTATTGACGAATATCAAGATGTAGGTGTGCAGAGTTATAATTTTATTAAGGCTATTTATGGGCATATGGGAGGCGATAAAGATAAGAAAATTATCGCTGT
>JAQRMT010000023.1:4841-15874 GCA_028599035.1 Gammaproteobacteria bacterium
TTGGAAAATCACTAAAAATTTTGAAAAGAGCCGAAATGGTTCAGATGTGAAATATCAGAAATCTACTAATAATTTGTTAAAAAATCAGGTGTTAGATAAGTTTGAAGAGGAATACCAGCAAGAAATTGAAAAAAGTCAAAAGCATTTTATGAATATCTTTGAGCAATATTTATCTGAAATTGAATTTGATGAGTTTGAGCAAAGCCAAACTAAAGTTGTTGTTTCAACCATACACAAGTCCAAGGGCAAGGAGTGGGAGGAGGTTTATTTTTGTGTTAATGAAGATTTTTTTAGTGGTGGTGCGCAGCTTGAAAGTGATAAGCGTTTAGCATATGTTGCCATTACTAGGGCAAAAAACAATCTACATATTCATTCTAAAACTCCATTTTTCAATAATCTTATTGAACACGATGTTTGTAATAATGTCTTTAGAAAACTTGAAACAATTGTTTTATTGACAGGTCTATCAGATGTGGCTTTAAGCAATAGTCATAGCAAACAAGGCATTGCTAACATCTTGCCAATGGCTGGAGAAGAGGTGCAAATAAAAGATAACAATTTTTGCTTTGATATTACGAAAGATGGGTATCAAATTTCCAGGTTGTCAAGGTCTATGTTTGACAAGATAAGGCAACACCAAACTAGTGGGCACGCTCTACAAAAAGCAGAAATTGAAAATGTTGTTATTTGGAAGAGTACAAAAAATGGTAAAGAGTTTAAACAAGTTTTATGCAAGATTTATTTGACCCAGGTATTGTAAATTTTTAATATTGTTCCAAAATAGCATTTGCAGAGACAAAGTATCTTTGCATAGTTTTTATAAATTGTACAAAAAACTATACAGTAAGTGTATAATAATTATAAATTATACAAAAAACTATACACTATGAATTTTAACTATAAAAGCATCCTATACGCCCAAAAGTTGGATGACTTACAAGATTATTACAAAACTTCAGTTGCCTTTGCGCAGGCGTTAGGCGTTACCCGAATGACGCTAGTTGCATGGCGTGATCATCCACAAAAAATTAAGCTTAAAAACCAAGATAAGATTGATTTACTATGGTGTAAATACATATTTTTACCAAAAATGAATAGCGGCAGTGAGATTGTCAAAGGCGTTGAATTGGGTGATTTTTTATTTGAACCCGCCGTTATGGATAAATCTATTAGAAATATAGCTGCTGGCTCTTTGGAGATTGAAACAGGTACGCAAGAACTAGATTTTAACACCATTGTATTGGATAATATTGTGCCTAATAATTTTCATGCGACATCGGTAGCAGAGGTGCAAAATATCCATCATATCACTCAAGAAATTGTTCAAAATTTTCAAGTGGAAATCAACTTGCAGCAAGTTAAAGATTGGCACAAGGTGTTAATGCGTGGCTTGATAAACAATGCTGGCGAGTTTTCTAGTAAGCAAAGAGTTTTGCCAAATGTAGATACACAGCTCACTCACCCTGATGACATTGTGGAAGAGTTGGAAAACTGGGCAAAGGACTATGCTAATATCCAACATCTTAGTGAAGTTGCTAAGTCGCATTATCATTTTGAAATTATTCATCCGTTTAGCGATGGTAATGGGCGTATCGGGCGTTTAATTATTCTTGCACAATGTTTGAAAATCGGCATTAAACCTCCAATTATTAACAATAACAACAAGGCGCTATATTATATTTTGCTAGAATATACAAAAATAAACCCAACACCCTTAGCGTATTTTTTCCAAGCGTGTTCTAAGTAAATAACTTAAATATGAAAATTATTAACGATATAGACACAATGAAAAAATGGCGAAATAAAGGCAAAAAAATCGCCTTTGTGCCGACCATGGGTGGATTGCATCAGGGGCATTTGTTGTTGGTTGAGTTGGCGAAAGAAAATGCGGATAGGGTGGTGGTGAGTATTTTTGTTAACCCAACTCAGTTTGGCGAGGGTGAGGATTTTACTGATTACCCACGCACTGTGGAGGCAGATTTGGCGTTGCTTCAAGTGCAGGGGGTGGATTGTGTGTTTATGCCAAGTGTTGAGGCGATTTATCCTAATGGAATGGCGCTGGATGTTAAGGTGGGAGAGATAGGAGGGATTTTGTGTGGCAAAACTCGTCCACATTTTTTTAATGGGGTGGTGCAGGTGGTTGAGCGTTTGTTGGAGATTGTACGCCCTGATGTGGCAGTTTTCGGGCAGAAAGATTATCAGCAGTTGCACATTATTCGGCAATTCACTTTGGCTGGCTCTGATCCAGAGATCGAGATTATTGCAGGCAAGATTATGCGTGAGAAAGATGGGCTGGCAATGAGTACGCGCAATCAGTATTTAAGTGTGGATGAGCGCAACATTGCACCACAACTTTATAAAACTCTACATCAATTGCACCAAGGTGAATTGGATAGAAAATCTGCTAGTAGGCAATTGCAACATTACTTTAAGCTGGATTACTTAGAAATGTTGGATGCAAATACCCTTAAACAAATCACTGATAATACGAGTAAAATTGCGATACTATGCGCAGTGTTTTTAGGATCAACGCGTTTGATTGATAATATAATTTTTAAAAGAGGATAACCATGTTTACTATTACAGATGAAGCAAAAATTTATGTTGCCAAGTTGTTTGTTCAACAAGATGAAGAAGACTTAGGCTTAAAAGTAGATGTTGAAAAAGCTGGCACACCGGCTGCCGTGGTTTCTTTTAACTTTTGTTTTCCTAAGGATTTGGGTAAAACTTATAAAAAATTTGAGTACGAAGGGTTTGACGCCTATATTGATGAGTTAAATTTTGAGGCTTTAAAAGATTCAGAAGTGGCACTAAAAGAAGAAGGATCAAGTAAAAAACTCACCATCATAGCCCCCAACGCCAAAGGTGAAAAGCCGAAAGATGATGCGCCATTGGAGGAAAGAATTAAATATACAATTGCCGCTGATATTAGTCCTGGACTTGCTTCTCACGGCGGTTTTGTTAAATTGGTTGAGATTACTGAGCAGATGGATGTTATTCTTAATTTTGGTGGTGGTTGTCAAGGATGTTCATCGGTTCAATCCACCCTGGAAAAAGGCGTTGAAGCGCAGCTTATGGCACATTTTCCAGAAATTAACTCCGTGCGTGATGTGACAGACCACACTAAGACTGACAATGCGTATATGTAGATTTTCGTTTTAATAGGTTTCAATGAACGAATTTGATTTAATTAAAAAATATTTTGACTGGGGGCAGGACATAGGCGATGATTGCGCTTTAGTTTCTGTTAATCGTTATCAGCAACTTGCCACCACCGTTGACACTCTGATTGAAGGGGTGCATTTCCCAGCAGACACCACACCACAAGATATTGCGTATAAAGCCTTGGCAGTTAATTTGAGTGATTTGGCCGCCATGGGTGCGACCCCACTGTATTTTACTTTAGCGCTCACTTTGCCAAGTGTTAATGAACCATGGCTTGAGAAATTTTCCCAATCACTAAGAGTGCTTGCCCAACAATGTAGCATTCATTTGATTGGTGGTGATACCACTAAGGGTGCGCTCAGTATCACTATTAACGCCACAGGGATTTTGACAAAGAATCAAGCCTTATTGCGCTCAGGTGCGCAGGCAGGTGATAGCATATTTGTCTCCAATACGCTTGGTGATGCCGCACTGGCATGGCAACAATTACAAAACCAACAGAACCCATCAACTGCGTTACTGGAAAATTTTAATCGCCCAGAGCCACGAATAAAACTGGGGCAGTCTTTATTGGGTATTGCCAATAGTTGTATTGATATTTCTGATGGATTGCAACAAGATTTATCGCATATTTTGACCTGTTCAAAGGTTGGAGCTAGTATTGATTTGGATGTATTGCCATTATCAGCAGAGGTTGCCAAACACATTGCCAACACAAGCGACTGGTGCATGGTATTAGCGGGAGGCGATGATTATGAACTTTGTTTTACCGTGTCAGAGGCACACATCAACAAACTTAAAACCGTTCAAGAAGAATTAGGTGTAATGCTAACGAAGATTGGGGTTATAACATTGAGAAGCCCAGTTTCTCAATTTAGACTTACCATTGAGGGTTTAGACAAGACTTGTAAGTCTTACCAGCATTTTTAAAAAAATAGAGCAATCTATAATTATTAGGCTTTTTAAGTATTTTTTTATTTTTACAAGAAAAAAATACGCTGAAAATCAGACTTCTTTGCGTTCTGCTATGGTTTTACAATCAATACATTCATCTGCGGTAGGTCTGGCTTCTAAGCGCATCAAAGCAATCTCAGTGCCACAGGTCTTGCAATAGCCATAATCACTCATTTCGATGGAATGCAAAGTCTTTTCAATTTTGCCGATAAGTTTTCTTTCACGGTCTCGAGTTCTTAACTCAAGTGCAAATTCTTCCTCAAGTGTGGCTCTGTCATTATCGTCTGCTACTTTTGAGGAGTCTTCTTGAATATGGGTGATAGTGGATTCAGCGTCGCTGATTAACTGCCTCATCCAAGCGTTAAGCTTTTCTCTGAAGTGCTTAATTTGCCCTTCTGACATAAATTCTTCGTTTTTCTTAGGCTTATAATCGGGAATATTTTGAAAATCAGGCTCTGACATAATAGGTAGTTTTTATCTAAAAAAATAACCTTTTTACCTAAACTGCCTTAAAATAGCAATTTTTATTTATTATAATTTTTTTATGTCACTTAAAGCACTTATTTTTGATGTTGATGGAACGCTGGCAAACACTGAACGAGATGGGCATTTGATTGCTTTTAATTTAGCCTTTAAAGAATTGAGACTGGATTGGGCATGGTCCAATGAACTTTATCATCAATTACTTGATGTAACAGGCGGTCAATTGCGCATCAAACATTATCTAAAAAATCATAAACCTGAGTTTGAGTGTGAAGATGTGGATGCCTTTGCTAAAAAAGTTCACGGTTTAAAAACTCAAATCTATGTGCGTTTGGTTGATACGGGTGCAATCCCCCTAAGAACAGGTGTGGTGCGTTTATTTAATGAGGCGCACAAAGCAGGACTTAGATTGGCAATTGCCACCACCACTACGCCTGCGAATGTTGATGCACTTATTATCAACACTCTAGGCAAAGAGGCGTTGGATTGGTTTGAAGTAATTGGTGCGGGTGATTGTGTGCCAAACCTTAAGCCAGCGGGCGATGTTTATCGCTGGGTCTTAGAGCAAATGAATCTTGCCCCCAATCAAGCAATTGCTTTTGAGGATTCGCATAATGGCATTGTTGCAGCCACTGAGGCAGGGTTAAAAACCTTAGTTACTATTAATGAATACACTGAGTCGCATAATTTTGATGGGGCAATGACAGTGCTTAACCACTTGGGCGAGCCAGATACGCCGTTTCACTTGATTACAGGTGACAAAACTGATGCTACTTATGTTAATGTTGATTATTTAAAGGAACTTTATGCAAAATATTGTTAGCCGCATTAAACGAGAGATTGTTAGCGAGGTCGTTAGCAAGACCCAATTAGAATTTGCCAGTCAAATTAGTGCGCATTTAGACAACAAGGTTTATTTAAAACGCGAGGATTTAACCCCCGTACATTCCTTTAAACTGCGTGGCGCATATCATAAGATCCGCACACTAAGTGCACAACAATTATCCAAAGGCGTGATTACTTGCTCAGCGGGAAATCATGCTCAAGGTGTAGCCTTCTCTGCAAAAAAATTAGGCATTTCTGCCACCATTGTTATGCCTAAAATCACGCCGAAAATTAAAGTTGATTCAGTCAAATCTTGGGGTGCAGAAGTTGTCTTGTTTGGTAATAGTTATGACGAGGCTTATGATTTTTCACAAAACATTGCCGAACAAAAAGGCTACACTTTTATTCATGCTTTTGACGATGTGGATGTCATTGCGGGACAGGGGACAATTGCCTATGAATTACTAGAGCAGTTAGAGGATATTGATTATATTTTTGTTCCAGTTGGCGGTGGCGGTTTGATTACTGGTATTGCTAGCGTGATTAAAACGCAGCGACCAGAGATTGAAATTATTGGTGTTGAGCCTGTCGGTTCTGCTGCATTGACACGCTCAATTGTCAGCAATACACACGCTGTTTTAGACGAGGTAGATATCTTTGCCGAAGGCGTTGCGGTCAAAAAAATTGGGACTGAAAATTTGAGAATTGTCAAAAATTTAGTTGATGACACGGTTTTGGTTAGTAATGACGAAATGTGTGCAGCGATTAAAGATATTTACAATCAAAACCGCCATATTGTTGAGCCTTCAGGTGCGTTGGCTTTAGCGGGGGTAAAGCGCTATGTGGCAGATAAACAACTACATAATAACAATATTATTAGTATTGTTAGCGGTGCAAATATGAATTTTGACCGTCTGCGATATATTGCCGAGCGTGCAGATTTGGGCGAGCATAATGAAGCGATTATTGCTGCGACTATCCCTGAGAAACCAGGTAGTTTTTTACAATTTTGCCAAATGTTGGATAATCACGCCATTACTGAATTTAATTACCGATATACGCCATCTAATCAGGCGCATATTTTTGTCGGTGTTGCGCTTAGTGAAGGGTTAAATGAGAAGAAGGCTTTGTTAAGTAAACTATCAAAATCATTCGATGTATTGGATATGAGTGATAATTCCATTGCCAAAGGCCATATTCGTTATATGGTCGGTGGCAGGGCAAAAGTTGATAACGAAGTCTTATATCGTTTTGAATTCCCCGAACATCCTGGTGCCTTATTGGGCTTTTTGAAAAAAGTCGGTACCAATTGGAATATATCCCTATTCCATTATCGCAATCACGGCGCAGATTTCGGTCGCGTGTTAATCGGCTTACAAGCCGATGATGTCAAAGACATTGAGCGTAGTTTTGACGAACTCGGCTACTTCTACCAAAATGAAACCGATAACAAAGCCTACCAATATTTTCTTTAAGAAATTTGCTAATCATTCCTATTTATACAAAGATCTCTTTAAATGATTTCCTTTAGCCCATTTAGAGTGCAAGATATAAATGCCATTTTGGCGATAGAGCGCCTTGCTTATAAAGCACCTTGGAGTAAGGTGCAATTTACTCAGAGTTTGGATAATCCAAATGTTTTGGCGACTTTAATCTCCAAAAATGAGCAAGTGTTGGGATACAGTATTGCGTTGCGCTCACTAGATTCTATTGATTTATTAAATATCTGTATTCATCCTGATTATCAACAACAAGGGCTGGGCACTCAATTATTCAATAAACTATGTGTAACAGGCGTTAAAGACATTTTTATTGAAGTGCGTTGTTCTAATCACAGCGCTTTATCATTTTATAAAAAACTGGGGTTTAATATTATTAACATCCGTAAACAATACTATTGCGATGGCGAAGATGCTAAAATATTGCGTTTTTCAATAAGCAGTTAAGTAGATGACTAAAAAGCATATCCATATGCCAGTTGATGGTGAAAAAATTACTTTTAAAAACGGCATAATTCAAGTACCAGATCAGCCGATTGTTGCCTATATTGAGGGTGACGGTATCGGTAAAGATGTCTCGCCAGTGATGAAAAAAGTGATTGATGCTGTTGTTTCAAGTGCCTATAACGGCAAGAAAGCTATTCAATGGATGGAAATTTATGCTGGCGAAAAAGCCAATAAACTTTATGGCGAATATTTACCCCAAGAAACTCTTGATGCTATTCAAGAGTTTTCTGTGACAATTAAAGGACCTCTTACTACACCTGTAGGCGGTGGTATGCGTTCACTTAATGTGGCAATTCGCCAAGAGCTTGATTTATTTATTTGCCAACGCCCAGTGCAATATTTTACAGGCACACCTTCTCCAGTTAAAGCACCAGAGAAAGTTGATATGGTTATTTTTAGAGAAAATTCTGAGGACATTTATGCAGGCATTGAATACCAAGCAGGCACAGATGAAGTAAAAAAAGTCATTGATTTTTTGCAAAATGAAATGGGTGCTACTAAAATTCGCTTTCCTCAAACTTCTGGTATTGGCATCAAACCTGTCTCCCAAGAGGGCACAGTGCGTTTAGTTCGTGCTGCTATTCAATACGCCATTGATAATGATAAAGATTCTGTTACTTTGGTACATAAAGGCAATATTATGAAGTTCACTGAGGGTGGATTTAGGGATTGGGGTTACCAACTTGCGCAAGAGGAATTTGGTGCCGAAGTTATTGATAATGGCCCTTGGTGTCAATTTACCAATCCAAATACTGGCACAGTTATTACCATTAAAGATGTGATTGCTGATGCTTTTTTACAGCAAATTCTATTGCGTCCAGAGGAGTATTCAGTGATTGCCACTCTTAATCTAAATGGTGATTATGTCTCAGATGCCTTGGCAGCGCAAGTAGGCGGCATTGGCATCGCTCCAGGCGCTAATTTATCCGACACCACAGCAGTATTTGAAGCTACACACGGCACTGCACCAAAATATGCAGGACAAAATAAAGTTAATCCAGGGTCAATTATTCTCTCAGCAGAGATGATGCTCCGCCATATGGGCTGGAGTGAGGCAGCTGATAAGGTGCTAAGTGCAATGTCAAGCGTAATTCAAAATAAAACGGTTACTTATGATTTGGAAAGATTGATGGATGGCGCCTCGTTGCTGTCTTGTTCTGAATTTGGTGATGCAATGATTGATGTTTTATGACACTCAAAGCATTTAATTTATTTTTCACGCTATAAACCCTATTACATAAGTATTTTTATATATTATTAAAAATTAATATTAGAATATAATTGATTTCTAATATAGTTACTGTATAATGTGCAGTTATCAAGGCAAAAAGCCTGATACAAAGCACATCAATAATGATGTGTTAAATTTTAACTGGGAGAATACAATGAGAAAGATTATCGCAATTGCTACTATCGTAGTAGCAACATCAGCTTCAGCTGGTTTTTTTAACAATGGTAACGGTAGTAACAGTAACTGGGGTCCAATGAACGGTGGTTCTAACTGGGGTCCAATGAACTCTGGTTCAAACTTCGGTCCATTTAACGGTGGCAACAACTGGGGTCCTTTTAATGGCGGCTCTAACGCTGGTCCTTTTAATGGTGGCTCAAACTGGGGTCCTTTCAACGGCGCTAACAACTGGATGAATGACACAGACTTCGGCTTGAAATTCGACACTAAGAACAAAACTGACAACAAGTATTCAGGTTCTGCTGATGCTAAAGGCACTGGCGTTGCTGACGCCACTGCTAGAGGCCAAGCTGATGCATACGCTAAAGGTCAAGCAGACGCTTTCGCTAAAGCACAAGCTGATGCATACGCTAAAGGTTACGCAGATGCAACTGCTAAGTCTAGTTCAAATGCTGTTAAGTAATTAACACCTACTGTTAGATGCTGATTAATTTCAGCAAAGTAATAAAAAACCACCTTTCGAGGTGGTTTTTTATTGGCTGCAATATTGTGCTATTGATTTTCAAGTGTTTTTTGTTTATAATAAAACTGCAGAGTTAATATTCTGTTGATATTCTTTTTTATAAAAATATGGAGATGGTAATGAAAGTATTAATAAAAACAGCTGCAATTGCGACAATGATTGTAGCAACATCGGCTTCAGCTGGCTGGTTTAATAACGGCAACGGTTATAACGGTGGCAATAATTGGGGTCCTTTTGATGGTGGTTCTAATTGGGGACCTATGAATTCTGGCTCAAACTTTGGTCCATTTAATGGCGGCAACAACTGGGGCCCTTTCAACGGCGGCTCTAACGCTGGACCATTTAACGGCGGCTCTAACTGGGGCCCATTCAAAGGTGCCAACAACTGGTTAAATGATACAAACTTTGGCTTGAATTTTGACACTAAAAACAAAACTGATAACAGCGCTTCGGGCGTTGCTAGTGGTAATGCCGATGGCAAAGTTGATGCTTTCGCTAAAGGTCAAGCTGATGGCTACGCTAAAGGTCAAGCTGATGGCTTTGCTAAGGCACAAGCCGATGCTTACGCTAAAGGCTATGCAGATGCAGTCGCTAGATCTACAAATGCTAAGTAACTAACGCAGCATCATTAAGTAAAAAAACCACCCTTTGAGGTGGTTTTTTATTGTTATTATAAAAAAATAACTGATTATAAAGCTCAATACTCGTTATAATTTCTCACTTATTCCTCGATAGCTCAGTTGGTAGAGCAATGGACTGTTAATCCATTTGTCGCTGGTTCGAGCCCAGCTCGAGGAGCCAAATTCATAGATTGTAGTTAAAAAAAGTTTTTAATTATAATTTATATCTTTGCTTAATTCATACAAATTTTTATTAATTTAAGGGTTTTATGATGAAAACAAGCAAAAATTTTAACTTTAAAAAACCCTGTATTCAAGCTGCAGGACTTTTTTCGTTAGCTAAAAGCTCTTTAGTCAAAAGAAAATCACTCGAAATTAATATTCCGCCTCTTTGGCATAACTTCCGCCTCTTTGGCATACTTGATAATAAAAATCTAGTTTTAATATCGTTGCAAACGACTAATCTATTACTTAAATTTAATTATAAAAAATACACAAAGCCCCTTATATTAACCAATTTTAACTTTTGGCATACCTTCCGCCTCTTTGGCATACTTGTCCGCCTCTTTGGTATAAAACCTCCGCCTCTTTGGCATAAAACCTCCGCCTCTTTGGCATACAAAAAACTTATTTTGAAATTAAACATTAATTACAAAAAACATAAAAAACCCTTTAAAACAGGCGAATTTAGCAATTTTGTTTTCTGGTATAACTTCCGCCTCTTTGGCATACCCTATAACTATAACAATCAAACAATTTATATTAACAATGTAAAGGCGGTAAATTATGTCTAGTTTAGTCTTAGAAAATAAACAGATAAACCCAAATCCAAAAAATAGAACCACCAAAACCCAAATTCACACCAAAAATCTAAAAAACTATTCTTATTCAAGCCTTACATCCATAAAAACCCAACCAACACCCTTAATTTAATAAAATCAACCGGTGAATTCGCATCATAAGTGCACAACTTCCAATTTTCTAGCATCGATGCCAGTCATGCTATAGAATACCTCAAAAGGTGTTCTATAGCTCAAACATTTTCTAGG
>JAQRMT010000024.1:0-12996 GCA_028599035.1 Gammaproteobacteria bacterium
AGAATTGCTATTTTTACCGTATCTGGGCTTATTACGACTTGCATTTTTCTTTGGTTTTTTATTTTTTGGAGGTAAGATTTTTTTGCCAGATTCTGGCACATCGTGGCTTGGAATGAAATCATCTACCATAATGCGTTCAAGTTTTTTCTGCGTTAGGCGTTCGATGTCAAAAAGTTGCTTGGCTTCATCGGCACTGACCAATGATATTGCCTCACCTTTTGAACCAGCACGACCTGTTCTACCGATGCGGTGGACATAGTCTTCTGGCACATTTGGTAGATCAAAATTAACCACATGAGGCAATTCAACAATATCGATACCGCGAGCGGCAATGTCGGTGGCAACTAAAACATTAACTTTCCCTGCTTTGAAGTCTGCCAAAGCACGGGTGCGTGCGCCTTGGCTTTTGTTGCCATGAATGGCAGCGGCAGTAATGTTGCGCTTTCCCAGCTGTGTGGCAATGCGATTAGCGCCGTGCTTGGTGCGGCTGAATACCAATACTTGATACCAACTATGTTCCTTAATCAGGTGCGTGAGTAATGCTTGTTTTTTGGATTTATCAACAGGATGAATCCATTGCTTGACTGCTTTTACCGTGGTATTTCGTGGGGTTACTGAGATTTCTACTGGGTTATTGACCAAGGTTTTTGCTAATTTTCTAATTTCATTTGAAAAAGTGGCAGAAAACATTAAAGTTTGTCTATTTGCGGGCAGAATCTTTAAAATTCGTTTAATATCGTGAATAAACCCCATATCTAGCATTCTGTCAGCTTCGTCCATTACCAGTATTTCTAGGTGGTCAAATTTCACTGCATTTTGTGAATACAAATCTAATAACCTGCCCGGGGTTGCCACCAAAATATCAACACCACTTCTGAGTTTTTGCATTTGTGGATTGATTTTCACACCGCCAAATACCACTGTTGATTTTAGTGGTAATTGTCTGCCATAAGTTGCCACACTGTCATTAACCTGCGCAGCCAATTCGCGTGTTGGCGTTAAAATAAGTGTGCGTACTTGATTAGACTTAGCAGGCGTGCCTTTTGATAAAAGCTGTAAAATTGGCAGAGTGAAGCCTGCGGTTTTTCCCGTGCCTGTTTGTGCAGCAGCCATCACATCTTTACCCTGTAATACTGCGGGAATGGCTTGCTCTTGAATTAGTGAAGGCTTATCATAGCCTTTTTTGATAACGGCATCTAAAATAGCATCTGATAAACCTAGTTTGGAGAAACCCATAAGATAATGTAAGTGAATAAAAAGGCAGGTATTTTACTATGAGACCTCTGTATAGTTATAGGTGATTATTCATCATTATGCAAAGGTTTCATTATAATGAGCATATGAGCAATCAAACTGTTAAAACACCCTTGTCTTCACCTTGTATAGGCATCTGTAAATACAACAACAAAAACTTTTGTATAGGCTGTAAGCGCAGTAGTAGTGAAATCACTGCTTGGATTAATTATTCAGAAACGATGCGTAAGGCAATTATGCAAGATTTGGAAGATAGGAGCATTGACAATTAAGTCATCTCTTCTGGCGTTCTTGCTTTGATGCTTAAGGCATGTAATTCACCAGAGTCAATGTCTGCACGCACAGCGGCTAACACCATTTTTTGCCTAGCTAATAATGACATACCTACAAACACAGGGGATACTACTAAGGTTGAACAATTACAGCCATCCCCCTCCATGGTTACGGTTGAGCCTTCAACGCCTGTTTCAAGTTTGGCTTGGATTTCTGCTAAAGTCATATCAAAAAAACTCCTAGTAATTGTAAATAGTTATAAGTAAGCGCTTTGTCATGCTCCAAATATACCTTTTAGTGTAAAGAAAAATAAAATAGACATCAATGCACCTGCTGGCAATGTGATGAGCCATGATAAAAAGATTTTGTTAATCATGCGTAAGTCTAATGCCGCCATACCTCTAGCCAAGCCAACGCCTAACACCGCCCCTACCAATACCTGTGTGGTTGATACTGGTAAGCCTGTGCCTGAGGCGATTACAACCGTTGTTGCCGCTGCTAGCGTCGCAGCGAATCCTCGTGAGGGGGTTAATTGTGTGATACCTGTGCCGATTGTGGCAATTACTTTATGCCCATAAGTTACCAAACCAAATACAATGCCGACACCGCCCACCAACAAAATGCTGACTGGTAATGCACTTTTAGAGCCAATCATACCTCCACTCTCGATCACACCATAGATTGCTGCCAGTGGCCCAATCGCATTTGCCACATCGTTAGAGCCGTGTGCAAACGCCATTGCTGCCGCTGTGATAATCATCAACACACTAAACACTCGCTCCATTGAAGTGAAGTGGAAGTCTTTATTCTCATTAGGGTCAAGGTGAATGCGACGAATGATAAAGCCGCCACCAACAGCAACCAATACACCAAATCCAGTCGATAATAGGTAACTCGTAGTCGTATCAAATTCTAAGCCAATATGTTTAAGTCCTTTGAAAATTGTAACTAAGGAAATGATAAAGCCCACTAAAAACATATAAAACGGCACATATTTTTTGGCATTCTCAAAAGGCTTAGAGGTGTCGATAATTAAATTCTGCAAACTCTTAAATAAGACGAATGCAATACTGCCTGCCAAGATTGGTGAAACAACCCAACTCATCGCAATCTTACCAACTTTGCCCCAAGCAACAGCATCAACCCCTACACCTACTGCGCCAAAACCAACGATAGCGCCAACAATTGAATGCGTTGTGGAAACTGGCCAGCCTAGAGATGAGGCAATCATTAGCCAAACACCTGCCGCTAAAAGGGATGCCAACATACCATAAATCAATAAATGAGGGGCGTTGGTAAAAATTGTAGCATCTAATATACCTTTACGGATGGTTGCCGTTACCTCGCCACCTGCTAATACTGCGCCAGCAAATTCAAAAATAACTGCAATAATAATTGCTTGTTTAATAGTAATTGCGCCTGATCCAACTGAGGTACCCATAGCGTTTGCCACATCGTTTGCACCTACGCCCCACGCCATAAATAAACCAAAAACAATAGCAAGAGCCAATAAAATGCTGCCATAATTTGCAATAATTTCCATAACTATGCTCCTATTTGGCGAGTAATACTTCTAAACGGGAACCAACTTTCTGAGCAGCGTCTGCAAGCTCGCCCAGCCATTCCACAGCACGATAATAAAACATCACATCAACTGGGGGCAAATCTTTTTCTAAAGGGAATAGCTTGGCACGAATTTGATGTTGGATCTTATCCGACTGGCTTTCCAGTTCGTTCACATCTTCAATAATAGAGTTAACCACTTTACGCTCCCTATTGCCGAACGCCGTTTCTAGTAATTCGTCTAATTCATTCACCGCTTTAAGTGCCGCTGCTGAAGTTTTAATACAAACATTCGTCAACTCAATCACATCTTCAAAAATTTCATCAGGCAAAGTCATTCTACGATTAATCATCAGGCCAGAAACATCCTTGGTAATGTTGGCAATAGAATCTTGCATAAGCAATAAATCAAGTAAATCCCTACGAGAAAATGGCATCATAAAAGTTGACGGCAAACTTAGGCGCAATTTCTTCTTGAGAATATCAGCTTCTCCTTCTTTGTGCCCAATCGTTTTTCTGATTTCTTCGGCCTTTCCCCAATCTTTTGCATGAATAGCGACCATAAAATCTTTCAGCTCTGAAATGCACGAGTGTGCACTGGTCATATGTTTTTGCAATGGACTAATGGGGGATTTTCCGAACAATCCGTCAATAATACTTTTTGTCATTTTTATTCTCTTTTCAATTTAAAATAAAAGCACATTTTAACAAATAACTTCTCCTGTCAAACTGTATTCAGGTTTTTTTAACCTAGGGATTATTTAGGCTTACAAAATGTTATAATTCACCATTAAATATGAAGGCTTTTACAAAAATTATATGAATTTAGATTATCTCGATTTTGAACAACCGATTGCTGAATTAGAGGATAAGATTCAGGCACTTAAAAGCATTGAAGATAAAGCAGATATTGCTCAAGAACTACAAGCGTTAACAAATAAAAGCAATTTGTTAACGAAAAAGATTTTTGCCTCACTCTCAGATTGGCAGATTACACAATTAGCACGCCACCCTAATCGACTCTACACGCTTGATTATCTTGATTCAGTATTTGACGAGTTTAGCGAACTTCACGGTGATCGTGCATATGCAGATGACAGTGCGATTATTGGCGGTATTGCTAAATTAGACAATATTCCCGTTATGTTTATTGGCCAGCAGAAAGGTCGCTCAACGCAAGGCAAAATTAGACATAATTTCGGTATGCCGAAACCAGAAGGTTATCGTAAAGCCTTGCGCTTAATGAAAATGGCAGAAAAATTTTCACTGCCGATTGTCACCTTTATTGATACACCTGGGGCGTATCCTGGTATTGGCGCAGAAGAGCGTGGACAATCTGAAGCGATTGCTAAAAACTTATTTGAAATGTCAACAATCACAACCCCGATTATTTCTGTGGTAATTGGTGAAGGCGGTTCAGGTGGCGCATTAGCGATTGGCGTGGCTGACAAAATGCTGATGTTTGAATACAGCATTTACTCGGTTATCTCCCCTGAAGGCTGCGCCTCTATCTTATATCAAGATGCCGCCAAGGCAAATATTGCCGCAGAATCACTCAAACTAACCAGCACACATCTGAAAAGTGAAGGCTTGATTGATGTTATTATTGCCGAGCCACTGGGTGGCATTCATCGCAATCCTGAACAGGCAAAAACCCTATTAAAAGACGCACTAAAAAAGCAATTACAAGAAGTGGCAGCTATTAATATTAAGCAGTTGGTGCAACAACGAGCAGAAAAACTGTTAAGTTTTGGAAAATTTCAAGACTAAAGATTCTTTTTTAACGGACAAGAAAATTGTCCTTGCTTTAAGTGGCGGCATTGATTCAGTCGCGCTATTGCACTATCTACACGCACAGCACGCAAACAATTTGCGTGCTGTTCATTGTAACCACCACCTTTCCAAACATTGTACTGAGTGGGATAAATTCTGTTCAACCTTGTGTCAATCGCTAAAAATTCACTATACCAATATTGATTTATATTTAGAAAAATCATCTAATATAGAGGAAAATGCACGCAAAAAACGCTATAATCTGTTATCGTCTGATTTAAAAGATGGTGAGGTGTTATGCACCGCACACCATAAAAACGACCAAGCAGAAACTTTATTGTTGCAACTTTTCCGTGGTTCTGGCGTGGCTGGGCTTGCATCTATGCCTAGCGTGAAAACCCTTGGTAAAGGCGTGCATTATCGCCCGATGCTCAATATTGAAAAAACTGAAATCATTGAATACGCTAAAAATAACCACCTATCTTGGATTGAAGATGACAGCAATACGGACACCAGTTTCCGTCGTAATTTCTTAAGACTGGATATTATTCCTAAATTAGAATCGGTTTATAAAAACTTAGCCGACGCTTTAGCTCGAAGTGCAAAACACCAATCTGAGGCGTTGCGTTTAACACAGGATTTAGCCAAAACTGATATTAAAACCCATCAAATTATAAGCAATAACAATCGACTGAATGTTGAATGCTTAATGCAACTTAAGCCTTATCGCACTACAAATGTCATTCGCTATCACTTAAATACCTTGAAATTTTTGTCGCCCTCTGATAGAGTCATGCAACAAATTCTAGATTTATTATCTGCCAAAAGAGATGCTAATCCTATGGTTAGTTGGGGCGATTTTGAAATGCGTCGTTATCAAAACGAACTTTATTTTATGAACACTCAAATAAAAATAAGGGCCGATTTTTGCCCTTATCATGCTGAATTTCAAGACATTGATAATTTTTCTATTCGCTATCGTGACGAAGGCCAGCGCATTAAATTACCAGGGAAAACACACTCGCAATCGCTGAAAAAAACCCTACAAGAGGCTGGCATTCCTCCATGGGAAAGGAATACCTTAAAAATGTATTATATTAACGATGAATTATGTGCAATGGAGCGCATTGGTTATATGGCGCATGCCGAATGAGTCGTTATTGAACTATTCAGGTGTAGGGATTTTCTATATCCAGCTTCTGTAAGATTTTAATCTCTAAGGCCTCCATCGCCTGCGCCTCATTCTCTTTAATATGGTCATATCCTAATAAATGCAAAACTCCATGCACTGCCATGTGCGCTAGATGGTCATCGAATGCCTTATTTTGCATCTTAGCCTCTTCCCGCACTACTGCACTACAAATAACCACATCGCCTAAAATAGTCTCGTCAATTTCTGTGGGCAAATCACTTGAAAAAGACAATACATTAGTGGGTTTGTCTTGGTTACGATAGGTTTTATTCAGATTTTGCATTTCGTTTTTATTCACAATGCGAATTAACAACTCGCTTGTCTCAAAGCCTAGGTTGGTAATCACTGATTGCAAAGTGTCAATAAGATTTTGCTCATTGATTGACGAATCGTTCACGGGGTTTTGAATAACAACCATTGCTTGGCATTTAAGAATAAAATGATTTATTTTATCGTATAACGACCAAATTAATGACAATCCTTGAAGTCGCAATACCTATCCCACTAAACCAGACTTTTGATTATAAAAGTGAAGTTTCAGTGGCTAAAGGTGTGCGTGTCAAAGTACCTTTTGGGCGTAAAAAAGTCGTCGGTGTTGTGCTTTCACAAAAAGACAAAAGTGATTTTAGTAAGCTTAAAACCATTGAAGAAGTGTTAGACGATACCCCAATATTAGACCAACCAATGCTCAATTTTCTGCACTGGTCAGCACAATATTACCATCACCCAATCGGGGAAGTGATTTCAACTGCACTACCAAAAAACCTGCGCATTGGCAAAGACGCTATTATTAAAAAAGTTACTGGCTTGCCGAATAAAATTGAAGAGCCTAACTTCTCAATAACTGAAGAACAACGAGAGGCGATTGAGAAAATTTCAACTTCTTTAAACAAGTATCACGGATTTTTATTACATGGAGTGACCGGCAGCGGCAAAACCGAAGTATATCTGCGACTTGCACAAGCCATACTCAACCAAGGCAAACAAGTCTTGGTCTTAGTGCCTGAGATTGGACTCACCCCGCAAATGATTGCACGGTTTAAGTCAAGATTAAGTGCGTGTATTGTTTCTATCCACTCGCAGCTTAATGAAACACAAAAGTTGGACGCTTATTTAATGGCAAAAAATGGCTCTGCTGGTGTGGTGCTTGGCACTCGAAGTGCAATTTTTGCACCGATGCCAAATTTAGGCTTGATTATTATCGATGAAGAACATGACACTTCTTTCAAGCAACAATCCAGTTTCCGCTATTCTGCCAGAGATTTGTGCCTTGTGCGTGCCAAACAAGCCAATATTCCTGTGATATTAGGCACAGCAACGCCATCGTTGGAAATGCTTAAACAAGTGATGGACAAAAAAATTACCCGTCTCACCCTTACCCAGCGCGCAGGCGATGCGATTTTACCCAAGGTGAATTTGATTGATATGCGCACTGAGACAGGTGGTGCACTCTCAGCAATGTTAGTGGAAAAAATGAGACAACATTTATCTAATAAAAAACAGGTAATGTTGTTTATCAATCGTCGTGGCTATGCGCCAGTTTATTTTTGCACGCAATGTGGTTGGAAATCTACCTGCGAGCATTGCGATTCACCAATGATTTACCATCGTCATATTAATCGCCTGAAATGCCACCATTGTAATGATGAAAAAATACCCGAACAAACTTGCCCTGAATGCAGCGAACAATCGCTGGAAGTCTTTGGTTATGGCACTCAAAGACTAGAAGAAACACTGGGTTCACATTTTATTGATACCCCAATTATTCGCATTGATCGTGATACCACTCGTTGCAAAAAAGCCTTTGAACAACATTTAGAACAAATTAATTCTGGCGAGCCTTGCATTATTGTCGGCACGCAAATGCTGGCAAAAGGACACGATTTTTCTAATCTAGCAATGGTAGGGGTTTTAGATATTGACGGTGGTTTGTTATCCAACAATTTCCGTGGGACGGAATACTTGGCACAATTACTCATTCAGGTGTCAGGGCGAGCAGGGCGAAGTGGCGAGCAGGGTGAAGTGGCTATCCAAACTCGTTACCCAGATCATCCAATTTTTAACTATGTGTTGTCCAATCGCTACACCCAATTTGCCAGCACCCTGCTCAAACAACGCACTCAAGCCAAAATGCCGCCGTTTTCTCATCAAGCCTTAATCTGTGCGAATGCCAAAATCAAACAAAATGCAGAAAACTTTTTACAAGAAATGGCAAGCTTATTGAAAAATATCGAGATGGACTCGGTAGAAATCTGGGGTCCAGTTGCTGCGGTGATGGAGAAAAAAGCCGACTATTATTATTTTAATCTCTACCTGCAATCAGATGATAGAAGGTCTCTACATCAAATGCTCGCTACGCTCAATCAATACACCGACACACTCACGCTTAAAAATAAAGTGCGTTGGTATTTAGATATTGACCCTGTTGATTAGTGATTAATGACAAACTTAATCGCATTAGTGAGCGTTAATAGCTCGTCATCGGTAATGGTAAACGGTGGCATGGTGTAAAGAAGTTTGTTGTAAGGTCGAAGCCAAACGCCATGTTCAAGCAGTTGATTTTGAGTTGTTTCAACATCAATGTCATCCACCATTTCCACCACGCCGATAGCACCCAAAATTCGCACATCAGTCACTTTATCGTGTTGTTTTAGTGGAGATAATGCACTGTAAAAATGCTTTTCTATTCGGGCAATATTATCTTGCCAAGGAGAATTTAGCAACAACTCAATACTAGCGTTCGCTACCGCACAGGCAAGTGGATTGGCCATAAAGGTAGGGCCGTGCATTAGTGTGCCAATAGTGGTGGAAATTTTATCTGTGGTGAGTGTGGCAGCAAGTGTTAGATAACCACCCGTGAGTGCTTTTCCTAAACAAAGAATATCGGGCTTAACATCGACATAATCTAAGGAAAATAACTCGCCCGTCCTGCCGAAACCCGTGGCAATCTCATCCAAAATGAACAAAACATTATAGCGTTCGCAAAGGGTTTTGGCTTTAAGTAAGTATTGAGGGTTGTAAAGCCGCATTCCGCCTGCATTTTGTATAACAGGCTCTAAAATCATAGCCACAATCGCCTTAGAATGTTGTGTTAGCGTTGCCTCTAAATCTACCAATGCCTCGTCCATAGGCACGACAGATGGACTTTTAACAAAATATTGTTGAGCCACTGAACCACTAAATAAATGGTGTATGCCACTATCAGGGTCACAAACACTCATCGCACCAAAGGTATCGCCATGATAGCCACCCCGAATGGTGATGAATTTTTGCTTGCCTGATTGGCCTTGATTATGCCAATATTGCAGTGCCATTTTCAGTGCCACTTCAACAGCAACAGAGCCTGAATCGGTAAAAAACACCTTGGTTAAATGCTCTGGCGTGATTGCCACCAAAGTTTTTGCTAAATCAATAGCACTTTGATGCGTCAAACCACCAAACATAATATGCGACATTTTTTCTAATTGGCCAGTTACCGCCTGATTTAAAACAGGGTGGTTGTAACCATGAATTGCCGACCACCACGAACTCATACCATCAATCACTCGCTTGCCATTATCCAGATTCAGATAAACGCCCTCAGCTGACAACACCTTATGCGATTTTATCGGATTGGGGACTTTGGCATAAGGATGCCAAATATATTGCTGGTCAAATGTATCCATACAACTATATTAAAAAAAATGGTGAAAGCCTTGCCTTCCTCATAAATAATTTTTAAGCTCAGTCATTGAATCAATCACCAAGTCAGGATCGGCATCGGCAATATCATCGCCGTGATTGTAGCCATAAGACATACAAATAATCTCAAAACCCGCTGCGCGTGAGGCTTTCACATCACTAATGGAATCGCCCAACATCATTGAATCCTTTGGCTCGATACCAAAAAAATCGGCCGCATGAAGCAAAGGCAATGGATCAGGCTTTTTCTTGGCTAAAGTATCACCAGAAACCACTAGTCCAAAATAATCAAAAATACCCAAATCTTTTAAAATCGGCAGAGTGAATTGCTCAGCTTTATTAGTCACACAGCCCAGTGTATAGCCTTGCGCTTGCATATAATCTAACCCTTCTCTCACGCCCGGATATAGTGACGAACGACCTGAGGTATTTTTGGCGTATAAATCCAAAAAAATCGGATAAGCCTTGTCATAATCGACTTGGTTAACTATGCCTTCTAATTCACCTGTGAGCGAGCGTTCTACCAATTTCGGCACACCATTGCCCACCCAATGGCGCACTTTTTCCTCGCCCCATTTTGCTCTGCCCATTGCCACCATCAGTTCATCAACGCAATAGGCCAAGTCTGGAACACTATCGACCAAAGTGCCATCGACATCAATCATAATCAGTTTCGGGTTAAATTTTTTCATTTTTGTCCTTGTTGTTTAAAGGTAGAATATCCCATTCTACGAGTTTTAAGGTATTTTAATGCAAAAAACAACAACAATCGGTTTTATTGGCGCAGGCAATATGGCGTATGCGCTGATCTCTGGTCTATGTAACAGTGGATTTTCGGCGACAAACATTAAGCTCAGCGATACTAGTAAAACTTTATTATCTCAACGAAAAACAAAATTTAACCTTGAAACCTTTACCAATAACGCACAATTAGCAGGACAATGCAGTGTTATTGTATTAGCAGTAAAACCACAAATAATACCAATCGTTTGTAAAGAGATACAAGCGAATATCAAACACAAACCCTTAATTATTTCCATCGCTGCTGGGGTGAAAAGCGGTGATATTAATCGCTGGTTAGGTGGCAATAACGCCATTGTACGCACCATGCCAAACACCCCTGCACTATTAGGCGCAGGTGCAACAGGTATCGTTGCTAACGAGGCAGTCAATAGCGAACAAAAAAACTTGGCAGAACAAATTCTTGACTCTATTGGTCAATGTTTTTGGGTGCAAGATGAAGCAATGCTTGATGCTGTTACCGCACTCTCAGGTAGCGGACCTGCTTACTTCTTTCTAATGATTGAATCAATGACCAACGCCGGTATTGCGCTAGGACTGGATAAACAAATAGCCGAAAAACTCAGTATTCAAACCGCACTAGGCGCTAGCATGATGGCAGACCAAAGTGGCAATTCCCCACACGAATTGCGTGCCAAAGTTACCTCAAAAAACGGAACAACACAAGCAGCCATTGAATCTTTTCAAGATCAGAATTTTGAAGCAGTCGTCTCTCATGCCATGCGCGCTGCCTTTGACCGCGCCAGAGAAATAGGATTTGAATTGGGTGATGATGGATAACATAAATGTCAAAATTCAGACATCAAAAATCTATTTAATCTTAAGCATTGCCACCTACCTGCTTTGCTTATCTACCACTTGGTATTATTTTTATACAATAGAATTAAGCCTTGGCATTAGTATATTGCTGTCAGCATGGCTGGCCTATTTTTTGCCAAGAGCAGTATGGCTAAGCCACCCAAATTCAATTATTAAAATAGCCTTAAACAAAGACAAATTAACCATCGAAAAAAACGACCATTCTATGCAACAACACACTGCATTTTATCCCGCATATCAATCCCGTTTTTTGCTTATCATTACCGCTGGAAAACAATCTGTGGTTATCTTCAAAGACGCATTAGCATCACAATCACTCTCAACACTTAACCGATATTTCAATACTCAGAAAAATGCTAACACCTGAGGACACACTCAGATTAAATGTGTTGATTTCCACTTGCGTGGCAATTCGTATTGATGTTTATAAATTAGTGGTGGTGGGCTTAACCAAGGACAAAAAAGAACGCACCATCACCCTGAGCCCAACCGTCGATAGCAGCAAATATATCCAAGCAGTGCAAAAACTTCTCGTTTCTCAAGTACTCGGCAGCATGGGCGGCTACCCGTCATACTTAAAACGCTGGTCAAGAATGGGGCAAGTCGGCTCTGCTAACTTAAAATCCCTACTAAAAATCGGCAATATTGAAGCCGTAGTAGCCGTGTCCAATTCTCAAAATTTAAACGACGAAGTGCTTGATTTGGTCTGGTGGTGTGCGACTAACACCGACCAACAAGCAGAAATCGGGCGCTTTCTCCTCACCCGAGATTTTGTCATCAAGCACCCTATTGGCAAACAAATTGCCGATTATTTATTAGAATTCCTGCCCTTTACTGATGACACCACGCAACTCATTGACACCACTAATTTATTACTACAAGACGACTTAATTTCGCCACAAGCAAAAGACAAATTATGGAAACAAGGACAAAGAAAAACCGCCTTTTTGGTAGGTTTTATTGAACGAATGCAAGGCAATTTGCCAAACAATAACAACACAATCGTATTGGATAAAAACAGCAAAGAACTGGAGTGCATAAACACCGAACAAGGTCAAATACTACTAAAAACCATCACCCACATTCTAAAAAAAATCAACCAAGAGCACATTTTATATCGCACTTTAGAAGTGCTAGGCAGTTATTTATCACACCCAATGATTCGGCCACTACCCGACATTGAACAGTGTAAAAATCAAGCACAAATCGTCGCCAAACAATTAGGACTAGAGGACGAAAAAATCAAAGCCCGATTACTACTCGCAAGCGTTAGCGAGCAATTAGTAGTCAGCACAATCTCCGCCCACAGTCTAGCCGGATCTGCCATTCGCAAAAAACTCACCAATGTACTAACCCCCATTCAAGAAGCCTTACAAGCCCTAACCGCACAATAAGTAAAACAACAGATTTAAAAAATTTACACAAGTATTTTTCTTTAATTTGCACTGACCCATTTATACCGCACCTCCGTACGATTTTAACCAACCCTAACTCAATTTTAGCCAGCCTTCGTTTAATAAAATTAAATAAAAACCCTTATTTTTTATCACAAACAAAAGGTAGAATATCGCCACATGCAAACCCAAGTTAATATAAATAGTGAAAAAGAAAATATAATTTACACTGACCCGTTTATATAA
>JAQRMT010000024.1:13096-15602 GCA_028599035.1 Gammaproteobacteria bacterium
TCATTTTGCATCATTGCAACTCTGTTTTTCCATTTTTCAGGAATGGTCTTTAGGGCGTTTTGTAAATCTGCCTCTGCTACGCAAACTAGGACAAGCTCTGGATTAACAGTATTTGCCAACTCGTCAATATTAGTTTGTCGAGTGATGGGATAAACAGGGTAGTCGTTCTTTAAAAAAGCACGAGAAAAAACACTACCTAACTCGCCAATACCTAACACAATAATGGGTTTTTTCATTTTCATTCCTTATTAGTGGGGAAGGCCTTGCCTTCCCCACTTCCTAAAAGTGGATTATTTTAAAATTTCTAGCAGGGTTTTTCCCATAACGGCAGGTGTGGGGGCGATTGCCACGCCGACTTTTTCTAGGGCGTTGATTTTGTCGATTGCTTTGCCTGTACCAGCGCTAATCACTGCACCTGCATGACCCATGCGTTTGCCTTTTGGCGCACTTAGTCCTGCAATATAAGACACCACTGGTTTAGACACATGAGATTGAATGTATTCTGCCGCCTCTTCCTCAGCCGAGCCGCCAATTTCCCCCACCATGATGATGGATTGGGTTTGTGGGTCTGATTCAAATAGGGCGAGGCAATCAATAAAATTCACACCTTGAATGGGGTCACCACCAATGCCAATACAGGTGCTTTGCCCTAAGCCTGCCAAGGTGGTTTGATGCACTGCCTCATAAGTTAGCGTGCCTGAGCGAGAAACCACGCCAACACTGCCTGCTTGGTGAATATTGCCAGGCATAATGCCTAATTTGCACTCATCGGGTGTGATTACGCCTGGGCAATTCGGGCCGATTAGGGTTGAGTTTGAGGTCTTTAAAATGGCTTTAATTTTAAGCATATCTTGCACGGGGATGCCTTCGGTGATGCAGGCAATCACAGGCATTTCTGCCTCAATCGCTTCAACAATTGAAGCATAGGCAAAACGCGGTGGCACATAAATCATCGTAGCATCAACACCCGTCTCATCCATCGCCTCGATAACTGAGTTAAATACCGGTAAGTTTAGGTGTGTTTGTCCACCTTTGCCAGGAGTTACGCCACCAACAAACTGTGTACCGTAAGCAATAGATTGCTCTGAATGGAAGGTGCCTTGCTTTCCCGTAAAACCCTGAGTGATAACTTTGGTGTTTTTGTTGATTAATACACTCATTTACCCTCCTCCTTAGACAGCGCCACAATTTTAATCGCCGCCTGAGTTAAATCTGCCTCAGTATGAATCTTAACATTTGAATCGTCTAATAATTTGAGTCCAGCAGCAGCATTTGTACCTTCAAGGCGCACCACAATCGGCAGGTTTAACCCAACTTTTTCAATCGCCTGTAAAATACCTTCAGCAATCAAATCACAACGCACGATACCACCAAAAATATTCACCAAGATGCCACTTACATTTGCCTCAGTCTGAATCAACTCAAAGGCTTTGGCAACCCGCTCAGCAGTTGTACCGCCGCCTACATCTAAGAAGTTAGCAGGAGAGCCACCATGATGTTCAATCAAATCCATGGTTGCCATTGCTAAGCCCGCACCATTAACCATACAGCCAATTGTGCCATCCAGTGAAATATAATTGAGTTGATATTCGCTGGCTTCATTTTCTTTTTCATCTTCTTGAGAGACATCACGCAACTGCATGATATCTTCGTGGCGGTATAAGGCATTATCGTCAAAATCAATCTTACCATCAAGTGCCAATAGTTGGTTTTCTTGGGTAACAATAAGCGGGTTAATTTCAATCAAATTAACATCTTTGGTGGTGAAAATCTCATACAAACCTAAAAGTGTATTGTTAAATTGCTGAGTAAGTTCAGCGTTAAGTCCTAGTTTTTCTGCTATCAAGGTGCAATCTTGTGCAGACAAATTACCCAATGGGTCAATACCAAATTTAATGATTTTATCGGGCATTTCTTTAGCCACTTTTTCAATATCTATGCCGCCCTCAGTAGAGGCTAAAACGGTGATTTTCTGCGTCTGTCTATCAACCAACAATCCTAAATACAACTCTCGCTCGATATTCTGCCCCGCTTCAATCAGCAGTTGGTTAATCGGCAAGCCTTTGGCATCGGTTTGTGGCGTAATGAGTTGTGTGCCAAGTAATTTTCCTGCTGCATCCTCAACCTCTCCAATCGAATGGCATAAAATCACCCCGCCACCCTTGCCCCGCCCTCCTGCATGGACTTGAGCCTTCACCACCCAAACACTGCCGCCTAGTTCTGAGCAAACTTTGTTTGATTGTTTTATATCCGAGATTAAAACGCCTTTGGGTGTTTTAATATTATTCTGGCTAAATAATGTTTTAGCTTGGTATTCGTGTATGTGCATAATGTTTATTTTTTAATCATAGTCAAGAACCAGTCAAGAAAATAATTTTTATGTAAGTAATTGATTTATAATATTTTTTTTTATTGAAAACATAAAATTTGTAGTAATAGTCAAGAACCAGTCAAGAAAATATTACACCCAAAATGGGTAATACCCACTTCTAGGGCTGTCTGTATC
>JAQRMT010000025.1 GCA_028599035.1 Gammaproteobacteria bacterium
CCCTTGTGCAATAAGGCATTAACTTAATTTTAATAACGGAGTAACTTATGGAAAACAAAAAATATAGCGAATTAATACAAAAATTTAACGTGGACAAAAGATAGGCTAATTGATTTTCTGTATGTTGTAAAATGAGATTATTTACAAGTCAGTTACATTGGTAAATAATTATGCTTTTAATGATTGACAATTATGATTCATTTACCTATAACTTGGTGCAGTATTTTGGCGAGTTGGGACAAACGGTTGAAGTGTATCGCAATGACAAAATTACCGTAAGTGAAATTGAAAAATTGAATCCAGAGTTTTTGGTTATCTCCCCTGGCCCTTGCACGCCAAATGAGGCAGGAATTTCGATTGAAGTGATTAAACATTTTTCTGGTAAGATTCCAATACTTGGTGTATGTCTAGGGTTTCAAGCGATGGTGCAGGCATTCGGTGGTAATGTGATTGGCGCTAAAAAAATTATGCACGGCAAAATATCACCTGTGTATCATACAAACAAAGGTGTATTTAATAATCTCAAAAATCCGTTAAATGCCACACGCTATCACTCATTGGTGGCTGAACAATCCAGTCTACCAGATTGCTTTAAAGTGACTGCTTGGACTGAGGATGAGCAAGGTGAGATTGATGAGATTATGGGGATTCGACACAAAGAAATGCTGATTGAAGGGGTGCAATTTCACCCAGAATCTATCTTGACTGAACAAGGTCACGAGATGTTGGATAATTTTTTACAAAAAAGATAAAGGGAAAGGGAATAAAAAATGGACATACTAGAATTTTTATTAAACGATGGTCAAATTTTTACCACGATTACGCTGGTAGTTTTGATTGCATTATTAATTGGCAATATTGTTGCTGATAAATTAAAAAAATATGAAGATGTGGATGTTAATGGTGCAGTTGCATTGATGGATGAAAAAAATTTAATTGTGTTGGATGTTCGTGAGGACAAGGAGCGCAAGTCGGGTTTTATTAAAAATGCCGTACATATTCCACTAAGTCAAGTCAAAAGCAAACTTGATACCCTAGATAATAGCAAAAAAGTGTTGGTATATTGCCGTAGTGGATCACGCTCAGCACACATTTCAGGGTTATTGACACGCAATAAGTTTGAACAGGTTTACAACTTAAAAGGTGGTATTCAAGCCTGGAAAAAAGCCAATCTACCAATAAAAACCAAATAAGACTTATATGGAGACCTTTGCATAAATATGAAAAAAAATATAATTTACTGTTCTGATTCTTGTCCATTTTGCCAAAGAGCTTATCAATTATTAGAAAGTAAAGGCATTCCTTTTAAGAAACATTATGTCAAAAACCAGAATGATTGGGATGAGGTGATGGATAAAACTGGCAGAAACACCGTGCCACAAATATTCATCAATGGCATATATGTGGGAGGATTTGATGACCTATCCGCCGCCAATCAATCTGGAAAATTAGACGAGATTGTCCTCCAATAATGAATAACAATCTCAGTATTATTGGTGCTGGTGCTTGGGGAAGTGCGCTGTCGATTGCACTGGCAGATAATTTTGATACTATTTACTTGCACACTCATACGCAAAAAGAAGTTAATGCACTGCAACCAAGACACCCTGCTTTAGGCGTTGATTACGCATCAAATATAGATCTTACCTTTGATTTATCACGCGTGCAGGATACTCGCAGCATCCTAATCGCAGTGCCAAGTTATGGCTTTACGACCACGCTCAAAGCACTGCAACCTTTACTAACAGACAAACAATCTGTTGCTTGGGCAACCAAAGGCTTTGATACTGATGGGCAATGCTTTTTACATGAAAGTTTTGAATCGGTTTTAGATAAACATCCAAGTTGTGTCATTTCAGGGCCTAGTTTTGCCGTTGAAGTAGCCAACCATAAACCTAGTGCGCTCACCGTCGCCTCAAAAGACGAAAAAACTCGAGACTATTGGGCGCAAGCACTACATACAAAAACACTCAGAGCCTACACCAATGATGATGTAACTGGCGTAGAAGTCGGCGGCTCGGTTAAAAATATTCTGGCAATTGCCGCTGGCATTGCTTCAGGTCTAGGCTATGGTGCCAATACTCAAGCAGCGCTAATTACCCGTGGCTTAGCTGAAATGGTGCGTTTGGGCGTGGCATTGGGTGCGAATAGCGCTACTTTTAATGGGCTATCAGGGCTGGGCGATTTAGTATTAACCTGCTCTGATGACTTGTCGAGAAATCGTCGATTTGGCAAGGAATTGGCAAATAATAAAAGTGTTGAGCGAGCATTGAATAATATTAATGCGACCGTTGAAGGGTTAAATACCTTGAAATTGGTTTTATCAATTGCAAAGAAACATCAGATTGAAATGCCAATTTGTGAACAAGTTAACCAGGTCATCCAAGGTCGAATAACCCCAACTGAAGCGGTCAATCATTTAATGTCAAGAGCGCAAATTGACGAATGACGCTTGACCTACTAAGGCATGGTGAACCTGAAGGGGGTCGCCTATATCGTGGCAATCTGCTTGACGACCCTTTAACTAAAAAAGGATGGCAACAAATGCAAGCATCAACTGACGGCAAATACTGGGATTTTATTGCCACTTCGCCTATGGCTCGTTGCCAAGTATTTGCTCAACACTTATCACAGACACATCACATAAAAATGCAAGCATTTGAATCGTTAAAAGAAATAGGTTTTGGCGATTGGCAAGGTCGAAATGTTGAAAAAATTGGACAACAAGTGGTTAATCAATTTAAACAAAACCCTGTGGATAATCGACCATCGGGTGCAGAAGATTTGTATGTTTTTCAAGCCCGAGTTTTAGATGTATTATTACAAATAACACAAAACAGAACATCTCAATCAGTATTGATTGTCGCCCATGCAGGGGTAATTAGAGTCATTAAATCCTATTTGCTCAATCTACCTATTGAAAAAATGTTTACAATAGAGGTTGTTTCTGCATCTTGTGAGCGATTTGAAATATGAAAAAAATATTATTCGCATTTATTCTTACTTGGGCTGTAGCGGCTCAGTCTTTCAATATCTGGGATTGGGTCTCACCAATTAACACCTTAAGTGCACCAAACTTTGATGAAATTAAAGACGCCAACCAAAGAAAAGTTGCTTTTTTTGATTACTTATTGCCAATGATAAAGGAAGAAAATAGAAAAATCAGGCTTGCTCGCTTGCTGGTTAAAAACAACCAATTTAACGACAGACAAATCAAAAAATTAGCCAAAAAATATCGTATTAAAAATATAAGCAAAAAAGCACTGTTAAATGCGATAGATACTATCCCCGCTTCTTTGGTATTAGCCCAAGCAGCGATTGAATCCAACTGGGGCAGATCTAGGTTTTCCAAACGCTGGAATAATTATTTTGGCATTTGGTGTTTTAGTCCAGGCTGCGGTATCGTGCCTGAAAATCGCAATAAAAATGCCAAACATGAAGTGAAGAATTTTTCCTCAACCAATAAATCCATTGAATACTACTTGTTAAATATTAACCGCAATCATGCTTACGAGCTACTTAGAAAAATCAGAGCTTACAAGCGCAAACACAATCTTAAACTCACTGGCACTAGTCTTGCCGAGGGGCTGGATAAGTATTCAGCAATTGGTTATGAATATATTGAATTGGTGCAGAGCATTATCAGGCAAAATAATTTAACTAGATTTGACTAGTGTTATTTTTCCAATAGGCAATAAAAAAACCCGCAGTTTGCGGGTTTTTTTAATAAAGCAAAAATAAATCTTAACGCTTTGAATACTGCTCGCTCTTACGCGCCTTCTTGCGTCCGACTTTCTTACGCTCTACAATTCTTGCGTCACGAGTAACAAAGCCCGCTTTGCGAAGATCAGGCCTAAGGTCGTTGTCATATTCCATTAATGCACGGGTAACACCTAAACGAATAGCGCCCGCCTGACCTGTGTCACCGCCCCCTTTAACAACGATGTTGAAATCAAACTTATCTCTCATATCAACAGTGTCTAGTGGTTGATTGATAATCATTGAAGAGGTTTCACGACCAAAATATTCGCCCATTGGGCGTTTATTAACGGTAAATATACCTTTACCTTTGGTCATATAAACACGGGCCACTGAAGTCTTTCTTCTGCCTGTTGCGTAAAATGTTTGCGTTTTTGCCATAATAATCTCTTACCTTAAATATCTAAAATTAAATCTCTAAAAGCTGGGGTTGTTGTGCTGCATGCGTATGCTCGCCACCTGCGAATACTTTCATCTTTCTAAACATATCTCTGCCTAGAGGGCCTTTCGGTAACATACCTCTCACTGCCTTGTTGATAATTTCTTCTGGTTTTTTAGCTTGTAAATCTTTGAATGCGATTGATTTTAAATTACCTACATAGCCCGTATGGTGGTGATACATTTTGTCGTTAAACTTATTGCCTGTTACTTTTACTTTCTCAGCGTTAATAATAACAATGTAATCGCCTGTATCGGTGTGTGGCGTATACTCAGCCTTGTGCTTACCACGAAGGCGAGAGGCAACTTGTGTTGCCAAACGACCCAGTGTTTTACCATCAGCATCAACCAATAACCAGTCTCTTTTTACTTCGTGTGCCTTAGCGCTAAATGTTTTCATAAATCTATCTTCGTGCAAAATAATCGCATTATTATAATCATTTTTGGATTTGAATGTTGTCTATTCTGCTAATATTGGTTTAATAAAATCTAATTGCTTTGTCGTGCACCTTTAGTTTCAACATAAAAACAAGTCATATCTTTTGACTTGGTGAGAAGTGTGAGAAAACTTCGCAAGGGTGTGGGAGCATCCAAGAAGGTTGTTATAATGAGGTTTTTTTAAAATTAAAACCCTTGTATTAGCGATGATTAACTCACACGCACATCTTGATTTTGACGATATGCAGACAATTGCACAAAATGCAGTGGCAATTGTGCCGAGTGTCGGTAGCCAAAACTGGAGTATCGTGCAATCATATCCTTACTTTGCACTGGGCATACATCCTTGGATGGTTGAACATCACGATAGCCAAGATTTAGAGCGTTTAGAATATTTAATTAAATGCAATAATCCAATCGCAATTGGTGAATGCGGGTTAGATTATGCTAAGAATATTGATAAAGAGAAACAACTGCACTTCTTTACTGAGCAATTAGCTATGGCTCAAAAATACGATTTACCCGTGATTATCCACAGCGTAAAATCAACTGAAGATGTGATTTTCTTACTCAAGAAATACCCAAAAATTAAAGGTGAAATTCATGGTTTTTCTGGTAGCGAAGTGCAAGCAAATGCGTTGATAAAAATGGGATTTTATTTGGGTTTTGGCATACAAATTACCAACCCAAAATCTACTCGTTTACGAGAAATCGTTAAAAATTTACCCTTACAATCACTGCTCATTGAGACTGACGACCACATTGCCCCTCAAGACTTATCTATAGTAGCCGAAGAAATCGCCAAACTCAAGCAAATATCGATAGAAAAACTCATCACACAATGTGATAATAACGCTATTTTACTTTTTGGACTTTCGTAATGAGTGGAAACTGCGCACGCACTGAGATATTATTAGGTCAACAAGGGTTAGCACGATTAGCAGAGTCCCATGTATTGATTGCTGGACTGGGTGGCGTTGGTGGCGCTTGTGCTGAAGCTCTATGTCGTGCTGGCGTTGGCACATTAACTTTGGTGGATTTTGATGTGATAGAAAGCACTGACCTTAATCGACAATTAATCGCCCTTAACTCAACATTAGGCAAATACAAGGTAGATGTTTTAACCGATAGATTGAATGATATTAATGCCGACACCGTGGTTATTAAGCGCAATGAATTTATCGATAGAGATAAAGCACAAGCCATTGCTCTTGAACAAGACCTAGATTTTGTCGCCGATTGCATTGACGCTATTGCCTACAAAACCGTGTTGATTGACAGTTGCAATCAATCTGGCAAGTCGATTATTTCCAGTATGGGGGCAGGTGGGCGATTAGACCCAACTAAGGTAGGGATTTCCCGCATGGACAAAACCCAAAATTGTGCTTTAGCCAGAGAAATGCGTAAACGACTCAGGCGTATCAAAGCCTCAATGAACTTCCCCGTTGTGCATTCCACTGAATTGCCAATTAAAGCATTGCCACATCAAGCAATCACTGCCACCGACACCTCGCCTGCAGGTAGGCCCAGGGCAGTAAATGGTGCTATTTCCTATATGCCCAATATTTTTGGCTTGATGATGGCAGGGTATATTATTCAAAATTTATTACATTCTTAAGGACACAATATGGTTAGCATGAAAACCCCAGTTTGCGATTTTGACACACCCGCGATTGATTTCAATCTCAAAGGTGTAGATGGAAAAATACATAACTTAACAAGTTGTAAAGGCAAAAATGGACTATTGATAATGTTTATTTGCAATCATTGTCCGTATGTTAAAGCTATCATTGAACGTATTATCAGAGACACTAAAGAATTGAAGGCATTAGGTTTAAATGCTGTTGCAATTATGTCTAATAATCCAGAAGAATATGAAGTAGATTCTTTTGAAAATATGCAAAAAATTGCTAAGAAAATGGATTTTCCATTCCCTTATTTGATTGATGAAACCCAAGAGGTGGCAAAAACATACGGCGCAGTTTGCACGCCTGATTTCTTTGGCTATAATGCCGACTTAAAACTACAATACCGTGGTCGATTAGATGCATCACGCAAAGAATCTGCCCCAGTAGATGCTAAGCGAGATTTGTTTGATGCCATGCACCAAGTAGCAAACACTGGACAAGGTCCAATAGGACAAATTCCATCAATGGGTTGTTCAATAAAATGGAAGTAAAATACAGCGTTTTAACCCGACAAATATGATGATAAATTTAATGGAAAACAAAAGCAAAATGCCTGCATTCTTAAGATCTGGTTTTAGAGTTCTATTCTTTGCCGCTGGCGTAGGATCATCGTTTTTAATGCTGACTTGGTTGTTATTTTTTACCCAGCAAATCAGTGTTGACTTTAACACACATTATTGGCACGCACACGAGATGATTTTTGGCTATGCGATGGCTGTTATTGTGGGGTTTTTATTAACGGCAACGCAAAACTGGACAAAACTCAAAACAATTAATGGCTATCCTTTATTGTTTTTAGGGTTGACATGGTTGATTGCCAGAGTGTTGTCTGTAATGGGAAATGATTATATTTTTTATCAAATGATAATTGATTTGGTCTTTTTAATCTTTTCTTTATTGTTCATAGCCATTCCCATTATCAAAGCCAAAAACTGGCAGAATTTACCTATTGTTTTTAAATTATTGACTTTTGTTATTGCCAATATCTTATTTTATATTGGCGCTTTAGGCTACCTAGAAAATGGACAGTATCTAGGTATTTACATCGCTTTTTATACAGTTGTTGCGCTTATTTTGATGATGATACGCAGGCTGATTCCGTTTTTTATTGAAAATGCCACGAGCACCAATATTAAGCTAAAAAACTCTAAATTTTTAGACTTAAGTAGTCTGATTTTATTTGTTGTATTTGCCATTGATGTCATCTTCTTTAAAACGCATATAATGCAAATTAGCGCCCTATTTTTATTTATTATTCATAGTATCAGAATGCTCTATTGGTATGATAATGGGATTTGGAATAAGCCATTGCTTTGGGGTTTGTATGTTGCTTATGGGATGATTAATTTCGCATTTTTATTAACCGTTATCGACTATTTTATAACCTTGCCACAAAATACGGCAACACATAGCTTTGCGATTGCTATTGGACTTATAACACTCAGTATGATGAGCAGAGTTACCCTTGGCCATACAGGTAGAAATGTCTTTTCACCGCCAAAAGCACTGGGTGTTATTTTTTCTATGCTGGTTGCAGTATTTATATTTAGAGTTATTGCCACCCTATTTTGGGGCGAATATTATCCGCAACTTATCATCATTTCTCAATTATTGTGGATTGCCGCATTTAGCTTATTTGTATTGATATATGCCAAAATGTTTTTTCAAAAAAGAACTGATGGTTTATTTGGATAAATTTAAAATGAAAATACCCAAACAATTAATAGCGCTAACAAAAGAACATCATTTATCACTATCACTAGCTAACAAAGCAATTAATGCAAAAAAATTAGGCAATGAAGTGGCAATATGTCAACAAATAGCAGAAAACTTTGAGCAGGACTTTTTAAGCCATTTTAATTTTGAAGAGCAATATATTTTGCCATTACTTACGCAAAACAATCAGCCAGACTGTCAGCGCATAATCAGCGAACATAGGCAATTATTAAGATTAGCGAAAGACATAAATACCGACAATCTATTAAAATTTGGAGAATTGCTGAAAACCCACACTAGATTTGAAGACAGAGTGTTATTTAAGCAAATACCAGCAGATAGCCTACATAGAATACCAACTTAACTACTGATTAATAAGTAACTAGCGCTGACTGACTATAACACCATGCAATATAAGGGTGTTAATCATTAAGTGAATTTACTTATTACGCTTCAGCCAAGCCACTAATAATTTTATTTGTAGCGGTGTAAGCCTATCTTTATGTGCTGGCATTACCCCTTTTCTGCCAAAGGCAATTGATTGTTTGATTGATTCTAAATCACCGCCATAAATCCAAACACCGTCGCCCAAATTAGGTGCGCCAAATACTGGATTACCTTGTAAATTAACGCCATGGCAAGCAACACAAAATTGTTTGTATTTTCCTTTACCAGCGGCGTGTGTCTCCTCATTGTAAGTATTGTCAGAAATGCTTTTAACATAATTCGCTACATTGTTAACACCTTCATCGCCCAACGGTGCACCCCAAGCTGGCATCACTGCCCTTCTGCCATGAGCAATAGTTTGAGTAATCTGCTCAGGCTTATCACCCCAGAACCATTCTTCATCAACTAAATTTGGAAACTCGCCTTGACCTGAAGCATCTGCACCATGACAAGAAGCGCAATACTGTGCAAAGGTGTTACTTGCTAAACGCATCGCCTCAGGATTGGCTTGTAAAGTGGCCATATCTGATTGTTCTAAGGTAGAAAGCTCTTTGTAATATTCATCATCAAGATTTGCCTTATGCTCGATATATTCCTGCACAATGGTTGAGCTAAGCAGACCGTTGTAATTACCAAAACTTGGGTAAAAAATCATATAAAAAATTGCAAAAATTGCAGAACTAATGCCCAGCCAAAACCACCATGCTGGCGCTGGATTAATGCCTTCTTCCAAGGTCTCATCCCAGCTTACATCATGAACATCTGATGCTTTACTAAAATGGATGCTAATGCCTAAAGTTAATAAATAAATCAGTCCGCCGGCAGTCAGTATAACGACAACGCTCTGCCAAAAAAAAGGTAAATCAGCCATGTTTCTCTCCTGTTACTTCTTCCTCATCAAATAAGGGAATATTCATACAAGAATCTTGCGCTTCCTTGCTTTGTTTCATCGACATCCACATAATCAAGGCGATCATGAAGCCCATGGCTATCATATCGCCAATTAAAACAAACTGCCACATTAGCGGAAAGTCCCCAACACTTGCAGATAGGCAATCACTGCATCTAGCTCTGTTTTGCCATTAATCGCTTGTTTTGCTTGTTTAATTTCTGCATCAGTGTAAGGGTGTCCATACCACTGGAGTAATTCTAACTTAGCGGTAATGTCCTTTGTGCTCACCTTGTTTTTAGCTAACCAGGGGTAAGCGGGCATAATTGACTGAGGTACTACTGAGCGTGGATCGTTCAAATGTAACTCATGCCATTTATCACTATACTTGCCACCCAGTCTTGCCAAGTCAGGTCCAGTACGCTTTGAACCCCACAAAAATGGACGGTCATAAATACCTTCACCTGATACAGAAGCCTCGCCATAACGCATCACTTCTGCCACCAAGGGTCTAATTTGTTGAGAATGACAACCCACACACCCTTCACGAATATAAATATCTCTACCTGTTAATTGTAAAGCGCTATAAGGCTTAACATTCTCTGTGCCTTTATGCAAAGACTCATCAAATAAATTCGGCACGATTTGCACAAAGCCGCCAATCGAGGAGACAACCAAAATACCAAATATCAACAGTGCTGAATTACTTTCAATAGTTCTATGTAGTTTTAACATCTAAACTCTCCTAAATTTCGTTGCCTGGGTGAACTTTTGGTATTTTCACCAAAACGGGTAAATTACGCTTGCTCGAAGCATAAGTTCGATACAAATTATAAGCCATCAATAGCGCGCCTAATAAGAACATCAAGCCGCCTGCTAAACGCATCCAATGGTAAGGAATGGTTACCAACATGATGTCAACAAAACTATAGTTTAGTTGCCCATAATCATCAATCGATAAGTTCATAATACCTTGTGCTACGCCTGATGCCCACAACGCTACAATATAAATCAACACACCCATCAACGCCAACCAAAAATGTATATTTGCCAAACGCCTACTATACAACTCAGATGTGCCCAACAGCTTAGGCACTAAGAAGTAAACTGTACCAAAAGTAACAAAGGCATTCCAACCCAACGCACCTGAATGCACATGTCCTACCGTCCAATCGGTGTAATGACTAATAACATTCACACTTTTAATCCCCAACATTGGGCCTTCAAAAGTAGACAAGGCATAAAAAATCATTGACACTACCACAAACTTCATACCTGGGTCGGTGCGCAATTTGTCCCAAGCGCCACTCATAGTCATCACCGCATTCAGCATTGTTGCCCAAGAAGGCAGGATTAAAATAATACTCATCACCACTGCCACCGTCATTAACCAATCAGGAATAGAGGTGTAATGCAGGTGATGTGGTCCTACCCAAATATAGGTATAAACAAACGCCCAAAAGGCAATCACTGAAAGACGATAACTCCAAACAGGTCTGCCTGCTTGTTTTGGTAGTGTGTAATAAAACATACCCAAAAAACCTGCTGTTAAGAAGAAACCAACTGCATTATGTCCATACCACCACTGCACAATTGCATCTTGTGCGCCTTCGTAAACAGGATATGCCTGTGTCCAGCTATAAGGTATTGCCAAACTATTAACAATATGTAACATTGCTATTACAATAATTAACGCCCCATAAAACCAATTAGAAACATAGATTGGGCGGATTTTTCTAGTAGCAAGTGTGCCAAAAAACACAACACCAAAACTCACCCAAACAATAGCAACTGCAATATCAATTGGCCATTCAAACTCAGCATATTCTTTACTACTGGTATAACCCATAAGTAAACTTGCCACCCCAACTGCCACACCAATTTGCCAGCCAATCGCCACAATCCATGCTAGGCTTGGTGAAAACAAGCGCACATGACAGGTGCGTTGCACACTGTAAAATGCAGTTGCGATTAATGCCGAACCACCAAAGCCAAAAATAACAGCATTGGTATGGAACGGACGCAAACGCCCAAAGGTAATTTCTGCAATATCAAAATTCAGCCATGGCATTACCAATTCGGCTGCTAGATAAACACCGGCACCCATGCCAATAACTGCCCAAATCATTGTACAAAACAATAAAAAAACAGTGGCAGAATCTGTATAGTGAGAATTCTTGTTCATAAAATTAAACTCCTAAATTAGGGCCGATACCGTGCACCCAAGCAATGGCACTAATGCCTAATAAAGAAATGCCAGCAGTTGATATAAAACCAAACAGCGAGCAACCCATAAAGATGCCTCGATCATAATCCGTTTTTAACAACACGGGGATAGAGGCAAATAACAAATAACCACTTAATGCGAAAATTGGAGAAAGCACAATCACATGAAATAAAATAGAAGGGTATAAATGCGCTATACCGCCCAACATAATCGGCGTTGTCACCACAGTAACCACGGCAAAAGAATCTTTTAAAGTAGCCTTAGGCGCATAGACAGTAGACATCCATTTAATAGTCAATGCGGTAACAAAAAAGCCAACAACAAGTGCCAAGAAATAAAAAATAGCAATCGCAATTGATTGCGTTAAACTTAGGCGAATCGGGTCTGATATACCCAGTGACCAGCCATAATAATGCATACCGTAAAAGGCACTTACAGGTGGAATAAGAATAAGCCAAATTGAAAAGCCAAAAAATAATTTGGCAGGTGAATATTCAGACTGCGCTAAGCGCTCAATAGTTGTTTGAATCATAATAACCTTACTTTTTATGGTTGAACTGTGACAAGTATACAATAAAAAAATTACTTTGCAACAAAAAAACAGCGATAAGAAATAATTATATAATAAAAAACTGATATAGGTATAATTGCGCTCTTTGCCCCTCCATAAAATCTATGTCTGACAATCAATCAAGTAACGAACCACAAGCCAAATTCAGCGATTTAGGGCTGTCTGATTCAATTTTAACAGTCCTAGCCACCCTCGGCTACGAAACCCCATCACCCATTCAACAAGAATGTATCCGCCACTTGCTCAATGGAAAAGATGTCATCGGCCAAGCACAAACAGGCACAGGCAAAACAGCGGCTTTTGCTCTGCCACTGCTTGATAAAATCGACTTAACTGTTAATGCACCACAATTATTAATCTTAACCCCCACTCGTGAGCTGGCAATTCAAGTATCAGAAGCGGTGCAAACCTACGCACGAGGCATGAAAGGCTTTCATGTGCTGCCTATCTATGGCGGACAATCTTACGATATTCAACTGCGTCCGCTAAAACGAGGCGTACACGCCGTAGTTGGCACGCCAGGTCGGGTAATGGATCACATTAAAAAAGGCACTTTAAAACTAGACAACCTCAAGTCTTTTGTCTTAGATGAAGCAGATGAAATGCTAAAAATGGGCTTTATTGATGACATTAAATGGGTAATGGAACGCATTCCTGAGCAACGACAAATTGCCCTATTCTCCGCCACCATGCCACCTGTTATTAAAAAAGTAGCAGAAAAATTCCTTAACCAACCAAAAATTGTCAAGATAAAAACCAAAACCGAAACAGCCACCACGATTTCCCAAAAATACTGCATGGTTGGTGGTTTGTCACAAAAATTAGAAGCATTAACCCGCATCCTTGAAGTTACTTCGTTTGATGCAATGATTATCTTTGTTAGAACCAAAACACTCACAGTTGAACTGGCAGAAAAACTCTCTGCACGAGGATTCTCAGCAGAGGCAATTAACGGCGATATTCAACAAAGCCAACGAGAACGCATTATTAATAACTACAAAAAAGGCAAGATTGACATCCTCATTGCCACCGATGTTGCCGCCCGTGGTTTAGATGTAGAACGCATCTCACATGTGGTCAATTACGACATCCCACAAGACGCTGAATCCTATGTGCATCGCATTGGCAGAACAGGCCGTGCAGGCCGAAAAGGCGAAGCAATTTTATTCGTATCAAACCGTGAAAGACGCATGCTCAGCACCATTGAACGCGTTACTCGTCAGAAAATTGACCCACTGGAATTACCCACAGCAAAAATCATTAACGCCAAACGCATTGAGACTTTCAAACAAAATATAGTGCAAACCATCAGCAACCAAGATTTAACCGTGTTTGAAAAACTGGTCAGCGAATTTCAAGCAGAAAATCCAGACATTGAAGCCTCCAAAGTCTCTTCTGCCCTAGCATTCATCGCCCAAGGCAGCGAACCACTACTCATCTCAGACAAGATGCAAAGTTTTGGCAGAGAACAAACCCAAGGCGAAGAAAAAACCATCTCCCCCAAAGCCACCCCATTAAAAAACCACCCACAAATCCCAATGCACCGCTATCGTGTCGATGTGGGTAACAACAACGGCGTAAAACCAGGCAACATCCTAGGCGCAGTCGCAAATGAGGCAGAAATGGACAGCGAATACATCGGCTCAATTCAAATCTTTGATAACTTCTCAACCATTGATTTACCCGATGAAATGCCCAGCGAAGTATTAGCAATGCTACAAAAAATCATCGTTTGCGGCAAACGCCTAAACATGGCACCACTCACTGAAAAAAACAACAAAGCAACTACAGGCGGCGCAAAATCAAACGCTGGAAAACGCAACTTTGGACGCAAAAAATTCTCAAAAAATCGCAAACGAGACGATGACAGAAGCAACAAGCGTGGCAAAAAACCCAAATTCTCACGCTCACACTAAGCCTTAAACAACACAAAAGCGCCTATTAACTCAACAAACAGAAGCACTTATTTTCAATGAATGTCAACTTTAGCAAAAAAGATATGCTAAAATCGTGCCCGCTGGTAAGAATACAGCTGCTGTTTATTGTTATGTATTGATGTCAAACATCAACCCTAAGTTATAAAAGTAGTGGTTTTTTTCGGTATTTTTTTTATAATATATAGGAGACATTATGTCTACAACAGGAACAGTCAAATGGTTTGACGCAAAAAAAGGATTTGGTTTTATTGAACAAGAAAGTGGCGACGATGTATTTGTTCACTTCCGCGCTATTCAAGGCGACGGCTACAAATCACTAGACGAAGGTCAAACAGTAGAATTCGACCTAGAAGACGGCGACAAAGGTCCTCAAGCAGTGAATGTACACCCACAATAACTTTTAGTTTTTGTAGGCACAAAAAACCCAGCCTAACCGCTGGGTTTTTTATTGCCTCCTTGTAAGACCCACCCTTGACGCTTGTCAAGGCGCTTAGGGGCGAGAGGTAAAGGCAAGGACTTCACCACGCTGTTTTGGTGAAAGCCTTGCCTTCACCTTCCCCACTCTGTTTTCAACTAACCCACACCAAAAACCACTTCTATGGAATAACAACTAACAATTACCACACAAAAACCCACCTCCCTTATGAGTAAAACTAATGTAGATGATATACTCATCGAGATGATCACCCCCAAGGTTGAAGAAATTGAACAGCGTTTCTCTAAAGGCAAAGGCTTATCTCAAGACGACATCAACACCCTGTTACTCAAGTCGCAATACAACCATACCAACCACCTAGACCTAAAACTTAACGAAGTAACCAACAGTGTTACCGCCCTAGAAGGTAAATTCACCGCCCTAGAAAGCAAGTTTGATAAAAAGTTTATTGAACTAGAGGGAAAATTCACCTTACTTGCAGAGCAGGTTGAACACTCCATCCAAAAAGCCCTTAACAAAAATCTTTATATGCTTGTAGGCGCAATGGGCGTTTTCCTCATACTTTCTAAACTCATTGACAAAATATAACAATCAACCCACACACCACTTGTTTTTTTACCTCGTTCTTAAGCTCCTGCTTGGGAACGCATACGCTACTAAGCAGGATCTTAGGAGTGAGAGATCACCATTGATAAAACCGATGAAGGCAAATACTGCCACCTCATTGCCTATTTTGTGCTACCCAACGG
>JAQRMT010000026.1:0-6789 GCA_028599035.1 Gammaproteobacteria bacterium
TCCATCCTGAAGAAGGAATAAGTGCAGCAGAAGTTATTATGACCATCCTCCATGCAGGGGGTAAGTTTGACGATAATTCTTATAAAGTATCTGGTGGTTTACATGGTGTAGGTGTTTCTGTGGTTAACGCCTTATCTGAAACAGTGAATTTAACGGTGTATCGTAGTGGTGAGATTCATCAACAAAGCTATACACTGGGTGTGCCAGATGCCCCAATGAAAGTCACGGGTAAAATAGACACGACAGGCACCACTATTCACTTTAAACCCAGCCCTAAAGTTTTTGCAATTACTGAATTTAAATACGATATTTTAGCCAATCGTGTACGCGAATTATCTTTTTTAAATTCAGGCGTTCATATTGAAATTGAAGAACTCGCAACAGGGCGTAAAGATGTGTTTGAGTATGATGGCGGTATTACTGCTTTTGTCGAACATCTAAATAAATCTAAAACCCCAATTCATAATGATATTATCTCTATTTCAGCTGAGCGAGAAGATATTGTTATTGATGTCGCCTTACAATGGAGTGATGCGTATCAGGAGAGTATTTATTGCTTTACTAATAACATTCCTCAGCGTGATGGTGGCGCTCACTTAGCGGGTTTTAGAGGTGCACTCACTCGAACACTGAATAATTATATTGATAATTCAGGTATGGCGAAAAAAGAAAAATCTACCATCACAGGTGAAGATACTCGGGAAGGTCTAACAGCGATTGTTTCAGTCAAAGTGCCAGACCCTAAGTTTTCATCACAAACCAAAGACAAATTAGTCTCATCTGAGGTGCGTGCACCAGTTGAATCAGCACTTAACGAAAAACTGGGTGATTATTTATTAGAAAACCCAAATGAAGCCAAAATTATCGTTGGTAAGATTTTAGAGGCTTCAAGAGCTCGTGATGCAGCACGAAAAGCCAGAGAGATGACTCGTCGTAAGGGTGCACTTGATATCGCCGGTTTACCAGGAAAATTGAGCGATTGCCAAACAAAAGACCCAGCCGAAAGTGAAATTTTCCTAGTTGAGGGTGATTCTGCGGGTGGTTCTGCTAAACAAGGTCGAGATCGTCGCACTCAAGCAATTTTACCTCTTAAAGGAAAAATCTTGAATGTTGAAAAGGCTCGTTTTGAAAAAATGCTGGCTTCTGTCGAAGTGGGTACTTTGATTACAGCATTGGGTTGTGGTATTGGTAAAGAAGAATACGATATTGGGAAATTGCGTTATCACAAGATTGTGATTATGACTGATGCAGATGTGGATGGTGCGCATATTCGTACCTTACTACTCACTTTCTTTTACCGTTATTTACCCGAATTGATTGAAAATGGTTATCTTTATATCGCTCAACCGCCTTTATATAAAATTAAAAAAGGCAAGCAAGAACGCTATCTCAAAGACGACCAAGAATTAAGCGATTATTTATTACAAGAAGCTGTGAATGAAGCACGCTTATTTACTAACGCACAAGCGCCCGCAATCTCAGGGGTTGCTTTAGAATCTGCCATGAAAGATTATTATCAAATTAATACTATTATTGAGCGCCTATCGAAAAATATTAACCCTGTGTTGTTGCGTGCTATTGCCAGTTTACCTCCTTTAAGTGATTTGACTGATGTACAAAAAGTAAATACATGGGTAAGCCAATTAGTACAACAATTAACGCAAGATTTGTCGCCAGAACAGCAACACAGAGTTATTTTTAACACCGACACCCAAAAAATTGAACATACATTGTCTGTTTATGGTATGGACACTGATACTGATTATCTTGGACAGCTATTCTTTAGTTCCGCAGATTATGAGATTATTTCAAAATTCGCAAAAGATATTGAAAGTGTGCTTAGTGAAGAATCTTATATCGAAAAGAAAGAAAAGAATGTTAAAGTGAAAAATTTTACCGAGGTGGTTAATTTTTTAATGAACGATGCGAAAAAAGGGCAAAGTTTCCAACGCTACAAAGGTTTGGGTGAGATGAATCCAGAGCAGCTTTGGGAAACAACAATGGACCCAGAAAATAGAATTTTGTTAAAGGTGAAGATTGAAGATGCTATTGTAGCAGATGAAGTCTTCTCAACTTTAATGGGCGACGAGGTAGAACCGCGTAGAAACTTTATTGAAGATAATGCGCTTTCTGTCGATAACTTAGATTTTTAAACTTATTTCAAATTAGGAGAAAATATGTCAAAGAAACATCCTGTTGTTGTGGTAACCGGCTCATCTGGCGCTGGAACCACTTTTGTAAAGCGTGCATTTGAGTACATTTTTAACAAAGAGAGTATTAAGCCATTGATTGTTGAGGGTGATAGTTTTCATAAATACGACCGTGCTGCTATGAAAGTCGCAGTGCAAGAACAAGAGCAACAAGGTAATAATTTCTTCTCACATTTTGGTCCAGGAGCGAATTTATTCGACAAAATTGAGCAAACTTTTAAAGATTATGGTTCTACAGGAGTGTGTAATCGCCGTTACTATATTCACTCTGATGATGAGGCAGCCGAGCACAATCAAAGACTGGGATCAGACCTCAACCCAGGTCAATTCACTCCTTGGGAAAAAGTAGGCGATGGCACAGATTTATTGTTCTACGAAGGTCTGCATGGTGCTGTTGTAGCTGATGGCGTGGATATGGCGCAATACGGTGATCTTAAAATTGGCGTTGTTCCCAGTGTGAACCTTGAGTGGATTCAAAAAATTAGTCGTGATAATGCCGAGCGAGGCTATTCAGCAGAAGACACAGTAGATACGATTTTGCGCAGAATGCCTGATTATATTAACTACATCACTCCGCAATTCTCTCAAACTGACATCAATTTTCAACGCATTGCAACTGTTGACACTTCCAATCCTTTCATTACCCGTGATATTCCCACACCAGATGAATCTCTTGTGGTTATTCGCTTTAAAGATTTAAATAAAACACCGGTTGATTTCTCTCATCTTAAAAATATGATTGAAGGCTCATTTATATCTAGACGCAACACCATTGTGATACCAGGTAATAAAATGGGGTTAGCAATGGAAGTTATTTTATATCCAATCATTCATAAACTGATTGCCGATAAATAAACCCTCTATTTAATCTTTCGAACAAACCCTAACTACTTCGGCAGTTGGGGTTTTTTACTTTAAAAAGGAAAAAAATGAACATAACACAGCCCCCTTCAAAACCCAGTTTTGTTCAATTTTTCCTTTATTGGTTAAAACTGGGTTTTATTAGTTTTGGAGGTCCCGCAGGGCAAATCTCTATGATGCACCAAGAATTGGTAGAAAAACGCCGCTGGATTTCTGAGCATCGTTTTCTACACGCACTTAATTACACCATGGTTTTACCTGGTCCTGAAGCCCAACAGCTTGCCACCTATATTGGTTGGTTAATGTTCGGTGTACGGGGCGGGTTTGTCGCCGGCGTGTTGTTTGTCTTACCTTCTCTGTTTATTTTGAGCACGCTCACTTGGATTTATTTAACCTACGGCACACTTAACGAAGTCGCTGGTATTTTATACGGCATTAAGCCGGCGATAACCGCTATTGTTCTGTTTGCCGCTTATCGTATCGGCTCTAAAGCCCTATCAAATAACATTCTAAAAGTGCTTGCCGTATTGGCATTTATTGCCATTTATCAGTTTCAAATCCCCTTTCCTTATATCGTTGTGATTGCCGCCTCCATTGGCTTTTTCGGTGCAAAATTATTACCTAACACCTTTACAACAAGTGCGCATCATGGCACTGGTGAAAGTAGTTACGGCACGGCATTGATTGACGACGATACACCTATTCCCGATCATGCCAAATTTAAGTGGTCTCGCCTATTAAGTTTTTTAGTTGTCGGTATCGTCCTTGGTCTGTTGGTAATAAACTTGTTAGATAATAAAGTTTTGCATGATATGGCCGAGTTTTTCACCAAAGCAGCGTTCGTTACCTTTGGCGGCGCTTACGCCGTATTACCCTATATTTACCAAGGCGGCGTTGATCAATACCAATGGTTAAGTGCCACCCAAATGATGGATGGCTTAGCACTCGGCGAAACCACACCAGGTCCACTGATTATGGTAGTCGCCTTTGTGGGTTTTGTGGGTGCATGGGGTAGGGAAATCTTCGGTGCAGAATCAATGCTATTAGCAGGCTTTGCCGGTGCTTGTGTTGCTACTTTTTTCACCTTCTTGCCTTCTTTTTTATTCATTTTCTTAGGGGGTCCAGGGGTTGAAGCCACCCGAGGTGATCTGAAATTCAGTGCACCACTCTCAGCCGTTACTGCCGCCGTAGTTGGTGTGATTGTTAATTTAGCCGTCTTTTTCGCCCTTGCTACTCTGTATCAAAATCAGCAAACTGATTGGATAGCCACCACCATCGCACTCGCCGCATTTATCACACTGTTCCGCTTTAAAATTGGCATTATGACCGTCATCGCCGCCAGTGGCGTGATTGGGTTAGGTGTATCGATACTGCCTAATTTTCCAGTATAAACGGATAATATTCTGTTTTTGGATAAAATAGTAAACTATGACTAGGGTGATGATGTAGTTTTTTAATGGATTAATAGGAGTGGGTTTGATAGAATAGATGGGAATTTACAGAAAGAAGTTTGCTTGACCGAGCAACACAATAATAAAATACAAAAAAAACACTTACTGCCACGCTAAAACAGCGATAATGGTAACTGTCTATTATTTTGTGATTGGCTTTTGTCCCCTGAGCTGATAAATAAAAAAATAAGGAAATGCGATAGTTCGCTATTGAGCAAGCCCGCCTTGCCTTGCTAGAGAATTTCTATGTAGTGCCTGAAGTGGGAAGCCTGCGGCGAACTTCAAACTTCCGCCTTGAACCTTATGGTTCAGGTTTTAAGTCACACAGGGTAATAGACACTCGAATTCCAGTTAATTAACTATGCAAACATTGAGGCAATCGCTCCGCAATCAAAGACGCACACTCTCAGATCATCATCGTGAGGCGTTTGCACGGCAACTATTACAGAAAGTGCAGCAAGTAGTAAACTTCCAAGAAGGGCAAAAAATTGCCCTCTATTTAGAAAATGATGGGGAAATTAGCCCCAAACATATACAAAACTTCTTAGAAGATAACGAATTTAGTATCTATTTGCCGATATTAGACGATAAAAGTCTTAAATTTGCAAGAATTGGAGATAAATTTAAAAACAATAAATTTGGCATTGCTGAGCCCACCTCTACTGACATATTAAACGCCGAGCAACTTGATATTATTTTTATGCCACTGGTGGGTTTTGACACGCAGAAAAACCGCCTAGGTATGGGTGGTGGCTTTTATGACCGCACTCTAGCCTTTAAAAAACATCAAGAACACAATGCCAATCCAAAGATTTATGGATTGGCATTTGATTGTCAAAAGGTAGAGAAACTCAACGCCAAGCCTTGGGATGCGCCCCTTGATGTCGTTATTACGCCAACAATAATTTATAAATAATCTGCCAAAGACTTTAAAGTGATGTAGTTAGATTTTATTAATGATGGATATTTTTTTTAGCGGGTTAAGGTAGAATGCGCTTGGTGATTATAACAATTTAATAATAAGCAGAAAGGTATGTAATATGAATGAAAATCCAGCAGATTATTTTAAACGATATAGGGACTCTATTGGGTTTACAAACCAGAATAATGCAAAAAGTTTTCTTGGCGGAAAAGATGTAATGCCTGGAGTGGACTTTGATTACATAGATAATCTAAATGAAAGACTTAAAAGAATACTTGAAAAAATTAATAGCATCGCTGATAAACCTTATAAAAAACCAAGATTAAATAAATTTCTTAAAGACAATGTTGAGCATCCTTATGATATTATTAAAGAAAATGGATTATTGCCAAAACTAAACAATCAAGGTAGAAGGCCTGAGGCGGTTTTATTTTCGTGGTTAAGAGGTTATTCAATAGCCGAGTATTTTATTCCAACATTCTCAAAAATATTTAGCATATCTGAGAGTTCTATAAAAAAAATTGGTGATGATGATTTAAAAAACATTGAAACATTTAGAAAAAGTCCAAAAGCTGATTTTGAAATTAAGATAAACCATAAAAAAATCAGAATTGAAGTTCAGTCAGGCTTTCAAGGTATAAACGATATAAAAGAACACAAAGTTAGAGAGGCCCACAGGGTTTATGAGAGGTATAAAGAGGCATCTATTTGTATCCATATAGACCTTTTTAATGGGCAGGTTGCTTTTGTTCAACTTGATACTATCAAGGAAAACGATGTTAATTTTGTAACTCGGCATCAAATGGAAGGGCAAAGTGTCTTTACAATTGATCAAAATTATTTTAAATGGCGCTTACTTGACCCTCTACCATCTCTTGATGAGTTAGAGTTGTCAATATGATTGATTTCCAAAAATTAATAGCTGTAGAACTTTTTTCTGGTGCAGGAGGGCTAAGTATTGGATTGGAAAGTGCGGGGTTTCAGGTGATATTGGCAAATGAAATTGAACGAGATTTTGCGAAATCGTTTGCATTAAACCATCCAAATTCAAAAATACTTTGTAACGACATTCATGCAATAGATTTTCAGCAAGAATTGCGAAAATTATCTGTTTCTCATGTTGATTTGGTTTCTGGCGGACCGCCTTGCCAGGGGTTTAGCACAGTTGGTTCAAAAAACAAGAAAGACCCAAGAAACAGCTTATTTTACGAGTATTTAAGAGCCGTCAATGAAATTAATCCTAATTACATTATTTTTGAAAATGTTACTGGTTTTTCCACAATGTACAATGGATTTGCATATAGAACCCTGATACAGGAGCTTGATTTTATGGGGTATTACACAA
>JAQRMT010000026.1:6889-15295 GCA_028599035.1 Gammaproteobacteria bacterium
AAAAAAACTAACCGAACATAACAGTTCAAATTATGGCGAGAAAATGCTTGAGATTTTATCTCTTATCCCTAAAGGCGGAACTGTAAACGATTTACCACAAAGATTAAGGCCAAAGAAGTATTTTTCCAATACTTATGCTAGACTTTTTTCTGACCAACCTACACCAACTATAACCAGAAATTTTGGCACTCCATCCTCATCCAGATGCGTGCATCCATTTCAAAATAGAGCGTTAAGCACTAGGGAAGGTGCAAGATTACAGGGCTTTCCTGATACTTATCTTTTTTACGGCAGCAAGACCTCTAAAAATTTACAGATTGGTAATGCAGTGCCTCCGATTTTTGGAGAGGTAATAGCAAAAGAAATAATAAAATCTATGGATGCACAAAAAATAATTAATAAGACTCTAGGGCGGGCGTTGCCGATAAATTTTATGGTTAATTACCAGTAGCGTGCTTTTGAAAAAAAGATTTCAAAGTTGAATTTTCATTAATCAGATTCATACCAAAGCCTCGCAACCACCTCATTGGTTCGCTGTTTTCTTTATAAATCCAATTAAGCCCTGTCATAGTTTTTGCCATCAGTTCATTGTCCAATCTTCTGGTTCTGGCGTAGGTACGAAGAATGCTATAATCTTCTAAAGATTGGTTATTTGATTTCAATTGTTTCGATAATTCACTAACATCGGCAAAACCAAGATTAACGCCTTGCCCTGCCAACGGATGAATATTGTGGGCGGCATCGCCAATTAGGGTTAGGTTTTGTTTGACATAGTCTTTGGCACTGCGCTCAATCAGTGGGAATGCTTGAATTTCACTTAATACTTCCAGTTCACCGAAGCGATATTCCACCCCTGCTGATAGTCGCTGGGCAAATGCCTCGGGCGATAATGTCAATAATTCATCGGCAAGGTGATTTTCTGCTGACCAGACGATGGACGCTTCGCGCTCACTCAAGGGCAACAGGGCAATAATACTGGTGGACAAAAATCGTTGCCAAGTTGATTTCTCAAAATCCTTAGCGGAGCGAATATTACAAACAATGGCTTTTTGCTGATAATTGGTCTCACTAAATTCAATATTGGCTAAATCCCGAACACGGGAGCGAGCGCCATCTGCGCCAATTAATAAGGAGCATTGCAGTTGTTGCTCGTCATCTAAATGCAATTGATAGCCCTGATTGGTTTTATCTATACTTTCAAGTTTGGCACTGATAAACTCTACTTTGGTGCCGGCTAATGCTGCGAACATAGCAGATTGAATACAGTCATTTTCTATAATATGCCCTAGATGCGTTGAATCGTCATCAATCGTTGAAAAATCCAAACTACCATGCGAATTTTCATCCCACACCTTGGTATCGGTAAAAGCATATTTTCGTTGAATTAAATCCCACACACCAATATTATGCAAAAACGCTTGTGAAGTTGGCGTAATTGCACTAACACGGGTATGAAAGTTTTTTTGTATTTCAGGATTAGGGTTATTTGGCTCAATAATGGCAATGTTCAAATCGCTATTTGTCATTGACAGGGCAAACGCCTGCCCGACCATGCCACCACCTACGACAATAATATCAAAACTATTCACCAGCTATTGTCATTTGATTAACCAACACTGAGCCGACTTTAATATTGCTACGCTGGTCCACATCGTTGCCCACAGATACAATCCCAAGCAACATATCCTTAAGATTACCAGCAATAGTAACCCCTGACACAGGGTATTGAATTTCGCCATGTTCCACCCAAAATCCTAATGCACCACGGGAATAATCGCCTGTTGTTGTATTTACGCCTTGGCCCATTAATTCTGTTACCACTAAACCCTTGTCCATTGTCTTAATCAGTTCATCTAAGCCACCGTCAAAATTTGCCTCAACAATCACATTACTTACCCCGCCTGCATTGGCAGTTGTTTTTAGCCCTAGTTGATTAGCAGAATATTGCCCCATGACGAAACTTTTAACTCGCCCATTTTCAACAAAATATTGCGCTCGTTTAAGCACACCATCTCTATCAATCGCCTTAGCGCCTAGTGTCTTTTTTGCAAAGGGGTGTTCACGCACACTAAGCCCTTCAGGCAGCACAATTTTATCAATACTGTTTAACAAAAAGGTTGATTTTTTATATTGCTTGGTGCCACTTAATGCGTCTAAGAGCTGTGAAAACAACCCACCAGAGAGTCGTGAGGTAAAAATCACAGGGCATTTTTGCGAAGACAAAGAGCGTGCACCAAGTTTTTGTTGCGCCAGTTTTGCCGCCTTTTTACCCACTTGTTGTGGCACTTCTAAATTATTTGCATCCAGTGCTGTAGTGTATTCATATGCCGTTTGCATTTCATCGCCTCGTTGTGCGATGAGTGCACAACTCAGTGCATGGCTGGTGCTGTTTTGTGTAGTAATCAAACCATTGGAATTAGCATACAACCCTTCGCCTTGAAAACTAGACACTTCCGCACCTTCAGAGTTGTTGATTTCATTTTGTGCAAGTGCCGCCTCTTCACAGGCTTTGGCAATATTAATACTGTGTTGTGCGTCCAAATCCCAAGGATGATAAAGGTCTAAATCGGGTGCTTCAAATGCCATCAATTCTTTTGGCGCTAAGCCGTTAAAAGGGTCATCTTGAGTATATTTTGCAATCAAACAGGCAGATTCTATGGTTTTATCAAGGCTATCCTTGCTAACATCGACGCTGGAAGCACGCCCTTTCTTTTTGCCAAAAAACACACTAACTTCAAAGTTTTTATCAAGATGATATTGCAAGGTCTCAACCTCACCCAATCTTATTGCAGTAGAAACGCCGGAACTTGAGCCAAGCAATAACTCATAATCGCTAACCTGATATTTTTTTAATAATTCAATGGCTAATTGTGCGGTTTGTTCTAAAGATGACATAAGCTTCTCACTATTGGTTTTTGATTACTTCTAACGAACGCAATCTTCGAGAATCAGCTTTTAAAACCTTAAAGTGAAATCCTTGTAAATCAATTTCACTTGCCTGTTCTGGCAAATAAGTAAATCCAGCAACCACCAAGCCTGCCACAGTATCCACACATTCTGCTTGCAGTTCAACGCCAAAAAATTCATTAAATTCCTCAATCGGCGTATGCCCTTTAAGTAAATAACGGCCACCACTAAAATCAATAATATTGTCTTCTTCTGAGTCGTGCTCGTCTTCAATCTCACCCACAATTTGCTCTAACACATCTTCCAATGTTACCAGGCCTGCAATCTCGCCATATTCATCCATCACCACTGCCATATGTGAGTGCTTTTGCTGAAAATCTCGCATCAATGCACCTAAAGTTTTACTCTCAGGTACGAGCACAATGGGGCGTAAATACTCCTTACAACTAAATTCTTTTTTCTGCTCATTAGACAAATGACTGAGCAAATCTTTAGCCAAAATAACCCCTTGAATTTTATTCTTATCGCTGTTCATAATTGGGAATCTTGAATGTGCAGATTTAATCATAATGTCAAGCAAATTCTTAGTATCTGTATTATGCTCAATCATCACCATTTTTGATTTTGGCACCATTACATCACGCACTTCCATGTTTTCAAGTTGCATCACGCCTTCGATGAGGCTGCGGCTATGAGAATCAATAACATGGTTTTCCTCAGACTCTTTTAAGGCCTGTAACAAGGCTTCATTTGAATTAAGTGAGGTATGAAAAAACTGATTTTTAAGCCTTTGTAAGAAAGGCAATTTCGATGGAGGTCGCTCTTCGTTCATTAATATTTGCGTCAATTAAAACTCTATTTTAACAAGGTTCAAGTTTTTTTGCCACTACGCATCTTTTTACCCTGTGCGGCACGCTCTTTACGCACTTGTTTGGGGTTGGCAATCAGTGGACGGTAAATCTCAACTCGGTCTTTTTCTCTAAGCTTGGTGCCAAGTTTAGCAATTTTGCCGAAAATACCTGTTTTGTCTTTGTTTAAATCAATTTGCGGATAAATGTTCAATATACCAGACATCTCAATTGCTTGCTGCAAAGTCACACCTTCGTCCACCTCCAACTCAAGTAGCGTTTGTTTGTTTGGTAGAGCATAGGCGACTTCTATATTCATTAACTTTTCTGATCGCACAACTGTTGCGCTTTGGCAAAATCAAGCGTTCCTTCATAAATTGCCCGCCCTGTAATCGCCCCCATAATACCGTGATGCGCCTGCGTTAATAACCCAGAAATATCCCCCATATTAGTAATACCGCCTGAGGCAATAATCGGGATTGAGGTTTGCCTGGCCAAATCAGCAGTCGCCTCAACATTCACCCCTTGCATCATCCCATCTCGGGCAATATCGGTATAAACAATCGAGCTCACCCCCTCTTGTTCAAATTTTTTCGACAAGTCTACCACATGCAAATCCGTCTGCTGCGCCCAACCCTGCGTTGCCACTAAGCCCTCATTTGCATCCAAACCCACAATTACCTTGCCAGGAAACTCACGGCACAACTCAGCCACAAATTCAGAATTTGTTACTGCCATCGTACCAATAATTAGATAACTAACGCCTGCTTCAATATAAGTATTGGCAATCTGCATACTGCGAATGCCACCCCCAATCTGTACAGGCAAATCAGGGAATGCTGACACAATCTCAGTCACGCTCAAGGCATTCACAGGCTCGCCCTCAAATGCCCCATTCAAATCCACCAAATGCAGCCGCCTTGCCCCTTGTGCCACCCACTGCGCTGCCATCTCTACTGGATTATCAGAAAACACCGTAGTGTCTTCCATCAAGCCTTGCCTGAGGCGCACGCATTGTCCATTTTTTAAATCTATTGCTGGGATTATTGTCATTCTTCTGCCTAAATTTTCTTAAAATTGAATTTTACCCATGTTTTAATCAAATCTATCTTCAATCCAGTTAGAGTCTCTATAAATTCACCCCTTCAAGCAACAAGAACGCAGAGAACAGGACTAATAAAAGACAGCTTAAATAAGCAAAATTATCTTTTAATAGTCTTGTTCCGACCTTTCCAATGAATACATAAAGTACAAATAATAAGTTTGACACCAATAACATTATTACAGCAAAAATAAGAGAGTTTGCGATTATTCCTTGGTTTAATTGGGTAGCAATAACCGCACCTGATGGAAATAATAACCATATTTTTGGAGACAAAAGCATAATGATGGCCAGATTATAAACAGTTAAATTTAAATTGGTATTTAACCGTTTACTCTTAAAAACTTTATACGATAAATAGGCGGTATACGCGCTACCTAGCAAATAAAACCACATACCAATATCGGAAAATAATTGGGATATTAACTCAACAAATACCACGCAAATAATAGCCTGAGAAGTCTGGATAGATAAATTCACAGTTAAAAACACTCTAAAGAAAAACCTTAGTATCTCTGCGAATGTTAAATTGCGCGTTGCCTCCATCACTGATAGCCACACTGGGCCAGGAGTGAGATAAAAAATTACCCAGAAAACAAACAGTTTGTTAATAATGTTAATATCCACAATCTGTATTCATTACTGCCAAAAAGGCTTACTGGCTTCTCGTATTGCCTCTTCACGATTAATACCAATATCTGCCAATTGACGATCTGTTAAATGCAACAACTCTTTTCGTTGTTTTGAAATGGCGTGATATTTTTTTATCATTTCCAATAGCCGAGATACATTCAATACTGCACGATACAATGTCAGACTAAAACACTTGAATTTATTGGAGCGTTGGCACGCTAGGGCATGTTTTTGTGTGATGTAATTCATAGCTTTCTCCATAGTTTTCCTCATCAGGCAAATTATAGAATTTATATCTGAACCAGTACAGAGTCAAAATATACTTATTTAGAGGATAACAGATGTGTATAATACCATCTGTTATTATATATTTATATCAATTCTGTACTGCTTAATATGGAAAACACACTATACAACAAGATTGCCGACCAAATAATTAAACAAATTAAAGAAGGGGTGTATACACCTGGAGACAGGCTATTATCTGTTAGATCAATGTCTAAGCAACAATCTGTGAGTGTGTCCACTATATTGGCCTCATATGGTGTATTAGAAGAGCGTGGCTTTGTAGAAGTGAGAGCAAAATCTGGTTATTATGTGCGCCGATCTCCAGCAAAAACATATGCACCACCATTAATTAGCCAGAAAACCTCGGTACCTCGCAATGTTACAAAGGCGCAACGGATTATGGAAGTTATTCGTGATGTCAGTTCATTCAATTTCATCAACCTTGCCTCTGCCGTCCCTGGCAACGACTTTCCCGTCATTCACCAGCTTAAGAAAACCTTTTCAACTGTTGTTCGCAACCAAACTTTTCTCGGTATCGGTTATGGCAGCACTAAAGGCTGCGAACCTCTACGCAGACAACTAGCCAAACGCTCAATGGATGCAGGCATTTTGGTTTCTCCCGATGAAATTGTTACCACATCTGGATGCCAGAGTGCGCTTGAGTTCTCCCTACGCGCACTCACAAAGCCTGGAGACATTGTTGCAATTGAAACCCCTTGCTATTACGGCTTATTACAGTTAATCGAAGCATGTGGACTTAAAGCAATCGAAATCCCTTCTGATGCAGTAACAGGCATGAGTATCGAGGCGCTAGAATTAGCACTAGAACAATGGTCAATCAAAGTTATTATCAGCCTGCCTTGTTACAACAACCCTATGGGGTCGCTAATGCCAGATGAGCACAAACGCCAAATAGTTGAATTAATCCATCATTACAACATCCCCCTAATCGAAGATGATGTTTACGCTGAATTAGGCTATGGCAGTAAACGACCCAGATCAATCAAATCTTTTGATGACAAAGGTCAAGTTGTGCTGTGCTCCTCTGTGTCAAAAACGCTCGATCCTGGCTTGAGAGTAGGGTGGGTTATTCCTGGCATCTACCAAGAAAAAATTGAATACCAAAAATTTGTCAGTAGCGTCAATGTATCACGCTTACCTCAATTAGCAGTAGCAGAATTGTTAAGCCATGGAGGCTACGACCGCCATCTTCGCTTAGCGCGTGATACTTACAGACATCGGAGAGACCAACTGCTTGATTTAATTGACAAACATTTTCCAAAAAAAACCAGAATATCAAAACCACAAGGTGGTTTTGTTGCCTGGATCCAATTACCCGAACAAATTAGCGTCCCTAAACTCTATGAAGACGCTAGAAACAAAGGCATATCATTCTCTCCTGGAGATATATTTTCATCAAGCAATAAATATCAATCCAGCATACGCCTAACTTATTCAAGCCCTTGGACAGTTGAACGCGTAGCAGCCATAAAAACTCTAGGAGATTTGGTCAATAGCCAAATGTAATAATGAATACGGGTATTCTACAGCCCCATATTTAGTCCTGAATTGTAGCGGTCTAATTCAATTGGAGATTTCAAGCCACTTTTTCCTAAGTCAGTTAGGTTTTAGTATCAAATGAATGTGATTGGTCATTAGACAATAAGCCAATAAGCCAATACTTTTTCCTTGATTATATTCAATCATAATTAATGCCCGTTCTTCAGGGCTTAGATGTTGATAGTTGCTCATAATCACATTTTCTATGGAATGTGTTGCACTTGCAAGTTGAATTCAAGGCGTCCCCTTATTCCTGTTAGGCTTTCACCAAATGGTGAAGGCAAGGCTTTCACCATTAGATGATAATTATGCCGTCATGGATCAACTGAGTGGTATCGATATTGCTAATGTTGGCAAGGGTAAGATTAAAACTACCGATACTTAGAATACTGTCTGAACCGCTGTTTTGGACAGAAATGGCACTTAGTTTTGAGTCTTCATCCAGATGTTTGAGCAGGGAAGAAACATCTAGGCTGTCGTTAAACAGGTCAAAATTAGTAATACTGGTGTCTCGCACATGGGCGTATCTGTTGTCCGCAGTCAAGGTATTCCAGGCAAAAGTCTCAGTGAGTTTGTCGCTGGCAGTGTGTGTGCTGATGCCGTCCATGTCTTGATGGTGGACGGTTTTGACTTTGATGATATTGCTGGTGGCCTCGTAGTAATCGACACGTCCACGACCTGCTTCACTTATAAAATCCAATATGCCGTCGTTATTAATATCAGCAAATGTAGGCAGCGCCTGATCAACGTTAGTATTATCGCTAACACTCTTAAAAAAATTGTCTACGCCTTGTTGTCGGCTGAATATGGGGGTGTCAATGGTGCCGATATTTTCAAGGTAACGAACCAATTTGTAATACCCCCAAAAAACCAAACAAACTAAAAGTGGAAAATTCTATAATGAAACAACAAGGAATTTTTTATGAAAAAATCAAGATATACAGATACACAAATCGTCAACATTCTTAAACAAAATAAATCAGGCATCACGGTAGCAGAACTATGCCGTGAACATGGCATGAGTCAAGCTACATTCTACAAATGGCGTTCTAAATATGGAGATGCTGA
>JAQRMT010000027.1 GCA_028599035.1 Gammaproteobacteria bacterium
AAACAAATAATGCGCCTCAATCACTTCCAAGCCTTTGTTCATCATCGTGGCAGAATCCACTGAAATCTTACGCCCCATTGACCAGTTTGGGTGAGCGCACGCCTCATCGGGAGTAATGGTTTTTAATTGCTCGATCGGCGTGTGTAAAAACGGCCCGCCACTGGCAGTGAGTTGGATTTTACTTAATCCTGATTTTCCACTTTGCAGGCATTGGAAAATTGCCGAATGTTCAGAATCCACTGGGATGAGCTCTGCATTATTATCACGCACCGCTTGCATAAACAAATCCCCCGCTAGCACCAAGGATTCTTTGTTGGCAAGCATGATGCGTTTGCCCGCTTTGGCGGCGGCTAGGCTTGAGGGCATCCCCGCACTACCCACAATTGCTGCCATGACGAGGTCGGTTTTATCATGTACAGCGATAGCGTTCAATGCATCTTTGCCGTGTAAAACTTCTGTATTATTGCCCACTGCTTTTGCTAGTTTTTCAGCCGCAATTTCGTTGGTCATTACTGCGATATTGGGCTGGAATTTCTCGCACAACTGTTGCATTTTTTGCCAGTTGGTATTAGCACTTAACGCAAAAACATTAAATTTATCAGGGTGCAAATCCACCACCGATAGCGTGCTATCGCCAATTGAGCCTGTCGCCCCTAAAATTGTGATATTTTTCATTATAAAAACATTGTGCCAGTAACAAAAATTGGCGTAGCAGCGAGTAGCCCGTCAATGCGGTCTAACACGCCACCATGCCCCGGTAAAAGACTGCCACTGTCTTTGACACCTGCCTCGCGTTTGTAAATACTTTCATACAAATCGCCTACCACGGAAAAAATACCTGTGATTAGTGCCAATAGCAAGAGCCATAAATTTGTCTCGTTGTTTAAATACATCCAGACACCAGTAATTATAAGTACGCCCACCAAGCCTCCAATAACACCTTCAATGGTTTTTCCACCACTGAGATTGGGCGCAAGTTTGCGCCTGCCAAACGCCTTACCTGCAAAATACGCAAAGCTGTCCGCACCCCAAACAATTAAGAAAAGCAAAAGTAGTAACGGCTTGTGGTCGGTGAGGTGTAGTAGCCACAAGCCAAATATTGGCGTGAGCAACAACAGTGAGTTAGTCGATAGCCCAAAGTTTGTTGGTTTATTGCAAGGATAATTGATGACTTTGTAGGTGTTTAGTAGCCACCAAACGCACGCTATGGGGAATATAAGGACAGCAAAAGGATGTCCAGTTGGTAGCCCAAATAGCATATTGACACTAAATATAATGACAACAGAAATGCTGAATATTTTGTTTAAAGTAGAGGTGTTGGTGAGTCTTAATAATTCAAATAAAGACAGTAAAACAATGACCATAAGATAGCCAAAAAACCAAATAACAGGCGCTTTAAAAACGAAAAAAAACATCAAAGCAGCCAACACAATGGCAGTGAGTATTCTTTGAGTCAAGTTATTCATTTCCTGCCTCCATAGCGCCTGTCTCGTTGGTTGAAGCTCTCAATGGCTTTGTCCAAATCCTCTGTATTAAAATCAGGCCACAGCGTATCGGTAAAATGCAACTCGCTATAGGCAATATCCCATAGTAAAAAATTACTAATGCGCTGTTCACCACTGCTACGAATGAGCAAATCCACTGTGTTATTTTTTAGCGATAAATATTGCGAAAATTTTTCCTCATTTAATTCATCAGCAGTTACCCCATCGGCAATTGCTTGTTTACAAGCATTTACAATATCCCATTGTCCGCCATAATTAGCTGCAACTACTAAAGTCAGCCCAGTGTTGTTGGCTAATAATGTCTGTGCTTCGATGGCAGTTTTTTGCACATCAATAGGGAATAAGGACAGCTCGCCAATAATTTTGAGTCGCACGCTGTATTTATTAAGTTTTTTGACTTCTCGTTTTAGCACACTTAAAAACAACTTAAAAAGTAAAGTAACCTCTTCGTCAGAGCGGTTTTTGTTTTCACTACTAAAGGCAAACAAGGTGAGTGTTTCTACGCCAATTACGCCACAGTGCTTAACGATTTCTCGCACCACACTCACCCCTTTTTTATGTCCTGCAATGCGTGGCAATTTTCGCTTTTTTGCCCAACGACCGTTGCCGTCCATAATAATTGCGATGTGTTTTGGAATATTCATAAGCGAGAATTATACCGACTACGGTAAAATCTGCGTTTATGAGTTTAGCAAAAAGAATTATTCCCTGTCTTGATGTGCGTGATGGTCGCGTGGTCAAGGGCGTGCAATTTGTCAATATTAAAGATGCAGGCGACCCTGTTGAGGTGGCAAAACGCTATGACAATGAGGGCGCTGATGAGATTACTTTCTTAGATATCACCGCCTCGCACGAGGGCAGGGATACTTTGATACACATGGTTGAAGCGATTGCGGATCAGGTATTTATTCCACTCACTGTTGGCGGTGGCATCCGTAAATCAGACGATGTGCGCACGATGTTAAATGCAGGGGCAGATAAAGTTGCGGTGAATTCTGCGGCGATTTTTAATCCTGATTTAATTAATCAACTGAGTGAAGAATTTGGCTCACAGTGTATTGTGATTGCCATTGATGCGAAAAAAGTGGCTGATAATAAATGGGAAATTTTTATCCACGGTGGGCGTAAATCTACAGGCATTGATGCTGTTGAGTGGGCGCTGAAAATGACCGAAGGCGACAATGGCGCTGGCGAGGTGTTGCTAACTTCAATGGATTGTGACGGGGTAAAAACTGGTTTTGATTTGGCGCTCACCAAAGCAGTAACAGATGCGGTGAGCGTGCCTGTGATTGCCTCTGGCGGTGTGGGTAATTTAGCCCATTTATCTGAAGGCGTATTGCAAGGTGGCGCAGATGCAGTATTGGCAGCTAGTATTTTTCATTTTGGCGAATACACGGTGCAACAAGCTAAGCAAGCTATGCAAGAAAATGGCATAGAGGTTAGGTTGTAATCTGCAATATTGATTTTTTGATGACTTAAGCGTATTATGTTGCGCTTTGAAAACAAGGTTTTTTATGAATTCTAAAAAAGAATTGTGGGTGTTATTGGCTTCGTTTGTGCTGCCGATTGCGCTGGGGACGGCGTTTTTTTATTGGAACCCAACCGCTTTTACGGGTAATACTGTTAATTACGGCGAGTTTGTTAATCCAATCATTGCCACACAAAAAAAAGATGTGGTGTTTTCCAAGAATAGCCAAGGCGACTTGCAAGGGTTGTGGACTTTGACTTACGCAACTGATGTGTGCGACAATGCTTGTGAAAAAACCCTAAAAGAGATGAAAACTATTCGCACTTTAATGAATGACAATATGCGCCGTGTGCAGAGACTGCTGTTGGTTAATGGCTCAAGTCATTTGCAGGAAAAAGGCTTATTAACTGCCAAACCAAGCAACGCATTGCAGCAAAAGCTAAGAAAGTTTCCAAACAACACGCTATTTTTGATTGATCCATTAGGCAATGTGATGTTGCACTATAACCCACAATCTTTGGACATTAGGCGGGTAATTAAAGACTTGCAACGCCTGTTTAAATATTCACGCATCGGCTAATAAATAATAGAATGATGCCAACACTCAGCGACTTACTCGGCTTATGTAAACTTAAAGTAGTAGCACTGATATTGCTCACTGCGGTAGTGGGTATGTTTTTAGCAGTGCCTGCGCCGTATTTTCCTGACCCAGTGTTGGTGGTGCTTGCCTCAATTGGTATTGGTATGGCGTCAGCCTCGGCAGCAGTATTTAATCATATTGTCGATGAGCAAATTGATACGCAAATGTCTCGCACTGATAAGCGCCCTCTGCCGCAAGGCAAAGTGAGTCGTAATCAGGCGTTGATGTGGGGGGTATTTTTAGGCATAATTGGCTTGGGTGTTTTGCAGTTTTTTGTTAATACTATTACTATGGTGCTGACTTTTGTTTCTTTGATTGGCTATGCGGTTATTTATACCATGTACCTTAAGCGGGCAACGCCACAAAATATTGTGATTGGAGGTGCAGCAGGTGCGGCTCCACCGATTTTAGGCTGGACTTCAATTGCAGGTACGCAGAATATTGAGTATGCTTTGTTGTTGTTTTTAATTGTATTTATTTGGACACCGCCACATTTTTGGGCGTTGGCAATTTTTCGGGTTGAAGAGTATAAAAAAGTTGATGTGCCGATGTTGCCAGTAACCCATGGATTGGCTTATACCAGAACGCAGATTTTGCTTTATACGATATTATTGCTGCTGGTAACATTGTTGCCTTATTTGGCAGGTATGTCGGGCTTGATTTATCTTGTTTCGGCTTTAATTTTAGGCTTTATATTTTTAGGGCATGCCATTAAAATTTACAAAAACCCAGACGATAACAGAGTTGCTTGGCGTGCTTTTATGTTTTCGGTTAATTATTTAATGCTATTATTTATGGCACTATTGGTTGATCATTATTTATTAATAACTTTAGGGCAGGACTTATGAAAGGATTAGGGCAAGTCATTAAGGCAGTAACTTCGGCCATGATTGGTGTGGGCAAGAGAGAAGACTTGGTTAAGGATTTTGAACGCACAGAAAAACAAGGTCCATGGCCTTATATTATTGTTGGCTTTATTATGACCATTGGTTTTATTATGGCAGTGGTTGCCGTTGTTGGGTTAGTGTTGCCCTAACGGCATTTTAAACACCTTGTGTGTTAGGGTGATAATGCTGAGTAACAACAGCAAGGCCATTGCGTTATGCAAAGTGGCAATTGCCATTGGTATTGACAATACCACATTTAAAATCCCCAAAATTATTTGCACCAGCAGCAAGCCACCAATCAGTGTTAAATTTCCCCTTAAGTGGTGGTAAGTTTTAAACGAATAAATCAATGTGGCAATGAGTAGTGCGGTGATTAATGCGCCAATGCGATGCATTATTTGAATAGCGGCACGGGCTGGATTTTCTAATACGCCATATTCATAATCAACACCAATCGGGCCCCAGTATAGTGCCTTGATAAAGTCCATTTCTGGCCACCAAGCACCTAAACATTTTGGAAACTCTTCGCCACAAGATAGGGCTGCATAGTTGGTAGAAGTCCAGCCACCCAGAATAATTTGCACACCCAAGATGAATAAAACTGCCATTAATAATAACTTGTGTCTTTTCAAAATATGTTTGTAAGTAATAGGTGGGCGACTTTGGTTGAGTAATAGCCAAGTCAATAGAATAGTGGTAAAAAAGCCACCAATCAGATGCGTAGTAACGATACCAGGGTGAACCAGTAGTGTAACCGTCCACATACCAAAAGCGCCTTGAAGTATCACAAAAAAAGCAGTAAATGCAGGCAGTCCAAGCGACTGAGGGTGTTTTGCTTTGCCCTTGATTGCCAAAAATAGTAATACAAAAATAACCAGTCCCAACAAAGAAGCAGCGTAGCGATGCACCATTTCTTTCCAACCCTTAATGGACTCAAGTGGACGCTCATAGCCCTCAAGCTTAGTGCCATCTTCCACATCTGGCACAATCAATTGACCGTAACAAGTCGGCCAATCAGGGCAGCCTAGCCCTGCATCGCCGAGTCGAGTATAAGCACCTAAAACAACCACGATGAGTGCAAGGATAATTGAGATTTTTAATAGTTTTTCAAACATTTGAATATAAGGTAATTAAAAGTGAATGTTAATATACTCATTTTTTACTGCCATAAAAGTGTATTAGTATATTATTATATTCAAATACACTTGCAAAGTGTGCTTTCTTGTGAATAATATGCACATTGTTAATTAAAGTTTTGGAGAGGTGATGAGAAAACTAACAGCAGTATTTGGATTGTTATTAAGTTTTAATGTATTTGCTGAATACGGACTGAACATGACTGAGGGAGTAACTTCAATCAGTCGTGATATTTATGGCTTACATATGATGGTTTTTTGGGTATCAGTTGCTATTGCAATCGTGGTATTTGGCGCTATGTTTTATTCGATGTTTACCCATAGAAAATCAAAAGGCGCAGTCGCAGCTAATTTTCACGAAAGCACGAAGGCAGAGCTTATTTGGACAATTGTGCCGATGATTATCCTAATAGGAATGGCATTCCCTGCTTCTAAAACATTAATCGATTTAGAAGACACTTCTAAAGCGCAGATGACGGTTAAGATTACCGGTCATCAATGGAAATGGCAGTATGATTACCCTGAAGAAGGCATTAGTTTTATTTCAAATTTATCACAAGACTCCAAAGATGCGGTTAATGGCACAGATGCAGAGCGCGAAAATGCCGATAACTACCTATTAGATGTAGACAATCACTTGGTGTTGCCCGTTGACACTGCAATTCGTTTCTTAATCACTTCCAATGATGTTATTCACAATTGGTGGGTGCCTGATTTTGGCGTTAAGCAAGATGCCAACCCAGGTTTTATTAATGACGCATGGGCGAAGATTGAGAAAATCGGTACTTACCGTGGGCAATGTGCCGAGTTATGTGGCAAAGACCATGGTTTTATGCCAATTGTTGTTGATGTGGTTTCTAAAGCGGATTATAAAAAATGGGTTGCCAAACAACAGGCTGCTAAAGCGGCAACACTGGCTAAATCAAGTAAAACTTGGAGTGAAGATGAGCTAATAACCTTGGGACAAAAGGTTTATAACACCAGCTGCTCTTCTTGTCATGGCGTAACAGGTAAAGGTGTGCCAGGTGCTTTCCCAGCGCTTAAAGGCAGTCCAATTGCAACAGGTCCGATAGAAGAGCATATGAGTATTGTATTGCATGGTAAAGCTGGCACAGCGATGGCTGCCTATAAAAACATGTTAAATGATGCAGATATTGCAGCGGTAATAACGTTCGAGCGAACTGCCTTTGGCAATCAAATGGGCGACTTAGTTCAACCTTCAGATGTTAAATCTGCACGATAATTAAAGTATTAAGGAGAAATAAAATGACAACAGCAACAACAACCTCTCATGACGATCACCATCATGGTCCTGAAAAAGGCTTAATGAGGTGGGTTAAAACCACAAACCATAAGGACATTGGCTCACTTTATATGTGGTTTGCCTTTATTATGCTACTAGTAGGAGGTGCGTTTGCCATGGGCATTCGTGCTGAATTATTACAGCCTGGATTGCAATTAATGGAGCCACAGTTTTTTAATCAATTAACCACCATGCATGGCTTGATTATGGTCTTTGGTGCGATTATGCCCGCCTTTGTTGGCTTAGGCAACTGGCTGATTCCAATGATGGTAGGTGCGCCTGATATGGCGTTACCACGAATGAATAACTGGTCTTTTTGGATTCTGCCCTTCGCTGGCGGTATCTTGTTAAGCACTTTCTTTATGGAAGGCGGTGCACCGGCGTTTGGCTGGACCTTTTATGCGCCATTGTCAACCACTTTTGCGCCAGACAGCACAGATTTCTTTATTTTTGCAGTTCATTTGCTAGGCTTTTCGTCAATTATGGGGGCGATTAATATTATCGCAACAGTGCTTAATATGCGTGCTCCTGAGATGAAGCTCATGGATATGCCGTTGTTTGTATGGACTTGGTTGATTACTTCATTCTTGCTAATTGGTGCGATGCCAGTATTAGCAGGCGCAGTAACTATGATGCTGACCGACCGTAATTTTGGCACTGCGTTCTTTGATGCCACAGGCGGCGGCGACCCGGTGTTATTTCAGCATATTTTTTGGTTCTTTGGTCATCCCGAAGTTTATATTATGATTTTGCCAGCGTTTGGTGTAATTTCTCATATTATCCCAACCTTTGCACGCAAGCCATTATTCGGCTACTCTTCAATGGTCTATGCGACAGCAGCAATTGCGTTTTTATCCTATATTGTATGGGCACACCATATGTTCTTAACGGGTATGCCAGTTGCAGCTGAGTTGTATTTTATGTATGCAACGATGCTTATTTCTGTACCAACAGGAGTTAAGGTGTTTAACTGGATTTCTACCATGTGGCGTGGTTCAATGACATTCGAAGCGCCAATGTTGTGGGCAATCTCCTTTGTATTTTTATTCACGATTGGTGGTTTTTCTGGCTTGATGCTAGGTATTGCGCCAGCGGATATTCAGTATCACGACACTTATTTCGTAGTAGCACACTTTCACTATGTATTAGTCACGGGCGCATTATGGTCAATTATTGCGGCAACTTTTTACTGGTTGCCTAAGTGGACGGGTAGGATGTATAACGAAGGTTTGGCAAAAGTGCACTTTTGGTGGGCAGTTGTTTCTGTGAATGTGTTGTTTTTCCCTCAGCATTTCTTAGGTCTTGCGGGTATGCCTAGGCGTATTCCTGACTATTCGTTACAGTTTGCGGACTTTAACCTTATTTCTTCAATTGGCGGTTTTGCATTCGGTGCATCATTCATTTTATTGACCTATATTGTGATTGATTGTATTCGTAACGGCAAACCAACTACTGCACGCCCTTGGGAAGGGGCAAAAGGTTTAGAATGGACGCTGGAACCAAAAGCCCAGTACCATAGTTTTAACACACCACCTTCAAGAAAGTTAATTGAGGCTGAGTCCCAGAATTCTTAATGGAAGATAAGAGAAAAGGTGTCGTTAGAACTGCGGTTATTGTTGGTGTCATAGCAATAGGAGTATTTGTAGCCACCATCGTGTTATACAGCCCGACTGGCTAATATGGTGGAACGAAAGAAAATAACGAAAAGGTTTTGGATTAAGTTAGTTTCAGCGCCGATATTGATGTTTGCTTTTGCTTATGCAATGGTGCCTATCTACGATGTTTTTTGTGAAATTACTGGCTTTAATGGCACAACGGGCAGAGTGGATACGGAACAACAGTATACGGTTGATGAGCAGCGCAAGATTGAAGTCAGTTTTTTTGCGATGACGATGGGCGGTTTTCCGGTGCAATTTGGACCAAAAGTGCGCTCAATGATGGTTGTTCCTGGTAAGTTTTATACTGCCAGTTATATTGCTAAGAACAATACAGGCAAAACTGTTATTGGTCAAGCAATTCCAAGTGTGGCACCAACGGATGCTGCGCTGCATTTTAAGAAATTAGAATGTTTCTGTTTTAATAGACAGGCATTCAAGCCACATGAGGAGGTCGAGATGACACTTCGTTTTGTGGTTGAACCAGAGCTAGACAAGCGTATCAAAGATATAAGTTTGTCTTACAATTTTTTTAAACTTGATAGTTAGAAGGGGAAAGTTATGAGCAAGGAACAAGCATATTATGTGCCAGATGGCACTTACTGGCCAATTATTGGCTCAATCGGTGTAGCGACATTATTTGTAGGTTTTGCCAATCAAATGCATGGCGTAGAATGGGGTGGCTCAGTAATGGCGCTTGGTTTTGCAATTACAGTGTTTATGATGTTTGGCTGGTTTGGTCAAGTGGTCAACGAAAGCACAAGTGGCATTTACAACAGCCAAGTTGACCTTTCATTTCGCTGGGGCATGAGTTGGTTTATTTTTTCTGAAGTGATGTTCTTCGCTGCTTTTTTTGGTGCATTATTCTATGCAAGACAGCTTTCAGTGCCTTGGCTAGGCGGTGCAGACAATAATCTATATACGCCAGAGTTATGGAATGGCTTTAGTGCGACTTGGCAACAAGTTGCATTCTCTACACCAGGAACGACTTTGCAATCAGGTGTCGCTATATCGGTGCCGACCCAGTTAGTTGATACTTGGGGTTTGCCAGCACTTAACACCTTGTTATTACTCTTGTCAGGCGTAACTTTGACCTTTGCTCACCACGCTTTGCGTGCTGGGCATCGCAATCAAATTGTTGGCTGGTTAGTAGCAACGATTGCACTCGGCTCAGCATTCTTAGGTTTTCAGGTGATGGAATATGGTCACGCATACGCCGATGGCTTGAAAATGACTTCTGGCATTTACGGCTCAACTTTCTATATGTTGACAGGCTTCCATGGCTTCCATGTAACCGTTGGTGTCATTATGTTGACTGTGATTTTATATCGTGTACAAAAAGGACACTTTACCGCTGACAATCACTTTGGTTTTGAAGGTGTAGCGTGGTATTGGCACTTCGTAGATGTAGTGTGGCTAGGACTCTTTATTTTTGTATATTGGCTATAAAGAAACAAGCGCATATTTGTTGATAAAAGACCCCTTGATTGGGGTCTTTTTATAAAAAATATTAGGAGTTTTTATGACAGAAGCTTTAATCGTTATTGTTATTATTGCCATATTAACGGCTCTGGGCTTTGGACTTATCGGGTTGGTGAAAGGCGGCAAGGTGGGGTCAGACAGGATGTTTAAATCCCTAGCAACCCGTGTTAGCTTATCGGTGATATTGTTTCTTTTTGTGATGTTTGCTGGTTACATGGGCTGGATTGAGCCAAATAATGTAATGATGGACGCATCAGTGGTACAGAAATGATTAAACGCATCTTTGTTCTGCCCGCTATATTAATCACGCTCACTTTATGGGGGTTATTATCATTAGGGTTTTGGCAACTTGAGCGTGCAGACGAAAAGCGGGCGATAGAGGCTGAGATTATTGCCGCACAATCAAATCCTGCTGAGTTCGTGCAGGTGGATGAGCTTATCAATAAAGAGCATTATCAAGTCTTCCTTAAGGGTCGTTATGATAACAGCAAGCAATTTATTTATGATAATCAAATTGTTAATAGTAATGCTGGATATTTCGTTTTAACCCCTTTTGTGCTTGAGAATAAAACTGCCATCTTGGTTAATCGTGGCTTCGTGCCATGGCGAGGCAATCGTGAAAAGTTAGCAAATATTACGATTAGCAATAGAATGACCACTATTCGGGCTAAACTGATTAAGCCTAAAAAACGCATCAAACTTAAACATCAGGTTATTGACGCAACCTTTCCAATATTGATTCAATCTTTAAATATAGAACAACTCTCAGAATTTTCTAACTATCAAATTATACCAATGTTGGCACAATTAGAGGCAAAAGAAAGCAATGGCTTTTATCGTAAATGGCAACCATTCTACGGCAGTGTTGATAAACATCTGGGCTATGCCTTGCAATGGTTTTTAATGGCGTTGGTGCTGAGCGGTATCGCTATTAGATTGTGGATAAAGAACCGCAAGGGTTAAATCATTTAATAATATCAAAGTTTGGGGCAATTGCCAGTTCAAAAGTTTGTGCTGAAATGTTGGGATTGATGCGCAGTTGGTTAAACGAAATGGTAACAATTTGTCCAAGCTCATTTTCTAATGAAATGGCGTGTAATAACCCATTTATAAAGCCAAACTCTATTGGCTGACTGTGTGTATTTACGGCTAAATACCAGTTAATGCCGCCTTCTTGATGGGAGAATTTGGGCGTATTTTTAATTGAATCGGGCTTGTTAATCAGCCAGTAGAGTGGTGTTTTGGAAAAGTCTTTTGTTTGTTGCAAAATAGCTTGTTCAAGTTCGACATCAATCTGCCATAACTCATCGTTATTTAGCAGTAATATTTGTTCGTTGGGGGTTGTGGTATTCCAGCGCAATTGTTGCGGGCGTTGAAAGGAAAAATTACCTGTTGTGCTACTCAGCAAAGCAAGACCCTCATCGTAAATTGTTTGTGAGAAATTAGCACTGAGTGATTCTACTGAGTTAAAAAAATCAGAAAACTGGTTGCGCTCACTGAGCGCTACATTTGTCCACAAGGAAGACAATACTAGGAGAAATATTTTAATCACTGCCCTAATCCTCGTTAATTGGCTCTGGTGCTAACACTTGGCGATTACCTGTGCTGTTCATGCTACTGACAACACCCGTAGCCTCCATATCTTCAATAATGCGTGCGGCACGATTGTAGCCAATACGCAGACGGCGTTGCAGGTTTGAGATTGAAGCCTTGCGTGAAGTGGTAACAATCTGTACCGCCTCATCATACAGCGCATCCATCTCGCCGCCAGCCTCGCCAGTGCCTTCGTGAGAATCGGCAGACTCGCTGTGTGCGTTTACAACGCTGTCAAGATAATTGGTTTCAGAGTGTTCACGCAAGAAACCAACCACCCGTGCAATTTCATCATCACCAACAAAAGCACCATGCACACGAATGAGATGCGAGAGACCTGGCGTCATATAAAGCATATCACCCATACCTAATAATTGTTCGGCACCACCTTGATCAAGAATGGTACGAGAATCCACTTTGGAAGTCACCTTAAAGGCAACACGAGAAGGGATGTTAGATTTAATTAATCCAGTAATCACATCAACGCTAGGGCGTTGGGTGGCAATAATTAAGTGAATGCCTGCTGCACGCGCTTTTTGTCCAAGTCGGATAATTAGTGCCTCTACGCGTTTGGCTTTAGCGCGGTCTTCTTGTGCTAGTGAGCCTAGCATATCGGCATATTCATCAATCACCAACATGATCAGTGGCAACGACTCTAGTTCTGGTGCACTTTCTCCTTTTTCAGCGGTGGCTTCGTTAAAAGATGGGTCAAGCAATGGCTCGCCTTTTTCTTTAGATTTTTGAAGCTTGTCGTTAAACCCTTCAATATTGCGCACCCCAAATTTAGCCAACAATAAGTAACGGCGTTCCATTTCATTTACGCACCACCATAATGCAGCCGCCGCTTGATTCATATCAGTGATGACAGGTGTTAGCAAGTGTGGTGTGTCTGCATAACACGATAATTCGACGATTTTAGGGTCAATCATAATCATTCGAACTTGTTCTGGCGTGGCTTTATAAAGCACGCTTAAAATCATCGCATTTAATCCAACTGACTTGCCCATTCCTGTTGCACCTGCTACTAACAAATGCGGCATTTTTGCTAAATTCGCCACTGTGGGCTGTCCGTTAATGTCTTTGCCAAGTGCCACAGTAAGCATAGAAGATGAGCCAGTAAAGACCTCAGAAGATAAAATTTCTTTAAGCCCAATCATTTCTCGCTCAGTGTTTGGAATCTCTAAGCCGATCACTGGTCTGCCTGGAATAACATCAACAATACGCACACTCTCAACCAACAAAGCGCGCGCTAAATCCTTGCCTAGACTCATAATTTGTGACACTTTAACGCCTGGTGCGAGCGATAACTCGAATTGGGTAATGACTGGGCCTGGCGTTACTGCGGTAGTGGTCACACTAAAACCAAAGTCTTTGAGTTTGAGCTCTACTTGGCGCGACATATCTTCAAGCTCTTTATCAGAATAGCCTTTGACGCTGGTTTTTATTTCATCAAGTAGGGATAAATCAGGCAGCCCGCTTGAGGTTTTGTTATTAAATAAATTAGAATTTGGCGTTTTGGTTTTCTTTGGCGGTTTATTCTTTTTGGCCAATTTTATTTTATTTAACACACTGGGTTTTGAGATTTTGGCTCGTTGAGATTTAGCGAGGGCTTTGGCGGCTTTTTTTGCCTCAGCTTTAATACGGGACTTGGCACGAGATTGCGTAAATTTAGCAAATAATGTGCCAAATATATTACCGATAGCGGCAAAGATATTGTTCCATGAGGCGGCGCTAGCAATACTAAAACTAACCATTATGATGCTCAGATAAACAATCAATGACGCTGAACCAAATAGGGGGGCAAAGTAAGTGTGTATCATATCGCCAACCCAGCCTCCAGCAGGGACTGAAGTATTCTGTGTTAGTAGTGCTGTGCTAGAGGCAAACAGTATAAAAACAGCAATAAGTCGAATGATAACAATCAGGCGACTGTTTGGAGTTTTGCCAGTACTTTTGTGGATTTTGTAGCCTAACCAAGTGAGTGAAATGGGGATCAAGTAAGCGCCATAGCCTAAAATTGATAAAGAAATATCACTCAGATAAGCGCCAAAAATACCCGCTAAGTTGTTTGTGGTTTCGTTAAGTGCAACGCCAGACCAAGGGTTCTCTGCTGGCGAGTAAGTGATCAGTGCAGCAAGATAGAGCAGACTAAAGGCAACGAGTGAGATAAAGAGAGCTTCATTTTTCACACGGGTGCGACGAGGTTGGGTGGCACGATTAGTGCTAGATTTGTTATTTTTTTTCAAGGCGGTTTATGCTTACTTTATAATATCTATATTTTCAGCAATTATAAAGGGTTGGTATAGCAATGAGTAAAAATAAACACTGTAAAGTATTAATTGTTGGTTCTGGTCCGGCGGGCTATTCTGCAGCGGTATACGCAGCGAGAGCAAACCTTAATCCAGTCATTGTCAGCGGTATGGAGCAAGGCGGACAGCTGATGAGCACCACCGATGTGGACAATTGGCCGGGTGACAACGAAGGTGTGCAAGGCCCTGATTTAATGACGCGTATGCAACAACATGCCGAGCGTTTTGATACTGAGATTATTAATGACACTATTACCGGGGTTGATTTTTCTACTAAACCTTTTAAGCTCAATAGCGCGGATACGACTTATACTGCCGATGCAGTTATTATTGCTACAGGCGCAAGTGCGCGTTATTTAGGCTTGCCCTCAGAAGAAGCCTTTAAAGGCAGAGGTGTGAGTGCTTGTGCTACCTGCGATGGGTTTTTCTATCGTGGACAGAGGGTTGCGGTAATTGGCGGTGGCAACACTGCGGTGGAAGAGGCGTTGTTTTTATCAAATATTGCGGACCATGTAACCATTGTCCATCGTCGGGATAAATTCTCCAGTGAAAAGATTCTATCTGATCAATTGATTGAGAAATCAAAAACAGGTAATATCACCATTGAATACAATTATAATCTTGATGAAGTGTTAGGTGATGATGCTGGTGTAACAGGCTTACGATTAAAAAATAATGACGGCAGCATCAAGGAGATTAAAGTACACGGTGTATTTATTGCTATCGGGCATACACCGAACACGGGTATTTTTGCAGACAGCTTAGAGATGAATCACGGCTATATTCAAGTGCAAAGCGGCACACAAGGCAATGCAACCCAATCTAGTGTTGAAGGCGTATTCGCTGCAGGCGATGTGGCAGACCATATCTATCGTCAGGCTATCACTTCGGCAGGCTCGGGTTGCATGGCAGCATTAGATGCTGAAAGATTTTTAGGCGAGTAGTTTTTAATGCGCCATTAATTATAGGTATAATTGCTATTTTTTTATAAGGCCACATAGCTCAGTTGGTAGAGCAAGGGACTGAAAATCCCTGTGTCCCTAGTTCAATTCTAGGTGTGGCCACCATATTTTTCAAAAAGTCTGCTTTATGCGGGCTTTTTTTTGGACTGAATCTCTGCACCTTGTCGCCTTGATGTCAATTTTAGGTGTGCCACTATATTTTTTAAAGACCTGTGGAAATGCAAGGTTTTTAATGCTGGAAAACAATATTAGAATTTATTTATACCCTAATCCAAAAATAGAAAACAAAAAAGCACAGAAATCCCAACTGGTATAATGGTTTCAACCAAAAAACAATTTCACCCA
>JAQRMT010000028.1 GCA_028599035.1 Gammaproteobacteria bacterium
GGTGAAGTCCTTGCCTTCACTATTTTCCTTTCCAAGGCAACGCGGTGAAGTCCTTGCCTTCTTTCCAGGGCAACGCGGTGAAGTGCTTGCCTTCTTTGGTGTGGGGGTTAATTGTTCAATAGTGGGCGGGCTTTGTTTTTTAGGGTTATTAATGATTAGTGATTGCCCATTTACAATTAACTTTTAATCATTAAAATAGTGCTTTATGTTTTTTCGTCATGATATGGTCAAACTCAAGCAGGATTTAACTGTCCAAGCCCATTTGCTGGGGCATGATTTGACGCTTAAAACTCGCTGGGGGGTGTTTTCGCCTCGTGCGATTGATGATGGCACGGTGTTGTTGATGAAATACCTGCAAGTGAGTGAGGCTGATAAATGCCTAGACCTTGGTTGTGGTTATGGGCCGATTGGTTTGGCAGTGGCAAAGTCTTGTCCCCAAGGTGAGGTGCGGATGGTGGATAAGGATTTTGTGGCAGTTGAGTTGGCTAATATTAATGCTAAATTGAATTGTATTGACAATGCTCAGGCGATTTTGTCGGATGCGTTTTTGGGGGTTAATAAGGATAGTTATTTTGACCAAATTATCTCTAATGTGCCTGCTAAAGTGGGCAGAGAGCAGCTTAGTATTATTTTGTATGATGCTTATGATGCGCTCAAACCAGGGGGGAAAATTACTTTTGTGACTATTAATGGTTTGCGACATTTTATTAAAGATAATTTTAAATCTGTGTTTGGTAATTACAAAAAACTCAAACAAGGGCAAAAATATACCATTTCTCAGGCAATCAAAGAAAAGGGGTGATAATACCCACATTTTTCAACACTTTTTTAATGTTATTATTCTTTATAAACGGTATAAAATATTTAAGTTTTACGCTTAAGGAGAAAATCATGGATGTATTAGAGAGAATTCAAAAACAAGTTGATAGTGCGCCAATCGTTTTATATATGAAAGGTACGCCTCAATTCCCACAATGTGGTTTTTCATCAACTGCGGCACAAACACTCGCCTCCACAGGTGTTGAGTTTTCGTATGTGAATATTTTTGACGACCAAGAAGTTATGCAAAATCTACCGGCTTTCGCTGACTGGCCAACTTTTCCACAAATCTACTTCAATTCTGAATTAATGGGCGGCGGCGATATTATTGTTGAAATGGCAGAAATGGGCACGCTGAAAGGCGAGATGGAGTCGGCAGTAGAAAAGTTTAATGCTTAATTACAGGTTATAAAGTTTGTGCCCGTGGTCTTTTAGCCATTGTTTTTCAGCTTTATAATAAGGTAGGATGGACGCAACCAATTGCCAAAATACTTTTGAATGATTTTTGTGCTTAATATGTGCTAATTCATGCACAATCACATAATCAATGACTGAGATTGGTGCGCCAATCAGTAAATAATTTAGGTTAATGTTATTGACACTACTGCACGACCCCCACAAAGTTTTTTGTGATTTTAGTCGAACCTTTTGATAGTTTAATTGGTGTAAATCAGCGTAGTAATCAAGTCTGGGCAGGGCGATTTTTTTGAATGAGGCCTTATACCAACGGTGAAACTCTATGGCACCATTATCTGTGTCGCTCAGTTTAAAAACTTCTCCATCAAATTCAAGTTTATCTTTTGAGGTTGTCTCTCGTGTTAAGGGGTAGTAATTGCCTAAATATAGAAACACTTCGCCGTTTAAATAATTGGGTTTTGGCTGTGAATTTTCTTCCAGTGTTTGGGTTTTTTTCTCAATCCAAGTATATTTTTCTTGAATAAATGCTTCAATTTTTTTAACAGATAATCGCTGCGGTGCACGAACGATCAACTCGCCGCTACGGTTAATTTGCAGGCTCAGCGTTTTACGCTTAGAGCGAATCAGTTGATAATAAGGTAGTTTCATTTGCGTTCGTCTTGTCAAGGTTGAGCCTTGACAAGCGTTGTTTATCCAACCCAGGTTCTGGCGTTTTCAAACATTTTCATCCATGGGCTGCGTTCATTCCAGTTTTTTGGGTGGTGTGAGTTTTGCACGGCTCTGATGACACGCTCTGGGTGTGGCATCATCAGGGTAATTTGTCCAGATTTGTTGGTAACGCCTGCTGTGGCAAAATCCGACCCATTTGGGTTGTGCGGATAGGCTTGGGTGGCATCGCCTTGGTGATCGACATATTGTAGGGCGATATTGTTGGTTTGCTCGCCGGTAAAAATAGCACGACCTTCGCCGTGGGCAGTAACGACTGGGATAATAGAGTCTTGCATACCGTCAAAAAATAAGGAGTTAGTCTTGCCGATTTTAACCGAAGAAAAGCGCGCTTCAAATTGCTCAGAAGTGTTGTGTTTAAAGGTGGGAAAATGTTTACTGCCAGGGATAATTTCGCCTAAATTAGACATCATTTGGCAGCCATTACAAATCCCTAGAGCGAAGCTGTCATCACGATTAAAGAAGGCTTCAAATTCATCTTTGGCGTGTGGATTGTAAAGGATGGAACTCGCCCAGCCACGCCCAGCACCGAGCACATCGCCATAGGAAAAGCCACCGCAAGCCACCAAGCCACTGAATTCGGACAGAGACAGGCGATTGGCTAAAATATCACTCATATGCACATCAACTGCCTCAAACCCTGCTTTGTCAAAGGCGGCAGCCATTTCGATATGCCCGTTAACGCCTTGTTCACGCAGAATGGCAACTTTAGGGCGGCGGGTTAAGATAGCGGGCACTTGGTTAATGTCAAATGTTGCGTGTATTTGTAGCCCCGGCGTGTTTTGCCCGACCAAGTCAAATTCTTGTTTGGCACATTCAGGGTTGTCTCTAAGTTTGGCAATCTCGTAAGAAGTCTTGCTCCACAACTGCTGCAAGATGCTGCGTTTTTCGCTGAAATTACCAATATTGATGGTATCAGTGTTGTTAAGGGTGGCAATAACACGACTGCAATCTGCCAATCCAGCCTTAGATAATGCGTTTTTTACAGCTGTTTTGTTATTGTTTTCTACTTGAATAACACAGCCCAGTTCTTCGTTAAATAAAGTGCGAATATCCTCATTAGCAATGTCCAAACCACAATGAGAGGCAAACGCCATCTCTAGTAGGGTGGTGATAACGCCGCCATCACTGCGATCGTGATAGGCACTAATTAAACCGTCTTTGTTAAGCTGGTTAATGGCAGTGAAAAAACTCTTAAACAGCGTTGAATCGTCAAGGTTTGGCGCAGTGTTGCCGATTTGATTGTAAACTTGTGCCAAGCATGAGCCGCCCATGCGATTTTTACCCAATCCTAGGTCAATCAACAGCAACTCGCTTTCTATGGTGGTGTCAAGCAATGGGGTTATTTGTGCTCGCACATCAGGTGTTTTAGAAAATGCGGTAATAATGAGGGATAGTGGGGCAGTTACCGATTTTTCTTCATCATTTTCAACCCAAGCGCTTTTCATGCTCATCGAATCTTTGCCAACTGGCACGGTCAAACCTAGTTCAGGGCACAAATCCATACCTACCGCTTTTACTGCCTCAAACAATTTGGCATCTTCGCCCGTATGACCGCTGGCACTCATCCAATTAGCGCTTAGACTGATATGATGAATGTCTTCAACATAGCCACCGAGCATATTGGTGAGCGCTTCGCCAATCGTCATTCTGGCAGCAGCATTGGCATCACACAATGCCAGAGGTGTGCGCTCGCCCAAAGACATAATTTCACCCTGATAGCCTGTGTAGTCAGCAGTAGAAATCGCACAATCTGCCACTGGCACTTGCCATGGGCCGATAAATTGGTCACGAGCCACCATACCAGTTACGCTTCTATCGCCAATAGTAATCAGGAAGTTTTTACTAGCAACGGTGGGCAATTGTAATATTCTGCTAATCGCCTCATCAAGTGCAATGGCGTTTGTGTCTAGTGTGTTGAGGTTAAGTGGCTGTGTGGTGGCATTAATCGTGGTTTTGGGTGGATTGCCGAGTAACACGCTCATCGGCATTTCAATAGGATTGTTGTCAAATAAAGCATCGCTTAAAATCAATTCTTGTTGTTTGGTTGATTCACCCAACACGGCAAACGGTGCACGCTCTCGCTGGCAAAGTTGGCTAAATAATTCAAGACTTTCATCGCTAATTGCCAGCACATAGCGTTCTTGTGATTCGTTACACCAAACTTCAAGCGGTGACATTTGCTTATCGTCGTTAGGGATATTACGCAACTGAAAACGCCCGCCTTTGCCCGCATCATTTACCAACTCAGGCAAGCCATTTGATAAGCCACCTGCACCAATATCATGAATAGAAATAATGGGGTTTTTATCGCCTAAATTGGCACAACGGTCAATCACTTCTTGTGCGCGGCGCTGCATTTCTGGATTAGCGCGTTGCACCGAGGCAAAATCCAAATCTTCGCTTTGCTCGCCACTATTGATACTAGATGCAGCACCACCACCTAAGCCAATCAACATCGCAGGGCCACCGAGAACGATAATTTTGCTGCCAACAGGAATATTGCCTTTTTCAATGTGCCGCTCTTGAATATGCCCCAAGCCACCTGCGAGCATAATCGGCTTATGATAGCCACGCACATCGCCATCAGGGGTTTGTTGCTCATAGGTTCTAAAATAACCTAGTATGTTTGGGCGACCAAATTCGTTATTAAAACTAGCCGCACCAATCGGGCCTTCCAGCATAATATCCAGCGCTGAGACAATATGGCTGGGTTTGCCATACTCAACTTCCCATGATTGTTTAGCGCCGTGGAGTTTAAGGTTAGAGACGCTAAAACCACACAAGCCTACCTTGGGTTTTGAGCCTTGACCTGTCGCACCTTCATCGCGAATCTCACCACCAGAGCCAGTCGCAGCTCCTGGGTGTGGGGCGATGGCAGTAGGGTGGTTATGGGTTTCCACTTTCATCAAAATCGCCCTGTGCTCTGTTGAAGTAATGTATTCACCATTTTTATCGGCATAAAAACGCTCACCTTGATAGCCTGCCATTACTGCAGAGTTATCCGAATAGACGCTGAGCAAGCCCTCAGGGTGTTGATGATAGGTGTTACGAATCATGGAAAACAGGCTTTTTGCTTGTGCCACACCATCGACAGTCCAATCGGCGTTAAAAATTTTGTGTCGACAATGCTCAGAATTTGCTTGCGCAAACATCATTAGCTCCACATCGGTTGGATTGCGTTTTAACTTGCTAAAACTCTCTACCAAATAATCAATTTCCCCGCTTGATAACGCCAAACCTAGCGTGGTGTTAGCATGCTCTAGTGCGGATTTTCCATCAGCCAGAATATCAACACTGCTAAAAGCCTGTGGCTCAAAATCATCAAAAATTGAGTGCGCATCCTCTATTGATCCAAGTTCTGACTCGGTCATTTTGTCCATAATGACAGTCAAAACAGCTTTTTTATTGGTGATTTTTTTATCAAAATGATAAACAATCCCTCGCTCAATGCGGCTGATTTTTTTGAGCCCGCACAAATGCAAAATATCACTCGCTTTAGACGACCAAGGTGAAATCGTACCAAGGCGTGGCATGATGATGACTTGCGTGCTGCTCGCTATCTCAATTCGCTCTTCATAGCTTAACAGCGCCTCCAACATCTCAGCCTCAGTCGCCGTCAGCTCACTATCGCAATTAGCAAAATGCACAAACTCCGTGTCAATAAGTTGCACTCCTAATGCAGAAAGCTTCTTGTTTAACCCTGCTTGTTTAAAGCCTCGTAATGCTTGAATATGTTGAACATGATGAATCATAATTGCGCCATTACCTCATCAGAAATATCAGCGTTGTGATAGACTTCCTGAGTGTCGTCTAAATCTTCTAGGCGCTCGATAAGTTTCATGAATTTTTCTGCATCGCCGAGATTGAGTTCAACACGATTGTCAGGTTCCATCGTTACTTCAGAGTGACTGGATTCAAGCCCTGCATCGGCGAGTGCATCTTTTACGGTGAAAAAATCCTCAGGCGTGGTAATAACATCAATTGAACCGTCATCGTTATTAACCACATCTTCAGCGCCACTGTCTAATGCCACTTCCATAATCTGGTCTTCGTCACCCGAGGCAAAGCTGATAAAACCTTGTTTGTTAAATAAATAAGCCACTGAACCATCTGTGCCTAAATTACCGCCGTGCTTGGAGAAAGCATGGCGCACATCTGCCACGGTGCGATTGCGATTATCGGTGAGTGTGTCTACCATAATGGCTGTGCCGCCTAAGCCATAGCCTTCGTAGCGCACTTCATCATAGTTTTCACCATCAAGATCGCCACTGCCTCGTTTAACGGCACTTTCAATGGTATCGCGTTTCATATTCGCCGCTAAGGCTTTGTCAATCACCATTCTAAGAGAGGGGTTGTTTTCAATCACGCCACCACCTACTTTGGCAGCGATGACAATCTCTTTAATCAATTTGGTGAAAATTTTTCCTCGTTTAGCGTCCTGTGCACCTTTTCGGTGTTGAATATTGTGCCATTTACTGTGTCCTGCCATGTTTATTCCTGTAATAAAAATTCTTTAGTTAAATATCGCTCATCTTTAATGTTATCTGCTCGTGGCAGGTAAATTTTAACGGGTATTTCCATTTGAAGTAGGTATTTACACATTAAAGGACCAACTTGTTGCCAGCTAAGTTGCCCTAGCCCACAACCAAGTGCGGGTAAAGACAATGATTTAATTCCCTCTTTTTTGTAGTTTTTAAGTAGCCATGCCAAACCTTGCTCAATGTCGTCTAAACGAGAGTTATCTCTCCAATGCCTTTTTGTTGGGAATAGTAAGAACCAACGCAGTCCATTAGGGTTTTCTAGGCTGGATGGATTATCTGCCAATTCTTCATCCATCAAAATTTCTCTTTTATAAATCCAAGGTTTGCCTGCTTTAATTTTGTTACTTTTGCAGGCCATTTGGTATTGGACATACATATCAGGAAACTGGTGTTTAGCCCTAGAAGCTAAGCCTTTGCCCATAACGCCAACAGTATTGACGCTAATAGTTAATGTTTGCGCATAAGAGAAAAACATATCACCCTGAATTAAGGTTATCCTTGTTTGAGGCAATTGTCGAGCATAACTTGGCTGGAAAAACATGTGAGGCTCTGTGACAATATTATCAAAATCAGTTGTTGTTTTGACGGTATTTCCTATTTCTTCACTTTTAACATAAATACTATCCACATATTGAGCAGGAATTTCATCTTTAATTAGTAATTCAGACATCATTAGTCGTTTAGAGCCATCAGATTCGTTCCAATATTCTTTATTCCAGAAACTCCATTTCTTTTTTAAATCTTTTAAACCTGTTTCTATGTCGTTTATAAAATTTGACTCACTATGCGCCGCATTGCCTATACTTATGTAGCTATTGTATTTTTTTGCATAATCTAATACTGACTTATTAAACCGAATAATAACGATATTTTTTAAATCTTGTTCATGTATGACACGATAGAGCATAGCGTTTCTAGCATTAAAATAAAGATTGGCAAAATCCCATAAAACTTCATTTTCCTCTGGATTTGGTTTAATGTCCTTTCTACGATTAATGATACTTGTATCGTAAATAGTCTTAGGAGAAAGGGTTTGAATTTTATTGTGCGATAACAGTCCTTTTTCCAAGATAGATTTCAAGTTGTCTATATGACAAATATAATAAAGACTGTTAATTTCTTTTGTAATTACCATGTTTATTTCTCCGTAAAATCTAATAATTTTTGTATTGAGCGTTGTGCTTGTTGGGTGATATTTTTATCAATCTTAATTTCATTTTGCTGGTTGTTTAAAGTTTCTAACAATTTTTCCAATGTATTCATTGCCATCCAGTCGCAATGCGCACAGCTTTCGCAATCTGCGCCTTCACCTACTGTTGGCGCTTCAATGAGTTTCTTGTGTGGTGCTACTGCGTGCATTTTGTGGAAAATACCATTATCAGTCGCCACAATAAAGGTTTGTTCTTCTCTGTCTTTGACGGCATTAATCAGTGCCGTGGTTGAGCCTACCACATCGGCTAAATCTACCACTGCCTGTGGGGATTCTGGATGTACCAACACGCAAGCCTGCGGGTGTTTGGCTTTAAGTGCCAATAAGGCATCTGCCTTAAAACGCTCGTGCACCACACAAGCGCCTTGCCAAAGCAGCATATCTGCCCCTGTTTCATTTTGCACATAATGCCCTAAATGTTTGTCAGGTGCCCAAAGGATTTTATACCCCTGTTCGTGTAAATGTTTTACCACTTTGAGTGCGCTGCCTGAGGTAACCACCCAATCAGCACGGGCTTTAACTTCGGCTGAGGTATTAGCGTAAACCACGACTTTTCTATCGGGGTGTTGGTCGCAAAATTTGGAAAATTCTTCAATTGGACAATCTTCATCTAACGAGCAAGTGGCATTTTCATCCAACACCAAAACGGTTTTTTCAGGTGAGAGGATTTTTGCCGTCTCGCCCATAAACTTAACCCCAGCAACGATAATGGTATCGGCATCGCAGTTTTTCCCAAAGCGTGCCATCTCTAAACTATCAGAAACTATCCCGCCCGTTTCTTGTGCCAAATCTTGCAAATTGCCACTGACATAATAATGCGCCACTAATACGGCGTTTTGAACCTGTAATGCAGATTTGATTTGTGTTTGGATTGACACTTTATTACTCTTTTTCAGGCAAACTCACTTTAATGCTTAATTCCCTTAACACTTTATTTGGCACGCTGGCAGGTGCGCTGGTTAGCAGACAAGCGGCGGTTTGAGTTTTTGGAAAGGCAATCACATCACGAATAGAGTCGCTACCCGTCATAATCATGACCAAGCGGTCTAAGCCGAATGCCATGCCGCCGTGAGGAGGGCAGCCGTATTCTAGGGCGTTGAGCAGAAAGCCGAATTTGTCTTGTGCTTGTTCATCGGAAATACCTAATAATTTCAACACGGTTTGCTGCATGGCTACTTGGTGAATACGAATAGAGCCGCCGCCGACTTCAGAGCCGTTAATGACTAAGTCGTAAGCACGAGATAGAGCAGTGTTTGGGGTTGATTCTAAAGTTTGAGCGTCAACGCTTGGTGCGGTAAATGGGTGATGGACGGCACTTAAAGAGCCATCATCATTGGTGTCAAACATAGGGAAATCAACCACCCAGATTGGTGCCCATTTGCAGGTGTATAGGTCTAAATCTTTAGCAATTTTTTCACGCAGATTGCCCAGTGCTTCATTGACGATTTTGATTTTATCAGCACCGAAGAAAATAATATCACCTGTTTTTGCACCAACCTTATTAATGATGTTTTGTGTGACTTCTTCACCGAGGAATTTCAAGATGGGCGAGGCAGGGCCTTCTTCGTTCATTTTGATATACGCTAAACCTTTAGCGCCATAGATGCTAACATATTTGGTGTAGTTGTCGATTTGTTTGCGTGAAATGCTACTGCCACCGGTAATTTTCATTGCTGCAACACGCGAATTTGGATTTTTAGCAGGCTCGGCAAAGACTTTAAATTCAATGTTTTCAAGCAGCTCATCAATACCGATAATCTCAAGTGGGATACGCATATCAGGACGGTCAACGCCGTATTTATCCATCGCATCAGCATAGGTAATAGTTGGAAATTCATCGCCTAAATCGACATCAATCACTGATTTAAACAGCCCTCGTGTCATTTCTTCCATCATTGCCATAATCTCATCTTCATTCATAAATGAGGTTTCAACATCCAATTGGGTAAATTCTGGCTGGCGGTCGGCACGCAAGTCCTCGTCCCTAAAGCATTTTACGATTTGATAATAACGCTCAAAACCTGACATCATCAACAATTGTTTAAATAATTGCGGTGATTGAGGCAAGGCAAAGAACTCGCCTGGATAGGTGCGTGAAGGTACTAAATAATCGCGTGCACCCTCAGGGGTTGCCTTGGTTAAAAAAGGTGTTTCAATGTCTAAGAAATCGTATTTTTCCATAAAATCACGCATATAGTGCGTTACTTTTGAACGCAATCGTAGTCGCTGTTGCATTACATTAGTTCGCAAATCTAGAAAGCGATATTTAAGGCGTACTTCTTCTGAGGTGTCCACTGCGTCAATCTGAAAAGGGACGGGCTTAGAGGTATTTAGAATGTCAATGGTGTGAGCAACAATCTCAATGTCGCCAGTTGCCAATTTTGAGTTGATTAAATCATCGGCTCTGGCAATGACTTCGCCAGTGATTTTTAGTACAAATTCATTACGAATGCTTTCCGCTAAAGCAAAATCTTTATTGCCTGGGTTGATAACCACTTGCACGATGCCTCGCTTATCACGCACATCTAGGAAAATTACCCCGCCATGGTCACGACGGCGGTTAACCCAGCCATAGATTTCCACACTTTGATTGATGTGTTGTTTGTTTAACTCGCCACAATATGTTCTCATTTTTTAGTCCTTTTTTAATTTTTTAGTTGTTTTATTTTGGCGTTACCACGCCCGTAGAAATAACCAGTTTAAATGCCTCATCAACATGCATATCCAGTTCGATAACTTCGTTTTTGGGTAGCATAATAAAAAACCCAGAAGTTGGATTAGGCGTGGTTGGTACATAAATATTGACAATATCTTGACCAATTTTTTCTTCAATTTCACCATGGTAATCACCCGTTTGAAAAGCAATCGTCCATAAACCTTTGCGTGGATATTCAATTAACAATGCTTTTTTAAAGCTATTGCTTGACGGCGACAAAATGGTATCTGAAAGTTGTTTTAATGCACTGTAAATATTACGAAAACCAGGAATTTTATTGAGCAAATTTTCCCAAAGTTGTAATAGTTTGCGACCAATAAAATTATTGACCAAGGTGCCAGTGAAAAGTATCACCAATAACACCAAAATAATACCCACCCCGGGGATAACATTACTCAAATCAAACAGTGTTTTTGGTAGATATTCTGCAGGCACAAGGTTGTCAAGCAATTCTAAAAAGAACTTAACAACAACAACACTTAGTCCTAACGGAATCCAAAAAAGCAATCCAGCGATAAAATAGTTTCTTAATCTCTTCATGACAGCATTATTTTACGCTTTCTTCCTTTCTAAGCGTCAGGATTTCACAGCCCTTATTTGTGACCAAAATTGTGTGCTCCCATTGGGCAGAAAGTGAGCGGTCTTTGGTGGTAACAGTCCAGTTATCAATCTTAGAGGTCACAACTTCAAAACCACCTAAATTCACCATTGGTTCAATGGTGAAAGTCATGCCTGCTTCAAGAATTGCACTATTGGCCGCATTGCCATCGTCATAATGTACCACTTGTGGCTCGGTGTGAAACGCACTGCCAATACCATGCCCACAATAATCACGCACAATAGAGCAATTATTTTTAATTGCATGATTGCCAATGGCTTTGCCAATTTCACCCAAATGAATACCGGGCTTTACTTTTTCAATACCAATATATAAGCATTCTTGTGCGATACGGCAAATGCGTTGTGCTTTAACACTGGATTTGCCAATGATAAACATTTTAGAAGTATCGCCGTGATAACCATCTTTAATCACGGTAATGTCAATATTAACAATATCGCCTTTTTTTAGTTTTTTCTCGCCAGGAATGCCGTGACACACCACATTATTAACACTGGTGCAAATTGATTTTGGAAAGCCATGATAGTTGAGAGGGGCGGGGATGGCATCTTGAACATCAACAATATAATTATGGCAAATTTTGTCTAATTCATCGGTGCTAACACCTGGTTTCACATAAGGTGTAATCATATCCAACACCTGCGCTGCCAAGCGACCAGCAATACGCATTTTTGCTATTTCATCGCTAGATTTAATGTCAATTGCCATATGTTTTTTTGTTTTGAATTCTAGCGATACGATCTCTTAGTGGTGGGTGGGTGGCAAATAGCTCGCCCCCAATGCCAAACATCATGGCGTGGGCATACTCTTTAGAGGCAGGGTTTTCCATTTTACTTGATTTTCCACCATTTTCTAACACCTCAAAGGCTTGCACTAAGCCTTCAGGATAGCGTGTAAATTGTACTGCAGAAGCATCGGCTAAATATTCTCTTTGCCTGCTCATAGCAGCCTGTAGTATTCTTCCCATCCATACCGTTAGTGCACCAATAATGGCGATAATAGCTGCCACTGCAAACATAACCAATTTAGCGCGTCCATCCATTCTGCGATTATGAATTGCACTGTAAAAAACAAACCTTGCTAAGAAAAATAGGGCAGTAAAGCCAAAAACAAAAGCAGATATTTGAATGTTTAATTTAATATCTTGGTTGGCAATATGCCCTATTTCATGAGCAATAACACCTGAGAGTTCGTTGCGGTTGAAGGTGTCTAGCGCACCTTGCGTGATGGCAACTATAGCACTTTTGTTTGATTTTCCAGCAGCAAAAGCATTAATGCCTTGCTCTGGAATAAGATACAAACTTGGGGTAGGCATACTAGCGGCTAAGGCTTGTTCGGCGACAATATTTAAGGCTTGTTTTTGTGCCAAAGAATCAACAGTGTCTTCGTTTAACAGAATACCGCCAAAGGCGACAGCAACTTTATGCCCATCTGATTTTTTGACAAAGCCAAATACCGTAGTCAGCCCTTGAACAAGAAAGGCGATTGCAGAAAAACTGGCTAAAATTTGAATTTGCTCACTATTAAAGGCACGAGCATTGCTGGCAATAAATTTTTCTGTAAAACTATACTGCTCATAACCAGGTTGATAAAATTCTGTTAAGTTAAGTCCAACTATAAAAGTCCAGCCGATTAAAAAAGAAGAGGTTGATAGTAATAAGATATACAAAAACCAAATAATTTGGCTGTTTTTCTTAGCACGATCTTGATGCTCTCTAAAATCCATGTCTATTTAAACAAGTCTTTTGGCGCCTCATTGAGCTGTTGAGTGGTTTCGCCAAATTCTAAATTTTGTGCATCAGCACCAAAGCCAAACATTGCTGCAAAAACCACATTAGGAAAGGATTTTTTATATTCGTTAAATTTTTGCACCAAATCGTTATAGCCTTGACGAGCGCTGGCAATTCGATTTTCTGTTGTGGTTAATTCTTCTGATAACTGCATCATATTTTCACTGGCTTTTAACTCTGGATAATCTTCCATTTTTAAGTTGAATCCACCCATTGCACCCTCTAACGCCACTTGTGAACTTGCCAATGTTGCCATGGCATTGGCATCACTTGGATTGTTTTCAGCCGCTTGTGTCGCTTGCAAAAGTCCAGATCTTGCCTGTGTTACTGCCATAAGCGTTTCTTTTTCGTGTTCCATGTATTTTTTGGCCGCATCAACCAAATTTCCAATCAAATCCAAGCGTCGTTTAAGTTGCACTGAGATTTGTTCAAAACCATTTTGATATTGGGTTTTATAAGAAACTAAATTGTTATAAATTTTAACAATCCAAATAATTAAAATCCCAACAATTGCGATTAATAGCCAGTTTTGTATTAAAAAATCCATGCTTAAACTCCTTAAAAAATATTGTTTTAAATTATACTAGAGATTTTTGCATAAATTTAAATAACGCTCATGGGAATACACACAAGATTTTTATTTAAACACATCGATATTTGTGGGCAACACCTATCAATATCGGATACTTGGCAAGCGATGATTAAAGACCGAGGATATTCTGAACAAGTCAGGCAATTATTTGGCGAGCTGAGTGCTTTAGCAATTATGTTGGCAAGTGGTATGAAACACAAAGGCAAACTCACTTTACAATTGCAAAGCGATGGGGTGGTGAGTTTGTTACTGGTTGAGGTAACACATAATCTAAAAATTCGTGGCATGGTGCGCTCTAATGGTGATATTAGTGCTGACAATGATTTGGATAAGATACTTGGTAAGGGGAAAATTGTTGCCACTTTATACAATGCACAAACCGATACCAGCTTTCAATCTCTAGTGCCGAGAAATGACAAAGGGCTGTTGCAAACTTTTGAGGATTATTTTGCTCAATCAGAGCAATTAGATTCCAGACTTTGGGTCAGATCCAGCCAGGATAATTTATCAGCCATGCTGATTCAGAAAATGCCAGCGTCCACTAGTAATAATCCAGAAGATTGGCATCGCATCTCAACTTTGGCAGACACGGTAACAGACAAAGAACTGTGCGAATTAGACATTAAATTAATCTTACACAGATTGTTTCACGAAGAAGTGCTTGAGGTTTTTACAGGTAAAGTTATTCACTACGAATGTCAACAAGACCGAAAACGCTTTGAAAAAGTCATCCTTAATTTGGGCGAAGAAGAGGCCAGAAAATTACTAAAAGAACGGGGTGAAATAGCCATCCATAATGAAATTTGCAATGAGCATTTATTTTTTGATGAAAAGGATGTTGATAAAATTTTTTCTAATAGAGATCTTTGCTAATAAAAAAAACACTAAAGCACAAGCACTACCAAATGTTGCTTAGGAGTGGTTGACGCTAAGCGCTAATGATGAATAAGCGCATTAGCGCAAAATATGGGGCGAGAAACGGGTCTTGAACCCGCGACAACCGGAATCACAATCCGGGGCTCTACCAACTGAGCTATTCCCGCCATAAACTGGGGTGGTGCACCCTAAACGATTCGAACGTTTGACCTATAGCTTAGAAGTGGCTTCCAGCTAAGGTTTTATAGGGGTTCTACCAAAATTAAGATAAGCATTTTAACCTTAATGTAAAAGGGTTTGTAGCTTTTTTTCACTTTTCTTAACATTTATCAATATTGATAGAGATTACTACCAAAAGTTGCACCTATGATGC
>JAQRMT010000029.1:0-3251 GCA_028599035.1 Gammaproteobacteria bacterium
CGTAAGAAGTGATAAACACAAAACGCAATTCATCTTTCAATTGAGACAGCGACTGGTAGGCTGCATCTTCGCAATAAATATCGACCTCTGCATCCAATGACGAGCCAATAACTTTATCACTGCGCATCTCCTCCATTTGCTTTTGAATAAATGGTTTGATATTGCGTGCAGTGTCAATTGCCGTATTGTTATAACCTACATTCAGTGGATACCATTCTTGCAAAAAGATACTGTCGGTTTTTTCACTTGGCATATTTTGCCAAATTTCTTCTGCTGTAAATGACAACACTGGCGCTAACCAACGCACCATTGCCTCCAAGATATGATTGAGCGTTGTTTGTGCGCTGCGTCTAGCAACTGAATTTTCCTGCGTGGTGTATTGCCTATCTTTAATCACATCCAAATAAAAACCACCTAAATCATTGGTGCAAAAATTCAGAATTAACTGCATCACTTGATGGAAATTATATTGTTCATAGGCTTGCAAGATTTGAATTTGTAAATTGGCAGTTTTTGCCATTATCCATTTATCCAAATCTAGAATTTTATCTGCATCAAGTTGATGGTTTTTAGGGTCAAATCCAGCGGTATTTGCTAACATAAAACGCAAGGTATTACGAATACGACGATACGAATCAGCAGAGCGTTTTAATATCTCATCGGAAACCGTCATCTCGCCCGTATAATCGGTGCTGGCAATCCACAAGCGCAAAATATCTGCCCCCAAATTGTTGACCACTTTTTGCGGACTCATTACATTGCCAAGCGATTTAGACATTTTCTTACCGTCTTTATCAACAGTGAAACCATGTGTTAATACTTGTTTATAAGGCGCTTTACCGTTAATTGCCACTGAAGAAATCAGCGAGGATTGAAACCAGCCACGGTGTTGGTCTGAGCCTTCTAAATACAAATCTGCCACTTCGGTTAATTCTTCTCTGGTTTTTAACACTGCGTAATGGCTCACCCCTGAATCAAACCACACATCAAGCGTGTCAGTCGTTCTGTCATAATCGCCAGCATCACTGCCAATAAAATCCTCATCTTTAGATTCAAACCATGCTTCAATACCGCCTTGTTCGATTTTCTCTGCTACTTTAGAAAAAATTGCTTGCGTATCTGGATGCAATTCACCCGTTTGCTTGTGCACAAACATCGTAATTGGCACGCCCCAAAAACGCTGGCGAGAAATACACCAATCAGGGCGATTGCCTACCATCAATTCAATGCGTTTTTTGCCCCAATCAGGTATCCAATCTACTTTAGAGATTTCACTGTTCACCGCATCACGCAAGCCGTTTTGCGTCATAGACACAAACCACTGCGGCGTAGCACGGAAAATCACTGGGACTTTATGTCGCCAACAATGTGGGTAGGAATGCACTAATGTCTCATGCAAAACTAGAGTATTTGCATTCTCTAAAATCTCAACAACACTGGCATTCGCCTTGAAAATAAACTGTCCGCCCAATAGTTCTGTATCTTCAAAAAACACCCCACGCCCATCCACAGGGCATTCAACAGGTAAATCATATTTCAACCCAACCACATAATCCTCCTGACCATGTGCAGGCGCAGTATGCACCGCACCTGTGCCTGCCTCGGTGGTAACATGGTCGCCCAGTATTATTGGCACTTGCTTGTCATAAAATGGGTGTTGCGCTTTGAGACCTTCCATTTCACTGCCTGAAAAAGTCTGCTCACCAATAGTGGCGTTTTGTATGCCATAACGAGAAAGCGCATCTTCGGCCAAGTCGTGTGCTAGCAAATAATATTCGTCGCCAATATCAGCCAACACATAGTCTAGATCTGGGTGTAATGCCACGGCCTCATTCGCAGGCAGTGTCCATGGTGTGGTTGTCCAAATAACAACTGAAACAGGTTTGTCAACACCAAACAGGGTGTTATCAACCAAGGTAAATTTAACATCAATCGCATCAGATTGCTTGTCTTTGTATTCTACCTCTGCCTCAGCCAATGCCGAACCGCACTCAGTACACCAATGCACAGGTTTGTAGCCTTTAGATACATGATTCTTCTCAACCATCTTGCCCAAGGCTCGCACAATATCAGCCTCATACTGGAAGTCTTTGGTTAAATACGGATTATCCCAATCGGCAAAAATACCCAATCGCTGAAAATCGATTTTTTGCTTAGTAACTTGCGTATCAGCATATTTTCTACACTCTGCTCTAAACGCATTGGCATCAATCTTAACCCCAGCCTTACCTTTTTTCTTCTCAACATTTAGCTCAATCGGCAAGCCGTGGCAATCCCAACCTGGCACAAATGGTGCATCAAAACCCGATAAGGCTTTAGATTTAATAATAATATCTTTTAAGACTTTATTAACCGCATGACCAATATGAATATCCCCATTCGCATACGGTGGACCATCGTGCAAGATGAACTTAGGTTTACCTTTATTCTGTTTGCGAATTTGCGTATACAATACATCATCTTGCCATTTTTGCAAAAATCCACCCTCTCGATTGGCGAGATTTGCCTTCATTGCAAATTTAGTGAACGGTAAATTTAATGTGGATTTGTAATCAGACATTGGCGCTTAGATAATACTAAAAACGCCATTATACCTTTGCACGGCTGTTTTAGCCTTTCAAATTAACAGCGTCTAATAACAATTTTACTTGCCCAGGTTTGAGGTAATCGTACTGGTTTGCCTTGAGTTTATCTGGTAGACGAATTTCGCCAAAACGAATGCGAATTAAGCGAGATACTTTAAATCCTAACGCTTCCCACAGGCGACGCACTTCTCGTTTTCGACCTTCTTTTAACACCACTTTATACCAACGATTAGCACCCTGTCCGCCGCCAATGGTTACACGAGAGAATTTGGCAAAACCATCGTCTAGTTCAATGCCGTCCGTTAATTGTTGCAAATCCTCTTGTTCAACTTGCCCTAATACTCTAACTGCGTATTCTCGGTCAATCTCAGAACTTGGGTGCATGAGTTTGTTGGCTAAATCACCATTGTTGGTAAACAGCAATAAGCCCGATGTATTGAGATCCAAGCGCCCCACCATCACCCAACGAGATTCTTTGGGTAGTAATTCAAAAACACTTTTGCGCCCTTCGTCATCTTTATTAGAGCAGATAAAACCTGCTTGTTTATTCAAAATAATAACTTTGGTTTCTTCTTCTTGATAACGCGCAAGGTCAATTTTGCGTCCATCGATTTTAACCGTGTCGGTTATTTCAGCCTTGTCGCCGATACTCGCAGTTTTATTATT
>JAQRMT010000029.1:3351-14547 GCA_028599035.1 Gammaproteobacteria bacterium
TATTCAAAATAATAACTTTGGTTTCTTCTTCTTGATAACGCGCAAGGTCAATTTTGCGTCCATCGATTTTAACCGTGTCGGTTATTTCAGCCTTGTCGCCGATACTCGCAGTTTTATTATTAACCTCAATGCGCCCCTGTTCAATCAGTCGTTCTGCCCAACGGCGTGAGCCGTAACCTGCTGTGGCAATGAGTTTTTGTAATCTATCCATTTAAAATTTGAATGAATTTTTCGAACTCTATGTATAGCTTTGGATTATTATTTTTTTCACGCAAACGAATAATAAAAGGCTCAGACTGTTTATAAATTGACAAAATCATGGTTTTTTGTGATTTTTTGATCATTTCAATGTCATAAATACCGCTATTGACACCGACCGCAATATTTTCATAATAATTTAATAAATTTCTAATAGCAATGGCTTTATCGTCGTTCCTGTGGGCAGGATTAGCATAAATTGCCACATCATCGTTCTCGCTATCGTGAACGATCAATAAAGCCTTCATGCCGTCTTTTAAAAAGTCGTCTTCTAAATCTTTCATAAGTAGCGAGATAGTTTTATCCTTTTTGGCAGTATCTTTTTGTTTTTTAATTGAGACCCATGCAACGAAAACAGCCACTATTAAAGTGGCTGTTTGTATCATTTGAAAAATTACTTGATTACTCAAGTCCATTGGACCCTTCTTGTAAAATAATCATTACTCCTCCTTTTAATGTTACTAATTGTTATAATTGTAACACATAACCAACAAAACAAACAAACAATTAATAAATAATGCCCATCGCTTCACGCACTTCTGCCATGGTTTCTCGGGCAACACTACGGGCTTTTTCTGAGCCTTCGTGAATAATTTGACTAATGAGTTCAGGCTCAGATTGATAATTAGCAATACGCTCTTGGATGGGTAATAATTCTGCTTGAATACTGTCAATCACAGGTTGTTTACATTCAACACAGCCCATCTTTGCATGGGTACAACCATCTTTTACCCAATCACAAGTTTGCTCATCTGAATACACTTTGTGTAATTGCCAAACTGGACATTTGTTTGGGTCGCCTGCATCGGTGAGTTTAATGCGTGCTGGGTCGGTTGGCATTCGTCTAATCTTAGTTTCAACTTGCTCTGCACTGTCACGCAAAGCAATGGTATTGCCATAAGATTTGCTCATTTTTTGCCCATCCAAACCTGGCATTTTTGAGGCCTTGGTCAATAAGGATTCTGGCTCGGGCAAGATAATTTTTCCCAATCCTTCAAGATAACCCAGTAATCTTTCTCTGTCACTCAGTGTAATATTTTGTTGTTGTTTTAATAAGGCTTGCGCTTTAGCGAGCGCCTCTGTATCACCAGTTTCTTGATAGGATTTGCGCAATGAACGATAGGATTTGGCTTGTTTTTTGCCTATTTTACCAATAGTAGCTTCTGCTTTTTCTTCAAAATCAGCCTCTCGCCCATGCACATAATTAAAACGCCTTGCTACTTCACGAGTCAGTTCAATATGTGCCACTTGGTCTTCGCCCACAGGTACCAAACCCGCTTTATACATTAAAATATCTGCACTTTGCAAAAGTGGATAGCCCAAAAATCCATAAGTGCCTAAATCTTTGGCTTTTAATTTTTCCTGCTGATCCTTATATGATGGCACTCTCTCTAGCCAAGATAATGGCGTGGTCATGGATAACAACAAATGTAATTCTGCGTGTTCTGGCACTTTTGATTGCACAAAAATCGTCGAAGTATTTGGATTAATACCCACTGCTAGCCAATCAATCACCATATCCGTTACATTGGTTTTAAGGTCAATTTTGTCTGAATAATGCGTGGTAAATGCGTGCCAATCTGCAACAAAAAAATAAGAATCATACTTATTTTGCAACTCTATCCAATTTTTCAAAACGCCGTGGTAATGCCCTAAATGCAATTGCCCCGTTGGTCTCATTCCTGATAAAACTCTATTTTCCATTTATTGTTTCTAACCCTGTTATTACTAAATTTTGATGATACTCTGCTTGCTTAATATCAACTATCGCTTGTCCGCCACCGGTGATTAAAATCAAACCATTAAACGCATCACAGCGTTTTTCAATAGTGTCACGCAGCATATTTTCAGTCCCTAGCTGCCACGACTGTCGACTATCATTACCTGTAAAAGTCTTGCTCATTTGTAAATGCTCAAGCCCTGGTGCAATACCGCCATCGACATGGCAATTATTCTGCACCATGTCAATGGTAACAAATGTGCCAATATCCACCAGCATAAAATCTTGCTCTGGGTATTTTTCGTATCCTGCCACAAGCCCTAGAAAACGGTCAACACCTAATTGCTCTAAATTATAATCAAAAATCAAGCCTTTGTAAGGCTTAGGTTTAATAATTGTTGGGTTAGAAAAATGTTGAATAAGTTGGTGGTTTGACACACAAGCTATGACGCTAAACTGATGCCGTGGTATTGCACTAGGCTGGAAATCTTTAATATTAACACTGCTATAATCATTGTCAATCTTCCAACCAACATTGCTGTTACCAATATCTATTAATAAACAGGTTTTAGACGCCATTAATAAGAATATGTGCGTAAATGCTTGCCCCATATCCTAACGCAATAATGGGCGTCCACTTCAAGTGAGATACAAATGTGTAAATACCCTTTGACTGTCCCATTAACGCTACACCTGCAGCAGATCCTACTGCCAGCAAACTACCACCCACACCCGCAGTTAGTGTGACTAACAACCACTGCCCAGAGCTCATCTCAGGATTCATCGTTAACACTGCAAACATCACAGGAATATTGTCAACAACCGCTGACAAAATACCGACCAAAATATTGGCATTGGTTGCACCAAGTGAGGTATACATTAACTCTGAAGTTAGCGTTAAATACCCCATAAAACCTAAACCACCAACACTTAAAATCACCCCAAAAAAGAACAATAAAGTGTCCCATTCGGCTTTTGCTAATTTTTTGAAAATATCACATTCAATGTCTCTGAACTTACCAATAAAGAACGATGCTATCATTAAATAACTTAAACCCATCATCATCCCCATTGCAGGAGGCAGATGTAAAAAATTGTGAAAACTTACCGCTGTAGCAATAGTAAAAACAAATAAAACAATCACCGTTATTCCACCTTCTTTGATTTTGACAGCGCCGCTGTCCGATATTTCAGGCGACTCATTTTTAATCGCAAAATGCATAATTGCCGCTGGCACTATAAAGTTAATCAATGACGGAATAAACAAAGCAAAGAAATGGTAGAATTCAATAACTCCTTTTTGCCAAACCATCAGCGTAGTAATATCACCAAATGGGCTAAACGCACCCCCTGCATTTGCAGCTACCACAATATTCACAAAGGCAATGGAGATGAAACGCACATTATTACCACCAACCGATAACACCACAGCGCCCATAATCAATGCTGTTGTTAAATTATCAGCAACTGGGGAAATAAAAAACGCCAAAAAACCCGTTAACCAGAACAACTGCCTAAAAGACAACCCTTTGTTAGTCAGCCATACTTTTAACACTTCAAAAACATTGCGTTCTTTCATGGTCTCAATGTAGGTCATTGCTACCAATAAAAATAAAAATAACTCAGCAAACTCTAATAAATTATGACGCAATACTGCTTCAGCAGTATGCGGCAACCCTTCAGCAGCATACACCCAAGCAACCAACCCCCAAATAACACCTGCTGCTAAAATGACTGGCTTAGACTTATTAAATCCTGTAAATTCTTCTGTCATCACTAGAGCATAAGCAAAAATAAACAGGACGAGTGAAAAGTAGCCCACCCAATGACTGGTTAAGTCAAGTCTTATTTCTGTGCCGTTGGCAAATGCAAAAACAGGAAAAAACAATGGCAATAACGCCCACAGTTTTGTTAATTTCATAGTATTCTCTTATGATGAAAAATCAGCCAACCCAAGACATTTAACTGGTTTATTGTTAATAAAAAATGTTTTATTTTCTTCAGCAATTTTAAGTGTTGCAAAAAAGTGGGATTTTACCTGATTTAACACCATTCCAATACTTTTTGTAGGGTCTTCTAGTGTTATTTTATCCATTGGTGAGACTTTAAAATCACATTCAAATTGATACAGTCTGCGTTTTGGCTTGCCCAAATAATGCACTCTTGCCACCACTTCTTGCCCAGGATAACAGCCCTTGGTAAAGCTAACGCCCACTTCATCAATATCCAAATTCAAATCCTGTGGAATAAATTTTTCACTGGTTGCTAGTGTTATCTGTGGTCTATCAATTGACACTGCCTGAGCGTCAATTTCACTAAAAATCACCTCAGTATTAAGCGCAAACATTTTCAAACGATTATGCACCACTTCTTGCAAGTCCGGTGCAAAGTCCAAATAAAAATCATTGCCTTGTTTTTGCACCCATAATAACGCAATAATTCGCCCTTGATGCTGACAATAAGCATTTAACTGCCATTCTCCATCAATAATTTTAGTAATATCATTCGACAATTGCCCCTGCAAAAAACTGGAAGCATCTTTGCCACTAACTTTGAGATTTGGAATTCTTTTTAACATCAATCAACTACACCATTTTCAATTTTCAAAAAGCAAAAAACCGAGCATAAAACTCGGTTTTTCGACAATGCTAACCCATTTTTAATGCCATGCAATCATGGTTAATAACATTGGCACTGAAAGAATAACATTAACCGATGAAGCTAATGCTGCATTTTTCTTAGCCGTTGCAATCTCTTCCGCTGTCGCCTCTTTCATGCCCAAAATCTTTTGCTGATTTGGCCAAATAATAAACCACACATTAAACGCCATGATTGTGCCCATCCATGCGCCGATACCGATAATTTGATAACCCTGCGTAAATGTGAATGCACCAACAATGCCGTCCATACCACGAGACTGTAATGCCAATAATACCAAGCCTAAAATCCAAGTCGTTGCTGCTGCCATACGAAACCACAACAAAGCACGAGGGGCAACATATTTACCAATTGCCGCTGGACCTGGGCCATCGCTATCAGCTAATGCTTCGCCCATTGCAGGCACTTGCACAAAATTAAAATAGTATAGTAAACCAATCCACAAAACACCTGCTGCCACATGTAGCCACACAGTCATCGTATAATGCGTCATATTTGCCTGTCCATTAAAACTTGCAAAAACTATGGCTGCCAAAACAAAGCCAATTAAAATCTTTCCCTTTACTGAATTAATAAAACCCATTTCCCTACTCCTTTACTTAAAGTTGACCATTATAATAAGGTATTCAGAAAAATGTGCTATTTTTTAAGTTTTTTTATTCGCCTTCAAAATCAAATATCCAACAATACCGGACACAAACGAACCCACAAGTATCGCCAATTTATCGGTGTATTGAAAGAGGCTGGCATCTTCAAACGCCAATGACACAATAAATAAACTCATGGTAAATCCAATGCCTGTCAAAACAGACACGCCATAAAGTTGTATCCAATTACTACCCTTAGGTAATTTTGCTAATTTTAATTTTATTGCTAAAAAGCTAAAACCAAATACCCCCAACTGCTTGCCAACAAACAATCCTAACATAATGCCTAATGGTACTGTTCCAGACATCTGGGTCAATGAAATATCTATGATATTTACCCCTGCATTAACAAAGGCAAACAGTGGCAAAATAAAAAAAGCAACCCAAAAATGTAGATCGTGTTCAATCTCTTCAAGTGGAAAAACAGGCAGTTGGTTTTCGTCTTTACCAGTGAGTGGAATCGTAAACGCTAATGCCACACCTGCTAAAGTTGCATGCACGCCTGATTTTAGCACCGCAATCCAAAGCACAATACCGACCGTAAAATAAGCCGCCTTTCTCGTCACACCAAACCAATTAAGTACAATCAAAATAACCAAAGAAACCGAGGCTATAACAATTGACAAAGTAGATAGATCAGCCGTATAAAAAATAGCAATAATAACAATCGCCCCTAAATCATCAATAATAGCCAATGCCATTAAAAATATTTTGAGTGATGCTGGCACCCGATTACCTAACAAAGAAAGAATCGCCAAGGCGAAGGCGATATCTGTTGCTGTCGGAATTGCCCAGCCATTTTGTGCAATAGGATGGTTTTGATTAAAGGCAAAATAAATGGCAGCTGGGACAACCATACCGCCAATAGCCGCAATCCCTGGCAAGGCTATTTGACCCCAAGACGAGAGCGACCCACCCATCATTTCTTTTTTAACCTCAAGGCCGATTAATAAGAAAAAGACACTCATTAATCCATCATTTACCCAATGATAAAGCGACTTATCCAAATGCAACGCACCAACGCGTATCTCCACAGGAATATGTAAAAAAGACTCATACAATGGTGACAAAAAAGTGTTACTCAATATAAGGGCTAAAATGGTTGCGAATATAAGCAACATTCCACTAGAAGATTCTTTTTGTATAAATTTTTCAACTGAACTCATGGGGCTCGTATGGTTTTGAATTGATAATAATTTTACCTTAACCCCAATTCAAAAATAACAATCATTGCTCCCAGTACCCCTTAAAATGATGACATCATTAAAAACACAAAACCATGCCAGAATTACCCGAAGTTGAAACCACCAAACTTGGACTTGAGCCACTAATTATCAATCAGATAGTTGAGCGGGTGATGCTGCATCGGGATAATTTGCGTTGGGAAATTCCCAAACATTTACCAACAACGCTGGCCAATCAAGCTGTAAATGTGATTGAACGGCGAGGGAAGTATTTGTTGATTAAATTTAAAGCAGGTATGTTGATTGTTCATTTGGGCATGAGTGGGTCGATTAAAGTGGTAGATAATGACACGCCGCTCAAAAAACACGACCATTTTGAATTAGCATTTACGAATGGAAAATGTATGCGCTTAAATGACCCTAGGCGGTTCGGGGCAGTGTTGTTTTCTGTGGATAACACGCATCCTTTATTGGATAATTTGGGTGTTGAGCCATTAGAGACATTGTTTGATGAGCAATATTTATATGGCAAATCTCACAAAAAACAGCAAAACATCAAGGCGTTTATTATGGACAGCAAAGTGGTGGTTGGCGTGGGTAATATCTATGCTTGCGAGAGTTTACACCAAGCAGGCATCAACCCTGAACGAAAAGCAGGCAGTGTAAGTAAAAAACGCTATGCATTCTTAACTCAATGTATCAAAGATATTCTCACTCAGGCAATCAAGGCTGGCGGAACAACTTTGCAAGATTTTTCCTCAGTAGACGGCAAGCCTGGATATTTCGCACAGACTTTATCCGTGTATGGGCGTGAAAATAAAAATTGCACACAATGTCGTAGTAAAATAGCACGCATTACACAAAATCAACGCTCAACTTTTTATTGCCCATCATGTCAGACATAGATACCCCACAAGAAATATTTGAAACCAACTGCGGCACCAACTCAGAGCCATTTGCCTTGCAAAATTTAGGCAGTTATATGGAGCCTGAGTTTAGTGAAAATTGCATTTTAATTATTGACCCTGGCATGCAGATCCATCATCGTGCTTATGCGGTGGTGCGCTACGAAGGCGAGCTGTACTTCCGCCAATACCTTGAGCGTGGTGCTACTAAATTTTTAGTACCATTAAGCACACAACATGATGAAATTGAGCTGAAAGGTGAGTTTGAAACAATCGGTTGCGTAGTGCAGCAAAAACAACGCAAGCAAAAACCATTGCATTATTACCACCTAAATTCTGAAACTAAAAAAATGGATTTTTCTATTTCTGGCAAAGAAAAGGAAAAAGAAGGGTAACTTAATCAATCCAAATAAGATGTGCCATTCTTCCTGAGTTTGCGCCGTCTCGGCGATAAGAAAAATAATCTTGTTCTTGCTCCACAGTGCACTGGTCTCCGCCTGTAATTTTTTTAACACCTAAGTCATTCAAAATAATGCGTGCGGCTTGATAAATATCCAAATGGTATTTACCTCCTTTTTGCGTGAATGCCATATTCAGCTTTTCATCCTTGGTAATAAATTGTTTGAATACCTCTTCGCCTATTTCAAGATTTTTAGCGCAAATTGCCGCACCAAAATGCACCAACAAATCACGCTCGTCAAACCGAGTGATAAACGATTCAATCACGCCGTTTAAAATCCCCTGCCAACCTGCATGAGCAATCCCAACTTGTGTGCCCGATTGATTAGAGGCAAAAATTGGTAAACAATCTGCCGTCATCACCGCACAGACTACGCCTTTTTCACAAGTAATAACAGCGTCCCCCTCGCAATCGTGAGAATTGGCATCTAGGCAAATATTAGAATGGGTTTGATTGAGCCATTTCGGCATATTGGGCAGCTCAAAATGCGTTACTAACAATTCACGATTATGAGCAACGGCATCAAGATTATCACCTGTGTGTGTTGCTAAATTAAAATTATCATAATTACCAACACTCGCCCCACCCGCTAGGTATCGTGGGGTTGAAAGTAAGCCAACATTATTTGGAAAATTAGGCGGGGTCATATTTTTGTAATACCTTAATAAGGGCTTGCATATCTTGTGGCAATGACGCTTTCCATGACATTTCCTCGCCTGAAATTGGATGCATTAAGGTGAGTTTTTTAGAATGTAGCATTTGACGATTAAAGCCTTTGAGCGTATCTTTGAGTGCTTCATCTGCTTTTTTGGGAAAACGAATTTTGCCACCATACATCGGATCAGCAATTAATGGGTGCCCGATGTGAGACATATGCACTCGAATTTGATGGGTGCGTCCTGTTTCTAAAATCGCCTTGATATGGGTATGATGTGCAAATCTATCAATCACACGGTAATGTGTGGTGGCGTGCTTACCGTCCTCAACTACCGCCTGTCTAATCCGATCTTTTGGGTCGCGTCCAATCGGCTCATCAATCGTGCCACCTGAAATCATATGTCCATACACAATGGCAGAATATTCCCTATCTACGCTGTGCTCTTGTAATTGCTCAACAAGGTTTTTTTGTGCCAGTTCGCTGCGTGCAACCACCATTAAACCCGATGTGTTTTTATCCAAACGATGCACAATCCCTGCCCTGTCAAGATTGGCAAGCGAAGCGTCATAATGCAGCAATGCGTTTGCCAATGTCCCTGTCCAATTACCTGCACCCGGATGCGTGACTAAGCCGACTGGCTTGTTAATAATAATAATATCTGTATCCTCAAATACTATGTTTAATGGTATGTCTTCTGCCACCCAATCGTTGGTTTTTTCCTGTTTAATCTCAAGTGCAATAATTTCACCGCCCGATACTTTTTCTTTGGGTTTGAAGGTTTTGCCATTAATAAGCGCACCACCTGACTTTACCCAAGTGGTGATTTTTGAGCGAGAATAATCCGGTAACATTAATGCTAATGCACTGTCAATGCGTTGCCCGATTAATCGGTCTGGAATAATGATATTGAGTTGATTCATACGCATTTAGATTTTATAATTTGGCGTCCCGTAAGAGATTTGAACTCCTGTTGCCAGGATGAAATCCTGGAGTCCTGGGCCAGCTAGACGAACGGGACGAGGGTATTTTACACCATTTTTTGAAGGCGAAAAAAAATGGCTCAGTTTTTATCAAACTGAGCCATTTTAAAGTATGGCATCGCCTAGGAGAATCGAACTCCTCTTACCAGGATGAAAACCTGGGGTCCTAACCGATAGACGAAGGCGACATAATTTTTTCTACTTGGTGGAGCTAAGCGGGATCGAACCGCTGACCCCGACACTGCCAGTGTCGTGCTCTCCCAGCTGAGCTATAGCCCCAAAAAAACTGGCTACCAAACAAAAGAGATGAATTATAGTCTGTATGGCAAATTAGTCAAGTTAAAATGCACCTATGTTAGAAAGAAAATATACTGAAAAAACCTTTACTTTGGAAATTCTTTACCATATTGGCGCATTGGAAGATTCAATTCACTTCATTTTTGACCACGAGAGTAAAACTTGTGCCATTGTTGATCCGGCTTGGGATGCAGATTTATTCATTCAACGCATTCATGATAGGGGTTACAAACTGACCGATATTTGGCTAACGCATTGGCATTTTGACCATACCAATGCCGTTGATGAAATTGTGGAAAAAACAGGCGCAAAAGTTACTGTTGGCGTTCATGAGGTGCCTTATTTGCAAATTGATACCTTGCCTGAAACGGTTAATGACAATGACACTATTTTTATCGGTAACACGGCCGCTAAAATTATCAATACACCGGGGCATAGTGCTGGCGGAATTTGCTATTTGTTAGAGGGGCATATTATTGTTGGCGATACGCTATTTGTTTATGGTGCAGGGCACTGTTCGTTACCTGGCGGCAATATAAATGAGTTGTTCCATTCTATGCAAAAACTCAAGCAAGTTGACGATAAAGCGATGCTGCATTGCGGACATGATTATGGTTGCAAAATTGAAACCACGATGGGCGAGCAAAAACAAGGTAATGCTTATTTGTTGATTGACAATGAATTGAATTTTGTACACTATGTAAAGGGTATGTCAACAGGTCAATACCCTTATCCAACTGCGGCGCTTACCAAGGCGGAAATTCAAACTATGTTATGATTATCTTTTGAATTAGAACATTGAAATTTTTCACAATTATGCAGAAATCTTATTACAAATTGCCAATTTATTTTATGATTGTGATATTTTTTATTCATGACTTGTGGCTAGATTACTTAGAACAAGAATTTAATGGACATTTTTATTTGGAATTGGTGCTTTTCATTGCAATTTTTTCCTTATTTATTCAGCAAATTAATCAACTTAAAAAAAACAGACAGAAATTGCTGGCAGCCACAAACACCATTAAAAATTTACAAGGAGAGATGGCTGAATATATTAATCAAGAATTTAAAAAATGGCAATTAACCAATGCAGAAAAAGAAGTTGCGTGGCTAATCGTTAAAGGGTTCTCATTTAAAGAAATTGCGCACATTCGCAAAGTATCAGAAAAAACTATCTCTCAACAATCAGCAACGATTTATAAAAAGTCAGGACATTGTAACCGCCACGAGTTGATGAGTGCTTTTTTAGAAGAATTTATCAACTTTCCATTACATTAATACCCTGCTCACACTTTCTACTTTTGGATTAGAGTCTAGGTATAAACACCTATATGTCTAACCTTGTAGTATTTTACCTATAGATATTTTCTAAAATTTAACGAATAATTAGCACTAAGTTTGATTATAAAGGAGAATCTTATGAAAT
>JAQRMT010000003.1 GCA_028599035.1 Gammaproteobacteria bacterium
GAAGATGGAAGTAGAACTTCTTTCTCCAATCGCCATGGAAGATGGCTTAAGATTTGCCATTAGAGAAGGCGGTCGCACAGTGGGTGCGGGTGTGGTTTCTAAGGTGGCGGATTAAGAGTAAAAAAGTAAGTGGCTTGAATTATTTTCAAGTCTTATAAAATACCTTTAGTGATTCATGTGATTACTAAGGGAATTTTTTTTAAATTTAGGCAAGTGGCTCAATTGGTAGAGTGGCGGTCTCCAAAACCGTTGGTTGGGGGTTCGAGTCCCTCCTTGCCTGCCATATTTTTTAAGGATGTAATGTGAGTAAGAGTGTAGAGAGTCAAGTAAAGGCAGAGTCGTCAATAGGAATGATTGTATCAATCCTAATTGTAGTGGGCTTTCTTGTGCTTTTCTATTTAGATCCGTTTGAGTTGAATACAACACTGTATAAAGTGTTGGTTTTATTAGCAGGTTTGGTGTTAGCAGGATTTGTATTTTTCAAATCACCGCAGGGTGTTCGATTAAATGCGTTTTTTAAAGAGACAAAAATTGAACTACGCAAAGTTGTTTGGCCAACGAAAGATGAGACTATTAAGACAACTGGCATGATTATGGTAGCAGTGGTTATTGTTGCGATTTTCTTGTGGATTGTTGATGCATTTTTCACTTGGGCTGTTCAACTACTAACAAATTAAGAGGGGTTTTAGATGGCTAAGAGATGGTATGTACTCCACGCAAGAAGCGGTTATGAAGCAAAAGTAAAAATTGCAATTGAAGAGGCGGTTGCTAGAGAAGGTTTAGAAGACTTACTTAGCGAAGTTATGATTCCGACCGAACAAGTGGTAGAGCTTAAAGACGGTCAAAAGAAAACAGCTGAGCGTAAATTTTTCCCAGGCTATATGTTAATTAATATGGAATTGACTGAACCAAGCTGGTTGTTGGTGAAGAATACCAGCAATGTGATTGGGTTTATCGGCGGCTCTTCGGGCAAGCCGTCGCCCATCACTCAACGAGAGGTTGACAAGATCATGGCGCGCGTCCAAGAAGGTGCTGACAAGCCTAAACCTAAGGTTGCTTACCAACCAGGCGAAGAAATTCTGGTTGTTGATGGGCCTTTCAATGAGTTTAATGGTACGATTGAAGCGGTGGATTATGAAAAGAATTTACTGAAAGTAGAGGTGTTGATTTTTGGACGCTCTACACCAGTAGAGTTGGCGTTTTCTCAAGTGCAGAAAACTTAATAAAACAACTTTCGGGTTGTGATTTAACAGGGGAGCTTAATCTTGAATTGAGCGTTTGTACCCAAAACTAAGGATAAAAAAATGGCTAAAAAAATAGAATCATATATCAAGCTGCAGATTCCAGCACAAGAGGCAAATCCTTCACCTCCAGTAGGTCCAGCATTGGGTCAGCATGGTGTGAATATTATGGATTTTTGTAAAGCATTTAATGCTTCAACACAAGATATTGACAAAGGCATGAAAGTGCCAGTGGTTATTACGGTTTATAGTGACCGTAGCTTTACTTTTATTACTAAGACACCGCCAGCAGCGCTGTTAATTCTAAAAGTAACGGGCATTAAAAAAGGCAGTGGCGTGCCACATACTGATAAAGTTGGCAAGATTACGCGTGCGCAGTTAGAAGAGGTTGCAACGATTAAAATGAAAGATTTGAATGCAAATGATATGGATGCGGCAGTGAATATTATTGCTGGTACAGCCCGTTCAATGGGTATTGAAGTGGAGGGTTGAGAAAATGGCTAGATTAACAAAAAAACAAAAAGAGTTTGCAACAAAAATTGAAATTGGCAAGCACTACTTAATAACTGAGGCATTGACATTATTAAAAGAATGTTCAGTTGCAAAATTTGACGAATCTATTGATGTAAGCATTAACCTTGGTATTGATGCAAACAAATCTGATCAGAATGTGCGTGGTGCGGTTGTCCTGCCAAATGGTACTGGAAAATCAGTTCGTGTTGCGGTATTTACCCAAGGTGACAATGTGGAGAAAGCAAAAGCAGCAGGCGCTGATGTTGTTGGCATGGACGATCTAATGAAATCAATGCAAGACGGCGACCTTAATTATGATGTGGTGATCGCCTCTCCAGATGCAATGGGTGTTGTGGGTCGCTTAGGTCAAGTGTTAGGGCCTAGAGGTCTAATGCCTAATCCTAAGGTTGGTACAGTAACACCAGATGTTGCCACTGCGGTTAATAATGCGAAAGCAGGTCAAGTGCGTTATCGTACGGATAAAGCAGGTATTATTCATGCTGGTATTGGTAAAGCGTCATTTAGCGCAGAAGCATTAGCTGAAAATATTGCTGCCTTAATGGAGGCATTGAAAAAAGCAAAACCCAGTTCAGCCAAGGGTGTTTATTTCAAGAAAGTGAGTGTTTCATCAACCATGGGTCCAGGTTTAAGTGTTGATGTAGCGTCAGCCGACGCTTAGTCAATAGATAAGAATTCTTTTAGGTCTTAGATTGTTCTATGATCTCAAAGACCATAGGTGCAAATATTCCTCCTGGAGTATTTGTTTAATTGAGTGGTAACACACTCGGCCTATGTAGAGAGTATGAGAATACTCTAGGGTGAAGGTTATACAAATGTATGGCTTTCTTTTTTAAACTGTTTTTTAGGAGAGAGACAAAATGGCTCTAAATCTTGAAGCAAAAAAAGTTGTTGTCGAACAAGTAAATACACTCGCACAGGGTAGTATTTCTGTTGGCGTAGCTGAGTATCGTGGATTAACAGTTGAACAAATGACTAATCTTCGTGCTAGCGCAATAGATGCGAATGTTTCTTTACGCGTGGTAAAGAATTCGTTGGCAAAAAGGGCGCTAGAGAATACGGCATGTGAGTGTGTAATGCCTGTGCTTAGTGGACCGGTAATTCTTGGTTTTTCACAAGAAGATCCAGGTGCAGTAGCGCGTGTATTCAATGATTTCGTTAAAGAAAACGAAGATTTAGTTGTTAAGGGTCTGGGTGTTTCAGGTGATTTTGTGGAAGCAAATGAACTTAAACGCATTGCAGACTTACCAACCAAAGATCAGGCGATTAGCTTAGTTATGGCATTGATGTTGGCACCAGTTGAGAAACTAGCAAGGAGTCTAAATGATATCCCTGGTCAAGTAACTCGAGTGGTTTCAGCAGTGGCACAACAAAAACAATAATAAATAAAAAAGGAGTAAATATCATGGCTAAATTAACCAATGAAGATATTTTAAATGCAATTGCTGACATGTCAGTAATGGATGTGGTTGAACTGGTTTCAGCAATGGAAGAGAAGTTCGGTGTATCAGCGGCAGCGGCAGCAGCACCAGTAGCAGTGGCAGCAGATGCTGGCGCAGCAGTGGAAGAAAAAGACGAGTTTGATGTAATGTTGACTAGTTTTGGTGAGAAAAAAGTTGCTGTTATTAAAGCAGTGCGTGGCATCACAGGTCTTGGGCTTAAGGAAGCAAAAGACATGGTTGAGTCAGCGCCTGTTGCTGTTAAAGAAGGCGTGCCTAAAGCGGAGGCGGAAGACACCCAAAAGCAGCTTGAAGAAGCAGGTGCTAGCGTAGAACTTAAATAATTAGTTTTGCGTAAACACTATAGTCCCCGCAAGGGGATTTTAGTGTTTTTTGCACTCTTAAATGAGTGCTTTCAGTCTATAGCTTTATAGGCTGACTTAATTACTAAAGGACTTTCTTAGAAGAAAGTCTTTTAAAAAATGTTAAATTGTAAGATTAAATAATGCGAGGTATTCATGGCTTATTCATTTACTGAAAAAAAGCGAATTAGAAATAATTTCGGTTCAAGAGAATCAATTCTAACTGAACCGGATTTACTGGCCATTCAGATTGAATCATTCAACGGCTTTATTCAGGCTGGTAGAGAAGAAAAAGAGGATGTTGGTTTGCATGCAGTTTTTCAATCTGTCTTCCCAATCACAGCGAATAATGGTTATGCAGAGATTGAATATGTGGACTATAAATTACAAGAACCAAAGTTTAATGTTGAAGAATGCAAATTGCGTGGCGCTACTTTTGCCTCAATATTACGGGTTAAGTTAAACCTGGTTTTATTTGATAAGAATGGATCAATTTTAAAGAAAAAACGCAAAGTTAAGCAAATTATTGAAGAAGATGTTTATTTAGGTCAGTTGCCATTAATGACTGAAACAGGTACTTTTGTTATTAATGGCACAGAACGAGTTGTAGTATCTCAATTGCACAGATCTCCTGGTGTGATTTTTGAACATGATAAGGGTAAGACACACTCTTCAGGTAAGATTTTATTCTCATCTCGTATCATTCCTTACCGTGGCTCATGGTTGGATTTTGAATTTGATCATCACGAGCATTTATATGTGCGAATTGACCGTCGTCGTAAATTACCAATAACCACGCTACTGCGTGCAATGGGTCTTGATTCGAATACAATTCTTGATACTTTTTTTGAGAAAGTTAATGTCAAGCTTAAGGCAAAATCTTGCGATGTAAGTTTATCTCCTGAAAAATTTAAAGGCACAATTGCTGAATTTGACATTACCTCAGGCAACGATGTGGTGGTTGAAAAAGGTCGCCGTATTACGGCTAAACATGTAAAACTTCTAGAGAAGGCGGGCATAAAGTCCATCAACACTCCGCTTGAATATTTATTAGATAAAATAGTTTCGCAAGATCTAATTGATAAAGAAACAGGTGAAATTTTAATCGCCGCCAATAGCGCAATTACTGAAGAAGTACTGGAAGTTATTACCAGTAATAAAGTTAAAAAACTTGAAATTCTATATGTCAATGAATCTGAAACAGGTGCTTATATTTCTGATACTTTGCGCCTAGATGAGACGCAAACTGAAATTGAAGCGCGTATGTCTATTTACCATGTGATGCGTCCAGGTGAGCCAGCAACAGAAGATGCAGTTAATTTATTATTTAATAACTTATTCTTTAAAAATGAGCGCTACGATCTTTCTAAAGTAGGTCGTATGAAGCTTAATCGTCGTTTAGGCGTTGCCTCGGAAGCAGGTATACATGTATTGGCAAATGACGATATTTTGAATGTTATTAAATTACTGATTGATATTAAAGATGGTAAAGATTCGGTTGATGATGTTGATACGCTTGCCAATAGACGCGTTAGAGCGATTGGTGAAATGATTGAAAATCAATTTAGAATTGGTTTAGTTCGTGTTGAAAAGGCAGTTAAAGAGGGTTTGAACTTGGCTGAAACAGACGAATTAACCCCGCAAGACTTAATTAACTCAAATCCAGTATCGGCTGCCGTTAGAGAGTTTTTTGGCTCTTCTCAGTTGTCGCAGTTTATGGATCAAGTTAACCCGTTATCAGGCGTTACACATAAACGCCGTATTTCTGCTTTAGGTCCTGGCGGTTTAACCCGTGAGCGAGCTGGCTTTGAAGTGCGTGATGTACATCCATCACATTATGGTCGTTTATGTCCAATTGAAACACCAGAAGGTCCAAATATTGGTCTGATTAACACTTTGGCAGTTTATGCTAAAACTAATAATTATGGCTTTTTAGAGACCCCTTATCAAGTGGTTAAGAGCGGCAAAGTGACAAATGAAATTATCTATGTTTCTGCGATTGATGAAATCGCACATACTATAGCGCAAGCGAATGCCAGTGTTGACGCAAAAGGCAAATTGATGGATGATTTAATTTCTTGTCGTCATAAAAACGAATTTGTTTTAGTGGATTCCGCTGATGTGACTTTGATTGATATTGACTCTAAGCAAATCTCATCCGTAGCAGCATCTTTGATCCCCTTCTTAGAGCATGATGATGCAAACCGTGCCTTGATGGGATCAAACATGCAACGCCAAGCCGTTCCTGTGTTAAAGGCTGAAAAACCTTTGGTTGGTACGGGTATTGAGCGAGTAGTGGCGACTGATTCTCGTGTTTGTGTAACTGCCAAGCATAGCGGCGTGGTTGAGGCAGTTGATGCCTCTCGCATTGTTATTCGTGTAGATTCTAAACAGGCTAAAGCAGGCGAATTGGGTGTTGATATTTACAATCTTACTAAATATGCTCGCTCTAATCAAAACACCTGCATCAATCAAAAACCTTTGGTTAAGACTGGTGATAAAATAGTAGCAGGTGATGTCTTGGCTGACGGCCCTTCAACCGATTTAGGCGAATTAGCATTAGGTCAAAACATGAAGATTGCCTTTATGCCGTGGAACGGTTATAACTTTGAAGACTCAATTTTAATCTCTGAGCGAGTTATACAAGAAGATCGTTACACCACGATTCACATTGAAGAACTCACTGCCTACGCACGAGACACTACGCTAGGTTCTGAGGAAATTACCGCTGATATTCCAAATGTTAGTGAATCCGCTTTGTCTAAATTAGACGAAGTAGGTGTGGTGTATGTCGGTGCCCGTGTGAAGGGTGGCGACATCTTGGTGGGCAAGGTAACACCTAAAAGCGAAACAGTGCTCTCCCCAGAAGAGAAATTATTGCGCGCTATTTTTGGTGAAAAAGCCAGCAGTGTTAAGGATTCTTCATTGCGTATCGGCGCATCAAAATCTGGTGTGGTTATTGATGTACAAATCTTTACCCGTGATCGCATTGAAAAAGACGCAAGAGCATTGAGTATTGACGAAAGTCGTTTGGCAAAAATCAGAAAAGATATTGACGATGAGTTTGGTATTATTGATGGTGATATTTATCGTCGTATTCGTGCGACACTTTCAGGCAACACGGTAACAAAAGGTGTGGGCAATATTGACATAGGTGATAAATTAAACGCTAAAGCAATGCGACCTTTAGAGGAAGTTGATTTTGCTAAACTTAGGGTGAAAGATGCAACTGTTAATAAAGAAGTGGCGGCATTGGTTAAACAAGCTAAAGCGAAACGAGTCGAATTTGATGCCTTCTTTGAAAATGAACGCGCTAAGATTAACGAAGATGCAGAATTACCACCAGGCGTAATGAAGATGGTTAAAGTTTATGTGGCAACGCGTAAAACTTTACAAGTGGGTGATAAGATGGCGGGTCGTCATGGCAACAAGGGTGTTATTTCACGAGTATCTCCAGTAGAAGATATGCCTTATTTAGCGGATGGCTCTACTATTGATGTGGTGCTTAATCCGTTAGGTGTTCCATCTCGAATGAATGTTGGTCAGGTATTAGAGGTTCATTTGGGTTATGCCGCTAAAGGTTTGGGGCATAAGATTGCTGCAATGTTGGATGAAAAGCGCAGCGAAATGGTTAAAGAGATTAGAGATTTTTTAGATAAAGTTTATAATTCTTATGGCAAGAAAGAAGACCTTAAATCATTTAATGATGAGGAAATCATTGAATTAGCCAACAACTTACGCGCAGGTGTGCCAATGGCAACACCGGTATTTGATGGTATTAAAGAAGATGATATTAAATCGCTATTAAAGTTGGCTGATTTGCCAGAGTCTGGTCAAGAGCAGCTTTATGACGGTCGCACAGGTGAAGCATTTGACCGACCAGTAACGGTGGGTTATATGCATATGTTAAAACTTAATCACTTGGTTGATGACAAGATGCATGCGCGTTCAACTGGTCCTTATTCATTGGTTACACAGCAGCCGCTAAGTGGTAAAGCACAATTTGGTGGTCAGCGCTTTGGTGAGATGGAGGTTTGGGCGCTTGAAGCCTATGGTGCAGCACATACATTGCGTGAAATGTTGACGGTCAAATCAGATGATGTGGTAGGTCGTGCGAAGATGTATAAGAGTATTGTTGATGGTGTTAACTTAACGGAATCAGTGATGCCAGAATCATTTAATGTATTAGTTAAAGAGATTCGTTCACTGGGTATTGATGTTGAATTGGAACAAAATTAGGAGAGTTGAATGAAGGATTTATTAGCGATTTTAAAAAATCAAAACAAAGAGCAAGATTTTGATGCAATTAGAGTTGGACTGGCTTCTCCTGAGAAGATTCGTTCATGGTCGTATGGAGAGGTAAAAAAGCCTGAAACCATTAACTATCGTACTTTTAAACCCGAACGCGAAGGTTTATTCTGTGCCAAAGTCTTTGGACCAATGAAAGACTTTGAGTGTTTGTGTGGTAAGTATAAGCGCATGAAGTTCCGCAATGTAGTATGTGAAAAATGTGGCGTTGAAGTAACACTATCAAAGGTTCGTCGCGAGCGTATGGGTCATATTAACCTAGCAGCGCCCGTGGCACATATTTGGTATTTAAAATCACTTCCATCTCGTCTTGGGCTGTTGATGGACATGACCCTAAAAGATATTGAACGGGTGTTATACTTTGAAGCATTTCTAGTTACCGATCCAGGCAACACACCGCTGACACATAAACAGTTGTTGACTGAAGAAATGTATTTTGATGCGTTAGATGAATTTGGTGATGATGAGTTTGAAGCAAAAATGGGTGCAGAAGCTATTCAAGATGTTCTCAAAGATATGCAGCTTGAAAAAGAAGCGGCCAATCTGCGTGAAGACAGTCTCAACACCAAGAGTCAGACTAAGCTTAAGAAGTATAACAAGCGTTTGAAGTTGGTTGATTCTTTGATTCAATCAGGCAACAAACCTGAGTGGATGGTGCTTAATGTGTTGCCAATTTTGCCGCCAGATTTACGCCCATTAGTGCCATTAGATGGTGGACGATTTGCCACCTCTGATTTGAATGACTTGTACCGTCGAGTGATTAATCGTAACAACCGTTTAGCGCGTTTGTTGGAATTAGATGCGCCTGAAATCATCGTGCGTAATGAAAAAAGAATGTTGCAAGAAGCAGTAGATTCACTAATTGATAATGGTCGTCGTGGTCGTGCAGTGATGGGTAATAATCGTCGTCCGCTTAAGTCAATTGCCGATATGATTAAAGGTAAGCAGGGTCGTTTCCGTCAAAATTTATTAGGTAAGCGAGTTGATTATTCAGGTCGCTCAGTGATTGTTTGTGGGCCTTATCTTAAATTACATCAGTGCGGACTGCCCAAAAAAATGGCATTGGAATTATTCAAGCCATTTATCTACAATCGTTTGCAAGCACAAAATTTAGCATCAACCATTAAAGCAGCGAAAAAAATGGTAGAAGCAGAAACGCCGGAAGTTTGGGATATTTTGGAAAAAGTTGTACACCAACATCCAGTGATGTTAAACCGTGCACCAACTTTACACCGTCTAGGTATTCAAGCGTTTGAGTCATTATTGATTGAGGGTAAAGCAATCCAATTGCACCCCCTAGTTTGTGGCGCATTTAATGCTGACTTTGATGGCGACCAAATGGCAGTGCATGTGCCGTTATCTGAAGAGGCACAATTAGAGGCAAGAACCTTAATGTTAGCCTCTAACAATGTCTTACACCTTGCAAGTGGTGAGCCAATTATTGTGCCTTCACAGGATGTGATTTTGGGTCTTTACTATATGACTCGCGATATGATAAATCAAAAAGGCGAGGGCATGGTTTTTGCCAATGCAGCTGAAGCACTTAATGCCTATGAGTCAGGTGCGACTACTTTGCATGCAAAAGTTAAATTGCGTATTCAAGATTATGAAAAAGTTGATGGAAAATATCGACCAAGCAGTAAACGCATTGTTGATACTACTGTTGGTCGTGCTATTTTTTCAAAAATTCTGCCGAAAGGCTTATCATTTGACTTAATTAATCAGGCTATTAGTAAGAAAGTCGTATCAAAATTAATCCATATTTGCTATCAAACGCAAGAATTAAAAGATACTGTGATTTTTGCTGATCAAATGATGTATATGGGCTTCCAATACTCAACTAAATCAGGCATCTCATTTTGTTCAAACGATATGACCATTCCAGATACTAAAGAAGGCATGATTGACGAGGCGAAAACGCAAGTCAAAGAGGTTCAAAAACAGTATTCACAGGGCGTGGTTACTGATGGCGAGCGCTATAACAAAGTGATTGATATTTGGTCACGCACTTCTGAAAGGGTGGCAAAAGCGATGATGGACGAAATTGGCTTTGATGATTTTGTCAATGCTGAAGGTGGGACTGAAAAATTACCCTCATTTAACTCGGTTTATATGATGGCTGATTCTGGTGCTAGGGGTTCTCCTGCACAAATGCGCCAGTTAGCAGGTATGCGTGGTCTAATGGCAAAACCGGACGGCTCAATTATTGAAACACCGATTACTTCAAATTTCCGTGAAGGTTTGAATAATATGCAATACTTTATTTCAACGCACGGCGCACGAAAAGGTTTGGCTGATACTGCACTTAAAACAGCGAACTCAGGTTACCTGACGCGTCGTTTGGTTGATGTTGCGCAAGATTTGGTGGTTAATCATGATGATTGTGGCACAGAGAATGGCTTGACGATGAAAGCGACTATTGAAGGTGGCAATATTGTGCAAACCTTAGGTGATGCAGTATTAGGTCGAGTAATGGCCGAAGATGTTTTGGTTCCAGATTCGAAAAAAGTATTATTACCTAAAGGTCATTTAGTCACTTTAGAGGATTCAGATAAAATTAATGAGCTAGGCGTAGAGTCTATTAAATCGCGCTCTACCATTACTTGTAGTGCGCGTTATGGCGTGTGTTCTTCTTGTTATGGTAACGATATGGCGCGAGGGCATAAAATTGGTGTTGGTGAGGCCGTTGGTGTGATTGCAGCACAGTCAATTGGTGAGCCTGGCACACAGTTAACAATGCGTACTTTCCATATTGGTGGTGCAGCATCTGCATCAACTGTAGTGAGTAGTGTCAATATTGACAACAATGGTGTAGCGCATTTTGAAAACCTCAAATCAATCACTAATGCAAGTGGTGATTTGGTGGTTATTTCTCGCTCTTCTGAGGTCACTATCCGTAATGCCAAAGGTCAAGAAGTTGAGCGCTATAAGATTCCTTATGGTGCGATTGTTCATATTCAAAATGGTGGTGCGGTTAAAGCAAAAGATAAAATTGCTGACTGGGATCCGCATACGCACCCAATTATTTCTGAACAAGCAGGCCGTGTGGTTTTTGTTGATTTTATTGAAGGCATTACCGTTAATAAAAACACCGATCCACTCACTGGACTTAACTTTTTTGAAATGATTGACGAAAGCGAACGCTCTTCAGTGGCAAAAGGATTGAAGCCAATGATTAAGGTGGTTGATGAACAAGATTCTGAAATGATATTGTCTACGCACTATTTACCATCAGAGGTTAAAATTACTTTAGAAGATAATCAAGTGATTACCGCCGGTGAGGTGTTAGCAAAAATTCCTAAAGACCAGTCTAAGACCAGTGATATTACAGGTGGTTTACCGCGTGTTGCAGACTTGTTTGAGGCGCGCAAAGCTAAGGATCACTCCATTCTTGCAGAAGCAAGTGGTATTGTTAGTTTTGGTAATCCAACCAAGAGCAAGGAGCGCTTAACTATTACTTCAGAAGAGGGTGAGGCCATTGAGATGATGATTCATAAATGGCGTCAAATCAATGTATTTGATGGTGAAACAGTTGAAAAAGGTGATGTGATTTCTGATGGACCATCAAATCCACACGATATTCTGCGTTTATTAGGCGTAGAGGCATTGGCGAGTTATGTGGTTAAAGAGGTGCAGAATGTTTATCGTCTGCAAGGTGTGAATATCTCTGATAAACATATTGAAGTGATTGTTAAGCAAATGTTACGCAAGGTAGAAGTGCTTGATATAGGTGATTCTAATTTAGTGAATGGCGAAACAGCTGAGTATGCCTGCGTAATTGATATGAATAAACAATTAGTGGCGCAAGGCAAAGACCCAGTAGTTTATCAAAGACTGCTAATGGGTATTACTAAGGCATCGCTGGCAACGGAGTCATTTATTTCTGCAGCGTCGTTCCAAGAGACAACGCGTGTATTAACTGAGGCATCAACCACAGGTCGTGTTGATAACTTGCTAGGACTCAAAGAAAATGTTATTGTTGGTCGTTTAATTCCAGCAGGTACAGGCTTTGTTCACCATCAAGAACGCCGCGCACGCCGCGCACGCCGCGCACAAAGCATAATGCAAGCAGCAGAAGCAGAGGCAGCACTCTCAGCTGAGTTGAGTGAGGCAGAAGCCAAGGCGGAAGTGTCTGCTGAGTAATAAGTGTGGTAGATTTGACAAGGTCAAACCTTGTCATTGCTAAATAAAAAACCGTGCTAATGTAAGTTAGTGCGGTTTTTTATGTTTTAAGGTTTACATAATTGTATAAAGTGTTCATATTAGTGGTTTAAAATATGGTTATGAATAAAGTAAATTTCGATAAATATGTGACTAAGGGGTATAACCATATCCCAGTGTATAAATCCTTAGCAATTGATACAGATACTGCATTAGGTTTGTATTTAAAATTAGCCAACACACCTTATTCCTATCTTTTTGAATCGGTTGAAGGTGGTGAAAAATGGGGTCGTTATTCTATGATTGGCTTGGCGGCAAAAACTGTCATTAAAGTCTTTGATTTTGATGTGCATGTTGAGTATCAGGGCGAATTACTTGAGTCAAATACAGTGGCAGACCCATTAGCGTGGGTTGAGCAGTATTTGGCGAAATACAAAGTGCCACAACTAGATGAATTGCCAGATTTTAATGGTGGTTTAGTGGGATATTTTGGCTATGAGATTATTCGCTATATTGAGCCAAAATTATCTACAATCAACAAACCAGATGAATTGAATACACCTGATATTTTGCTCATGGTGTCTGATGATTTGGTGGTGTTTGACAACCTATTAAACCAAGCATTTGTTGTTACCCATATCAATCCAAACAAACAAAGTTATGAAGATGCGCAAGTGCGATTAGACGAAATTTCAATCCAAACTAAAATGCCATTTAATCATACGCCCTATCAATCAGATAATCTAAGTGAGCAAGATTTTATTTCAAGTTTTGGTGAAGAAAATTATAAGGCGGCAGTTAAGAAAATCCAACAATATATTGTGGCAGGAGATGTAATGCAAGTGGTGCCATCGCAACGATTAAGCGCTAGGTTTAGCGCTCCACCGATTGAATTGTATCGCCAATTACGCCGTCTGAGTCCATCGCCTCATATGTATTATCTTAATTTAGGCGATACCATGATTGTTGGTTCATCGCCTGAAATTTTAACTCGTGTTGATAAAAACAGACGGGCAACAGTGCGTCCGCTCGCTGGTACTCGTTCTCGTGGTCAAAATGAGGAAGAGGATTTGGCGTTGGAAAAAGAGTTGCTAGCAGATGAAAAGGAAATCGCCGAGCATTTGATGTTGATTGATTTGGGGCGTAATGACCTTGGACGGATTGCTAAGACGGGTAGTGTTAATTTGACTAATAAGATGTTTATTGAGCGCTATTCACATGTGATGCACATTGCCTCAAATGTTGAATGTGAATTGCAAGAGGGAATGAGTGCGATTGATGTACTAAGAGCTACTTTCCCCGCAGGGACGCTGAGTGGTGCACCAAAAGTACGAGCAATGGAGGTTATTAACGAAGTTGAGCCATTGAAGCGCAATATTTATTCAGGGGCGATTGGTTATCTTTCTTGGCATGGTTGTATGGATATGGCAATCGCTATTCGTACAGCAGTCATCAAAGATGAAACGATCTACATTCAAGCAGGCGCAGGCATTGTACATGATTCAGTGCCGCAGTCTGAATGGGACGAAACCTTGCACAAGGCACGCGCATTAATTAAAGCTGCTGAACGAGTTTAGCATATCATAATATTAGGCTTTAATAATAGTCTTGCATTTGTTGGCAATCTGAGTATTATGCATATCTAGTTAGGTTTTTACGAATTTGACTGTAGGTTTTATTTTTTTAAACAAGTGAGGAGAGAAGTATGAAAAGAAGCATTTCTGTCTCAGTGGTTGTTACCTTGGCGACATTATTTGTAATGCCAATGGAAGCAGTCGCTAAAGACGCAATGACAGGTAAAGAGATTGCCTTTGATCGTAAATTGGGCAATTGCCTAGGTTGTCATTCGATTGCAGGTGGATCGCAGCCAGGCAATGTTGGACCGCCGTTAATTGCGATGAAAGCAAGATTCCCAAGTAGGGCTGTATTAAGAGACCAAATTTGGGATGCAACGGTTAAAAATCCAAATTCTTTAATGCCACCATTTGGTAAGCATAAAGCATTATCTGAAAACCAGATTGATAAGGTTACAGATTTTATTCATTCATTATAATTTTAAGGAGATCACAATGAAAAGAAGATTATTTTTAAAAAGTGCAATGGCAGGTTCTGCTGTTGTAACAGCAGTAGGTGCAGGCTTGTTAACACCATCAGCAGCTTTCGCTGCAACAGCAGATTTTAAAGCAACATCAGATGTAGCAATGAAAAATGCATCAAGCGCAGGCAACGGCTCGTTTAAGTTTAAAGCGCCTAAAATCGCTGAAAATGGTGCAGTTGTTCCAATGGAAGTCAACGCTTCCAAGATGAGCAATGTGACTAATATTTCTTTCTTAATAAGGGAAAATGGCACGCCATTAGCAGCATCATTTAATCTGTCTGGGGCAGTTGGTTTTGTTTCTACTCGTGTTAAGATGGGTAAAACTTCAAAAGTAGATGCACTGGTTACTGCAGGTGGTTCTACGACGAAAGTAACGAAAGAAGTTAAAGTAACAATTGGCGGCTGCGGCGGTTAATTCAACATATTAATAGGAGAATATATTATGGCAAAGATTAAATTAAAACCGAAGGCTAGAAAAGGTGTTATCAGCATTAAAGCACTCATTAAGCACCCAATGGAAACTGGTCTTCGTAAGAAGAAAGGTAAATTAGTGCCTGCAAATCACATTGAACATATGGTTATATTACATAATGGCAACAAAGTGGTTGATGCAGATATTGGTAGTACAGTGTCTAAAGACCCTTACTTTAAGTTCAAAGTTGCTGGCGCTAAAGGCGATACCATTGAACTTAAATATAAGGACAATCTAGGAAAGACAGGCTCTAAGACTGCAAAGTCTAAGTAGTTTGTTTTTATTATTGAGGAGAGATTAATGAAAAAATTAACAACAACAATGGTAGTGGTGGCCTTATTAAGTTCTACTACTGCATTTTCGGTGCAGCAATCATCAGTTGTGCAAGCTGATATTGATGCTTTTCAAGGTTATTTTAAAAAAAGGTTTCCCAATTTATCGCTAGATGACTTTTCTAAAGGTCCTTATGCGATGAGTGAAGACAAGATGTTGCAGTTTGAAGCGGCAATGGACATGCCTCCGTTTGAAGATCATGTAGACAAAGGTGAAAAGTTATGGAAAACTGCTTTTAAGAACGGTAAGACTTATTCCAGCTGTTTTTCGGGTAGCGACGAAACTTTGCGTACGCAGTTTCCAAAATGGAACGCTGCTAAAGGTAAAGTGGATACTTTAGAGCAAGCGATTGTTGATTGCCGTGTTAAAAATGGCGAGAAGAAAATTGGCACTGGTAAAGGTAAATTGGCTTGGATGTCAGCCTACTTAACTACTATTGCCGAAGGTCAAAAAATCAATGTAATTGTGCCCGAAGGTGATGCAAAGGCATTAGCGGCCTATAAAGACGGTAAAAAGTTTTTCTATGCTAAACGCGGACAGCTCAGCTTGTCTTGTGCGAATTGTCATGTTGACAATCCAGGGATGCGCATTCGTGGCGATACACTTTCACCTGCACTTGGTCAAATTACCCACTTTCCGGTATGGCGTGGAAAATGGGCTAGGAAGAAGGGCGATGGTTTCGGTACTATTCAGCGTCGTTATGGTGGCTGTAACAAACAAGTTCGCGCTAAGCCATTTAAAAGACATAAGAGTCAATACGACAATCTAGAATATTTCCATACGGTGATGAGTAATGGGATGGAGATTTCTGGCACTGAATACAGACAATAAAGGAGAATAAAATGAAAAAACTATTATTAACAACATTAACTGTATTTGCATTGTCGGCTCAGGCTGATTTGATTGCAGTAGATCATGGTCACAATTGGAACAGTTCACCTGTTGCATCTGTAATCGCCTCACCCGTTGCATTTGAGGCTACATTTAAGGCTGCAGTAAAAGCTGCTAAAAAGGAGCAGGCTAAGGCTAGGAAAGTAGGTTTTGAATGGCGTGATATTGGTAAGTTTTTAAAAGGAGCCGCCAAGAAACACAAGGCAGGCGACACCAAAGGCGCAATGAAACTAGTTAAAAAAGCTAAAAATCAAGCAATGCTTGGTCAGCAACAAGCTAAAGATCAGGCTAATGCGGGGCCTAGTTTTTAGACTCGTTTAGTTGTTTAGAAAAAAATACCCCTTTATTGGGGTATTTTTTTGTCTGTAAAATAGAAATTTTTTATGCCATTATATTTTTAAATGTCCACTGAATTTGTCCATCTTCATTGTCATAGTGAATACTCTGTTGAAAACAGTTTAATTCGCATACCAAAATTAGTCAATCAAGCTAAAAAATTAGGCATGAGTGCGATTGCACTAACGGATAATGGTAATTTATTTGCCGCTGTTAAGTTTTACAAGGCGGCAAAAAGTGCTGGCATTAAGCCAGTTTTTGGCGCCGAGATTACGCTTATAGATGAAAATAAAGTGTTTTCTTTGTTGCTTTTTTGTCAAGATCAACAAGGGTATTTAAATTTATCTAGGTTGATTTCTTTATCTTATTTGGAAGGGCAAGGTGTAGATAATGTTAGTATTACAATTGAACAGTTATGCCAATATAGTCAAGGCTTGATATTGGTTGCACTGCCTGTGTATAGCGATGTGGCACAAGCCCTAACTGGAAATCGAATGCCTGAGGCACAAGAGAAAGCCAAATTTTGGCAACAGGTATTTGCAGATCGATTTTATTTAGGGGTGCAACGCACTAATCGTGCTCATGATGAGCAACACCTGCATCTTTGCATTGAGTTAGGATTGGCGCTTGATATTCCCTTAGTGGCAAGTAATGATGTGCAATTTTTAGAAAAGGGTGAATTTGAGGCACATGAAGCGCGTATTTGCATCTCTCAAGGGGGATTGTTGGATGACGCACGGCGTGAAAAGCATTATTGTGCCGATCAATATCTAAAATCAGCTGATGAGATGGGTGATTTATTCTCCGATATTCCTGAAGTGATTGCCAATAGTATTGAAATTTCTAAACGCTGTAATGTGCATTTTGAATTATACAAAAAGAATTATTTGCCAGATTTCCCCGTACCTGAAGGGCTTAATATGGCGCAGTTTTTCTCTCAAGAGTCAGAAACAGGGCTGAATCAACGCTTAGAAGGAATAAAGGTTGAACGCCAAATTTATGATAAGCGCCTAAAGTTTGAATTAGGTGTTATTGTTCAAATGGATTTCCCTGGTTATTTTTTAATTGTTGCTGATTTTATTCGTTGGTCTAAGGACAATGGCATTCCTGTTGGACCTGGTCGTGGCTCTGGTGCAGGCTCACTGGTGGCATATGCGCTCGGTATTACGAATGTTGACCCGATTAAACATGAATTGCTGTTTGAGCGTTTTCTTAATCCTGAACGGATTTCTATGCCAGATTTTGATGTGGATTTTTGCACCGAACGCCGTGACGAAGTGATTGAGTATGTATCACAAAAATATGGCGCTGAAAAAGTATCGCAAATTATCACTTACGGCACCATGGCAGCGAAAGGAGTAGTGCGTGATGTTGGGCGTGTTTTGGGGCATCCTTATGGATTTAGTGATGGTATTTCTAAATCTATTCCAAATGATTTAAAAATCAATTTATCACGCGCACTGGGTCGTTTTTCAGAGAGTGATTCACAAGAAAATAAAGATAAATGGTTTTCAGAGGAGTTGGCACAACGATATGACTCCCAAGAAGATGTCACCACACTAATTGATTTATCCTTGCAATTAGAGGGTTTAGTGCGCAATGTGGGCACACATGCGGGTGGTGTGTTGATTGCACCAAGTAAGATCAGTGATTTTTGTCCAGTTTATAAAGCCAGTGAAGAAGATGGCGTGGTTTCGCAATTTGATATGAAGGATGTTGAAGCAGTTGGACTGGTTAAGTTTGATTTTTTAGGCTTGTCAAATTTAACGGTAATTGATAAGGCTGTTAAACTCATTTATGCTAAAGGATTAAGTGAAGATTTAATTGATATTGATACTTTATCTTTAGAAGATGAAGGTGTTTATAAATTATTACAACGATGTGATACCACAGGTATTTTTCAATTAGAGTCAGAAGGAATGCGTAGTTATTTGAAAAAACTACAAGCCGACTCGTTTGAAGATATTGTGGCAATGCTGGCTTTGTATCGTCCAGGGCCACTTGATGCGGGCATGGTAGATGACTATATTAATGTTAAGCATGGCAAACAAAAAGTAAAGTATCCACATCCAATGCTAGAAGAGGTTTTAAAACCAACTAATGGTGTGTTTTTATATCAAGAGCAGGTGATGAAATCTGCACAAGTGATGGCAGATTATTCACTTGGTGGAGCGGATTTATTGCGTAGGGCGATGGGTAAAAAGATTGCTGCAGAGATGGATGCACAGCGAGGGGTTTTTGTTGAAGGTGCTGCCAAACATGATATTGATGAAAAAAAAGCCAATGAAATTTTTGATTTAATTGACAAGTTCTCAGGTTATGGCTTTAACAAATCTCATTCGGTGGCGTATGCTTATATATCCTATCAAACCGCATGGCTTAAGGCACATTATCCCGCTGCTTTTATGGCATGTGTGCTCTCAGGACTGATGGGCGATACGGATAGAGTTAGTTCTGTTGTGAATGATGTACGAGCTATGGGGCTTATTATCCAAGCCCCGAATGTGAATGAATCGTTTTATGAGTTTAGTATTCAGGATAACAAGACTATCACTTATGGCTTAGGCGCGCTTAAAGGGGTGGGTGAAAGCGTTGTTGAGCTATTGGTTGCCGAACGAAAAGCACATGGCAATTATCAGGACTTATTTGATTTTTGCATGCGTATAGAAAGACAATCTCTAAATAAGCGCACACTTGAGGCGTTAATTTATAGTGGCGCTTTAGATGGGTTTAAAGTCGATAGAGCAACCTTGATTCAGACTTATTCAAGTGCAATGAAACAAGCAGAGCAACGACAAAATGATCGTTCAAGTGGGCAAAGTGGGTTGTTTGGCGATATTGATGGGTGTAATGAATATGAAGCGCATTATTTATCAGCACCACCTTTTTCCTTTAGGCAAACACTAGAATTTGAAAAGAGTGTGATGGGCTATTATTTTTATCACCACCCAACAGACGAGTATCGGGGCGATTTAAAGAATATTTTTTCTGTTTTACCGCAAAATATAGCGTTTAGAAACAATAAAGAAACGCAAGTATTGGCACTTCTTTCTGAAGTGCGTCATCGGACCACTAAGAATGGCAGGCAAATGGCTTTAATCACACTTGAAGACAGCAAGATTAAATTGAGTGGCGTTATCTTTGCCAAGGTATTAGAGTCGGGCCTGGTGAGTGATGTATTAATCGTTGATACCGTGGTTGTGGTATCTGGAAAAATCAACAAAGATTATCGTGATGAGTGGCAATTGGTGGTTGATAGTATTGATAGTATTGATAAAGTAAAGGAGAAATACGCTAGAAGCTTTGAAATATCACTCAACAGTCAACATCTGTCGCTATTTGAGCAACTTTCAATATTGCTTAAGCAAAATCAAGGGCAATGTCCAGTTAGGCTGCATTATCAGCTGAAACAATCCAAAGGCTCTATATCGTTAAATCAAGCGTATTCTGTTAAACCAAATCAACAATTAATTAATGCAGTTGATACTCTGTTGGGCAGTCGTGTTAGTCGCACTAATTATTCACATTGACGCAAATAGTAGCGTGAAAAATCCCTCCTGTATTCTTTGAACTCAATATTATTGCTGAGCAAAATATCAATCTGTCCAGAGCAACTGGTTTGTAAAATTTTGATATTATTGGACTGATAACGCTGAATAATGGCTTGACTAGGATGGCGAAAACGGTTTTTAAAACCGCTAGAGACGATAACCAACGAGGGTGATACTGCATCTAAGAATGCTTGTGTTGATGAGGTTTTGCTACCGTGATGTGGTGAGAGTAATACCGCACTTTTTAGTTTTTCTTTGTTGTTTTTTACCAAGTGGCGTTCGGTTTTTCTCTCAATATCTCCGGTCAGTAGCATGCTGTATTTTGATGTGGAGATTTTGAGCACGCAAGAAGTATTATTGTCCTTAAAATAAGTGTTTTTATCAGGGTTGAGTATTTCAAATATTACTCCATCCCATTGCCAATTTTGCCCCGTTTGGCAATCTAAAGTCGTGCGTTGAATTTTTTCAGGCACTGAAGTTAATATCTCACTCACTTTAAAATTATCTAGAATATTATCAAGTCCGCCAATATGATCGTTGTCGCCATGGGAAATAATTACTTTGTCTAAATGCCGAATGTGTTTGGCTTGGAGGTAAGGCGTAATCACACTGTCGCCAAGGTTGAAGCCAGAACGATATTTTGCACCTGTGTCAAACAACAATGTGTGATTTTTGGTTTGTACCACGCTTGCCAATCCTTGACCCACATCGAGCGTAGTAATCAAGACCGAGTTGTCTTCTATATAGTCATTAGGTGCAAATAACATCAACACCAACATAGGGGCAGATAGCCACCGCAATTTTAGCGCTTTGGGGGATATGGCAATAAATGCAATACCGATAAAGAGAGTTAAATCTATCAGCGAGGTTTGTGCATAATGCCATTGATTAAAATCAAATTGTTGTAAGTACTCCAGCATATAAGACAGATAAATAAGCGCCTGATTAGCAATAGAAAAACTTATTTCCGACAAATAGGATAAGCCACTAAAAGTCAGCAGTGCGCCAATAAGCGATAGAGGTGTGACGATAAAACTAAATACGGGTATGGCAATTAAATTGGCGATTGGCGATAGTGCCGAACCTGAGGAAAAGAACCAAACTGTGAGTGGCAGTGTGGCAATACTAATTAGCAGTTGAATATAAATTAGGCGGTAGAACCAAGGCTTGCTTTGATACTGCCTAACGCCGTAAATAATGATTGCCACTACATAAAATGACAGCCAAAAACCAACACTAAAGACACTTAGTGGATTGTTGAGCAATACCAAAAGCAGTGCAACGCCATAGAGTTGCCAAACATTGTGATGACGCTTGAAAATAATGGAGGCAAACACCACGCTCGCCATGATAAAAGCACGACCTGTTGGCACTGAAAATCCAGCAATTAGCGCATATAAAAAGGCAGATATAAGCCCAAAATAAGCGCCTATGATTGGTGCTGGCACCATCAAGCTCAGGCGTGTTGAGTAGCGCCATAAAAACTGCACTAATAAAAACACAAAGCCAGAGATAAGTCCAATATGCAGACCAGAAATAACACTAAGATGGGTGATATTGGTGGCTCTGAACAGTAACCAGTGTTTATTGGTAATTAAAGAGCGATCGCCGATAATGAGTGCGTTTATTACCCCTCCAAATTCTTGTTTTTCTAAAATTGGCGCCAAAGAGTGGCGGATGTTTTGTCTTAATCTATCGGTTGACAGCGTCTTATCGGCAGTGTTAATGCGTTGGTTAGCAGGCGAAGAGCGAACATAGCCTGTGGCACTAATACGCTTGTAGAACAGCCATTTTTCATAATCAAAGCCACCTAAGTTTTGATAGCCATTATTGTGTTTTAATTTTAACAGCAGTCGCCAAGTGTCTCCTGTATGTAAATTGGGTGCTTTTTTAAGCTCATCAGGGCGATTATACCAAGCCAATTTTAAACGCCCTTGAAAAGGAGAACTTGCTTTGAAAATAAATTTTGTATTGTGTGTGGTTTTTTCAGGTAATTCGACAATTTCACCCGTAATAAGAATCGGTTTATTGAGGTAAATATCTTTGATTTGAGTGTTAAGAACTTGTGTTGATATTAGGCTCATCCAAACAAAGCCAAGCACTAAAGTCGCTAAGTTTAAACTCAGTGCCTTATACCTCTTAAAACTTATAGAAATTGCCAAAATAAGGGTAAAAAATAGTCCCCATTCCACAGGGCTTATTTGCAGAGTATTTTTGAGCGAAAACAGACCGATTCCAAGGAGAAAATTTAAGGCATAAATTAGCATAAAAATGGGCAATAAAATAACATTATAATGGGTTTAGTGATTCACAAGCTTATGGCTGTCTAATATTCTGTGAAACACTTGATTTAATGCGTGAAACTCTAAAAGTTTTCCCCATTGTAAAGTAAAAGTAACAAACACACATATTATTAAAGTTTATTGGTTTTCGTTTATTCTGCAAGTCATTGATTTTTAATTAAAAAAATAAGTGATTGTTTTTTATTCAAAACCATAAAAACACGCAATACAGCAACACTTTTTCTGATTTTTATGGAGATATTAACAGAGTTATCCACAGTTTTGTGGGTAACTCTATTGAGTGTTGATTTAACAAGGTTTCCTGCACTTTATAAAAAATTTTCAACCAGTATTTCGACAATTTTTCGACTCAGTTTTTGTTTACTGCTTTTTTCGATTTTTATGGTATTTTTTTGGTCTAAAAATAGCACCTCATTTTCATCACTTTTAAAGCCTAAATCATCCCTAGAAACATCATTTAAAATAATGGCATCACACCCTTTATTTTTGAGCTTATTTTTGGCATTTTCAAGCAAATTTTGTGTCTCTGCGGCAAAGCCAATACACAGAGGTTTTTTGGTCAATTGACATACAGATTTTAAAATATCTTGGGTAGGAGATAGCTCTAGAATTAGATTTTTTTCAGACTTTTTGATTTTGTCTTTTTTGATGTTTTGAATCGAGTAATCACTTACAGCAGCACAGGCAATAAAAATATCTTGCTCAGCAATATTATCCATTACTGCTTGATACATTTCTCTGGCGCTCATTGCTGGGATTAGTTGCGCTTTTTGATTGAGTGTAACGCTAATATTGCCATGCACAAGGGTTACTTGCGCACCTGCTTCAATACAGGCATTTGTAAGTGCTGATCCCATTTTTCCGCTAGAATGGTTGGATATATATCTGACGGGGTCGATTGCCTCAATGGTTGCACCGAGGGTGATGAGCACTTTTTTGCCACTGAGTTTGGTGTTTTGAAAAAGTAATCCTACTTGCTCGGCAATCGCACTTGGGTCGCCTAGGCGGCCTTCGCCAATATCGCCACAAGCCTGCTTGCCACTGTCAGGCTTGATAAGCATCACTTGTCTTTTAAGTAATGTTTTTAAATTTGCTTGCACGCTATTAGCGGCATACATCTGCTGGTTCATTGCCGGTGCGATTAAAATTGGACAATCACTCGCCAAAACAACACTACCAAGTAAATCGCCAGCCTTACCTGAGGCTAAATTGGCAATAGTATTGGCACTGGCTGGTGCAATTAAAATAGCGTCTGCCCATTTAGCTAATTCAATATGTCCTATGGCCAATTCGGCTTCTTTATCCCATAAATTATCATGTACTTTGTTTTTAGAAACCACTTGTAAGGATAATTCAGTAATGAATTGTGCGCCACTTTGGGTGAGAATAACACGCACTTGCGCACCTAAATCTTGTAATCGGCGTACAATATCAGGCGTTTTGTAAGCGGCAATTGAGCCACTAACAGCTAGAATAATATTTTTATTGGTTAATGTCATTTTGGTGTTGCGGTTATTTTAATATCATTGCCCAGCATTCTTATGTCGCTAATGTTGAGTTCAATTTTATCTGCTAGCGTGTCAATTGGCAGGCTTATCATTGAGTTAGCATTGCTACCCATCAATATCGGCGCAGTGTAAATAATAAACTCATCAATCAGTTCTTCTGCCATCATAGCGCCAATTAAGCCAGATCCAGCCTCCAATAAAACGCTGTTAATGCCTTGCGCTGCTAATTGTGACATAGTATCGACTAAATCCAATTTTCCAGTGTTTTTAATTTGTGTGTTTATAGGATTAAAAACTTGGGTGTTGGCATCGCTGGAAAATATTTTTAATGCAGTGTCAGTAATTTGATTTTTGCCATCAATCACTACACGAAGTGGCGCACTATCAATGCCATCAAGCCGCACCGTCATTGATGGATTGTCTGCTAATATCGTGCCGGATCCGGTCATGATTGCTTGATTAGCAGCGCGTAATTTTTGCACATCTTGCCTTGCCATCTCGCCTGTAATCCATTTGCTTTCACCAGATGCCATTGAAGTTTTACCATCTAAGCTCATGGCAATTTTACAAGTAATAAAAGGCAATCCAGTCTGCATACGCTTGATAAAAGCACGATTAAGTTGCCTGGCTTCGGTTTCAAGTAAGCCAACCTCTACAACAATACCAGCATTTTCTAGCATTGCCACACCTTTACCGCTGACCAAAGGGTTGGGATCAAGCGTGGCAACAATAATTTTTTTAACACCTGCATCAATAATTGCTTGTGTGCAAGGTGGCGTTTTTCCTCGGTGGGCGCAAGGCTCTAAAGACACATAAAGTGTTGTGCCACTTGCTTGGTGATTGATTTGTGCTAGTGCGTTAATCTCTGCATGTGCCTCGCCAAAAGTTCGGTGGTAGTCCTTAGCAAGAATTTCATTATCCTTAACAATCACGCAGCCCACCATGGGATTAGACGCAACACCATATCGACCTTTGCGTGCGATCTGGAGTGTTAGCGACATAAAATGCGTGTCATTTTTTGAAAAAGTCGTCATAATATTTCGTATATAATTACACCACATTTTACCTAAGGAGAAACACAATGGATGAACAGAAAAAACAAGCTTTAAAAGCTGCATTAGCGCAAATTGATAAGCAGTTTGGCAAAGGCTCAGTAATGTTTTTGGGCGACGAAGGGTCAAGTGCTGACATTGAAGCGGTTTCTACAGGTAGCTTGAGTTTGGATATTGCACTTGGTATTGGCGGGCTACCTCGTGGGCGTGTGGTTGAAATTTACGGTCCCGAATCCTCAGGCAAAACCACCTTGACGCTACATGTGATTGCCGAGATGCAAAAACTTGGCGGCACTGCAGCTTTTATTGATGCAGAACATGCGCTTGACCCCCAATACGCTAAAAGATTAGGTGTTAACACCGATGAGTTGTTAATTTCCCAGCCTGACACAGGCGAACAGGCGTTAGAAATTACTGATATGTTGGTGCGTTCAGGCGGTGTAGATGTTGTGGTGATTGACTCTGTTGCAGCACTTACACCGAAGGCAGAAATTGAAGGTGAAATGGGCGCATCACATATGGGCTTGCAGGCGCGTTTGATGTCTCAAGCCTTGAGAAAGCTCACTTCTAATATTAAAAAGACCAATACTATGGTGATTTTTATTAATCAATTGCGGATGAAGATTGGCGTGATGTTTGGTAATCCTGAAACCACAACTGGCGGCAATGCGTTGAAGTTTTACGCCTCAGTGCGTTTGGATATTCGCCGTATTGGTGCAATTAAAAAAGGCGATGAGATATTGGGTAACGAAACCCGCGTCAAGGTATTGAAAAACAAAGTCGCACCGCCTTTCAAGCAAGCTGAATTTCAAATTCTTTACAACGAAGGCATTTCTCGTGAAAGTGAAATTATTGATTTGGGCGTAAAACATGGATTTGTAGAAAAAGCAGGCGCTTGGTATAGCGTTGGCAGTGAAAGAATCGGACAGGGTAAAGATAATGCCAGAGATTATCTCAAACAAAACATTGAACTGAGCCAAAAAATCGAAGCCCAAATTCGTGAAAAAATCATGGCAAAAGATGAAGACTTGAATCAGGACACAGGCTCTGAATAAGTCGGCTTATAACAGCGCATTAGGAATGCTCGCTAGACGCGAGCATTCTTATTTAGAGCTTACTAGAAAACTCTTGAACACTTACCCAGAAGACGAAATAGCGCAAGCACTAGAAAAACTCAAACAACAAAACTACCAGTCTGATAAGCGATTTTCCAACGAATTTATTCAAATGCGTTTTAATCAGGGTAAAGGCCCAGTTAAGATAGCTATTGATTTAAAGCAACGAGGCATTGAACATTTTGATTTGTCTGAGTATGATTTTTTTGCCTTAGCAAAAGAAATTAGAACATCAAAATATGGCAAAGAAGTCCCAAGTAATTACAAAGAAAAAGCCAAACAACAGCGTTTTTTGCAATCTAGGGGGTTTGGATTTGATGAAATTAAGTTTTCTTTTGAGTCGTAAAAGAAAACGCCCATCAAAGATGGGCGTCGGGCCAAACGCATTTAAGTTTGTTTGGTGTGGTGTAAGTAATTATACATAAAAAAATAGTTCAATATGAACCCTTTTTTAGTAATATGAATATTCTTTAAAAGAAAACGCCCATCAGAGATGGGCGTCGGGCCAAACGCATTTAAGTTTGTTTGGTGTGGTGCGAAGGATTGCACATCTTGATAGAAAAAAAATACACTAAGGTGAAAAAACATGAAAAATACAACACATAGGGTCATTATTTATATTGATGGTTTTAATTTTTATTACGGTATTCGTTCACTTGGACAACAATACAAATGGCTTGATGTCGAGGCTTTATCACAAAGTTTTATTGAAAAAGACGAAGATTTGATTGCTGTTAAATTTTTTACTGCAAAATTAAATGGTAGAAATGAGGCGGCGGATAGGCAAAGTATTTATTGGGATGCACTTTCTAAACATTGTCCCAAGGTGCAAATTATTGAAGGTTATTTTGCTAAAGCAAGAAAGTGCAAGCATTGCGACAATAAAAATAATGAAGAAAAGCAAACCGATGTGAATATCGCTTGTGAGATTTTACAAGATTGTTATGAGGATAAATTTGATGTTGCTTATTTGGTGAGTGGTGACAGTGATTTAGTGACACCGATTAAAAAAGCGCTGTTATTGGGTGAAACCATCATTATTGCCAATCCACCCAATCGAAAAAGTATGGAATTAAGCGATAATGCAACTAGTTGCTTCGATATTAGTGAAAATCGTTTGCGTAAACATCAATTGCCAGAACAGATACCCACCAAACGCAACCCTTTAAAGCGACCAGAAAAATGGAAAAAATGAACAAAATATTTACTCTACATTCGCCGTTATATATTAAATATCCGAATGGAGAAACTCGGGTAATTGAGGAGATTTTTCAGCATCCAAAAGGGGTTTTGTATTTTGAATTGTTTTGGGAGAAAGACCCAGAATACAGCATTCATTTGATTAAAGGCAAGATTACGGGCGATGGACCTTGGCGAGTCGGTGAATGTAGTTTTCATGTATTGGGGTGTAATCATACGCATCCACAAATGTGTGAAATGCACAGTTTTTGGCAAAGCGAATTATTACAAAACTCTGGACAGTTCAGAAGTGGTGAAGTGGTAAAAATTGCCTTAGAAAAAGGCGCTATTTTGCCCGATGACTATCCAATAAACGACAAAAAATTTTAAAAATGCAAGGATTTAACCAACAAACCAAAGCCAGTGATTTTAAAACTCGGGATATTAAAGTTTTAAGAAAATTAATGCCTTATTTGTTAAAGATGCGCATGCGTGTTATTTTGGCAACCTTATTTTTGATTGCTGCTAAGTTGGCAAATGTGGCTGTGCCAGTGGCACTTAAGGGGATTGTGGATGCACTTGATCAGCCTAATGTTTTGATGGTGTTACCCTTGGGATTGTTGTTTGCTTACGGTGCGTTGCGCCTGAGTAGTTCTTTATTTAATGAGTTGAGGGATGCGGTGTTTGCACGCGTGCGTTATCATGCTATGCATTTGATTGCACTTGGTGTTTTTAAGCATTTGCACACTTTGGATTTGTCTTTTCATTTAGACCGCCGTATTGGTGGTATTACCCGTGATATTGATCGTGGCACGCAAAGCGTCTCCACACTCTTATCTATTTTTGTTTTTAATATCCTGCCATCATTTTTTGAAATTATCTTGGTGATTGGCTTGTTATGGGTAAATTACGATACTTTCTTTGCAGGAATTTCGTTATTGACCGTGGTATTTTATGTGGCATTCACTTTGGCAATTACCACTTGGCGGATGAAATATCGCTATGAAATGAATGATATGCAATCTGAGGCAAACACCAATGCAGTGGATAGTTTGATTAACTACGAAACAGTTAAGTATTTTAATCGCAAGGATTTTGAGGTAAGTCGTTACGATAAAACTATGAGTCGTTGGGAAGATGTTGCCACTAAAAGCTTCACCTCAATGACGGCACTTAATTTTGTCCAAGGTGCAATTATTGCCGTAGGCGTTACGATTATCTTAATTTTAGCCGCTCAAGGTGTGGCAGATAAGAATTTAAGTCTTGGTGATATGATTATGATCCAGGCTTTATTATTGCAGTTGTTTATACCGCTAGGTTCTTTGGGTATTGTCTATCGGCAAATCAAGCATAATTTTATTGATATGAATAATATGTTTGATTTGCTTGATCGCCGTGCCAAGGTTTGTAGCCCTAAAGATGCACCGAATATAAAAATAAGTCAAGGTAAGGTTGAGTTTAAACAAATTTCTTTTGCCTATGAAGGCAAAGATAAAGTGTTAAAAGAGGTGAGTTTTTCGATTGAGGCAGGACAGAAAGTGGCAATTGTTGGGCAATCTGGCTCTGGGAAATCAACATTGGCAAAATTATTATTTCGGTTTTATGATGTAGATAGTGGTGCAATCTTAATTGATGGACAAGACATTAAAACCCTTAATCAACACTCAGTACAATCAGTTATTGGTGTTGTGCCACAAGACACAGTGATGTTTAACGAGAGTATTTATTACAATATTGCCTATGGAAAGCAAGACGCAACTCGACAAGAGGTGGAGGCAGCGGCAAAGTTAGCATTTATTGATAAATTTATTGACGCACTGCCTCAAGGTTACAACACTCTAGTCGGTGAACGCGGGCTTAAATTATCAGGAGGTGAGAAGCAACGCATGGCAATTGCCAGAGTTTTACTTAAAAATCCCCCTATTTTAATTTTTGATGAGGCGACTTCGGCGCTGGATTCTTATAGCGAAAAAATGGTACAAAAAGCCATCAACATCCTTAGTAAAAAGACTTCCACCTTGGTAATTGCACATCGCCTCTCTACCATTGTGGATGCTGATAAAATTATCGTTCTTGGCGATGGCAAGGTGCAAGAAAGTGGCACCCATATGCAGTTGTTAAAATCTAAGGGTGAATATGCCAAATTGTGGCAGATACAAATAAGTGAGAGTAATGAAATTTAAACTAAAGAATACCAACCAAAAAGCCAGACGAGGTACACTAATATTTGAGCGAGGTGTGGTTGAGACTCCAGCTTTTATGCCAGTTGGCACTTATGGCACGGTTAAGGCAATGACCCCTGAAGAGGTTGAAGAAACTGGCGCACAAATACTGCTTGGTAATACTTTTCATTTAGCCATTACCCCCGGCACTGAGGTGATTAAAGCACACGGAGATTTACATGATTTTATGCATTGGCAAGGGCCGATTTTGACTGATTCAGGTGGTTTTCAGGTATTTAGTTTGGGCGATATGAGGAAAATTAGCGAAGCAGGGGTAGATTTTCGCTCACCTAAAGATGGTGCTAAAATTTTCATGGGTCCAGAAGAATCAATGCAAATTCAGTCTGACCTAGGTTCGGATATTGTCATGATTTTTGATGAATGTACCCCTTATCCAGCTGATAAAGTAACAGCAGACCAGTCTATGCAGTTGTCATTGCGCTGGGCACAACGCTCAAAAGATGCACACGATGCGTTGGACAATAAGAGTGCATTATTTGGTATTGTGCAAGGCGGTATGTATGAAGATTTGCGCTGTGAATCAGCCACAGCATTAATAAATATTGGTTTTGATGGCTATGCGATTGGGGGTTTGAGTGTGGGTGAACCAAAAGAAGAAATGGTCAAGGTTTTAGATTATCTACCTGAGCAATTACCAGATGACAAGCCTAGATATCTAATGGGTGTGGGCACGCCAAGCGATTTGGTTGAGGCGGTTGAACGAGGCATCGATATGTTTGATTGCGTGATGCCAACACGCAATGCACGAAATGGTTATTTATTCACCTCAAATGGCATTGTGAAAATTCGTAATGCGCAATACAAACTAGATATTGAAACTTTAGATGCACGGTGCAGTTGTTATACCTGTCAAAACTATTCTCGTTCTTACTTGCATCATTTACAACGAAAAAATGAAATCTTAGGCGCACGGCTTAATACCATTCATAATCTATACTATTACCAAGATTTGATGCAACAAATGCGCACAGCGATTGAGAATAATGTATTTTCAGAGTTTAAGCAATCCTTTTACAAGATGCAAGATGCCTAACTTATTATTTTTTGTTGATGAAGGGGGTTTTGAAGACCCCACAGCCTTATTTATTGAGCAAGGATTTTCAGTTGATTTTGAAGACTCTCAGCGCAAGGCAACCAAACTTGCTAAGAAAAATATTTATCAAGTATTGGTGGCAGAATTTAGTCATAATCCAGAGTTTCGTGACCGAGTGAGTAATATTGAATCACTCTTAGCAACGCTGGAAGGGAAATCTCCTGATGCTAAAATTATTATTTTGTATGATAAACTTAATCAGCCACAATTGGATCAACTTAAAGTGCGTTATCATATGGATGCAACCTTAAAATTCCCAATTGATAACAATTTATTGCGCCAATCTATTGAACTGGACGCTTGTTAAAATACACATCTAATACCGCTTTAGCAAGTGGTGCAGCTTTTGCACTACCACTACCAGCGTTCTCTACAATAACGGCAATTGCAATTTTGGGGCTCTCAATAGGTGCAAATCCAGTAAATAATGCATGGTCTCGTAAGTGCTCCTCTAAATTAGCTGCAATATACTGCTCTTCAGCATCCAAGCCAAATACTTGAGCAGTCCCTGTCTTCCCTGCTAGGGTATATCTTAAGTTTTTGTTAAGTCTCCTAGCGGTGCCTTTTGGCGTATAGATGGCTTGTCTCATGCCTTCAATCACATCTTCCCAATTATGAATGTTTTTAATAGGGATTTGTTTCTGAGAACTTTTATTTGTATTTTTAATGTCACCCCCTGATACTTGTGTACTCTTTAGTAATTTAGGTTGAATAATTATGCCTTTATTGGCTAAAGCTGCCGTGGCAACAGCTAGTTGTAATGGGCTAGCAGTCATAAAGCCTTGCCCAATACCTGTAATCAAGGTTTCTCCTCGATACCAAGGCTCATCTTTATTGATTTTTTTCCAAGCCTTTGAAGGTAAGATGCCACCCTGTTCTCCGGGGATATCAATACCCGTTATTTCGCCAAAATTAAAAGGTTTTAAGCCATGATGTAAGTTATCAATCCCCATTTTGTTGGCTAAGTCATAAAAAAATACATCATTTGATCGAGCAATAGCGTCTATAACATTAACATCACCGTGACCATTTCTGTCCCAATTATGAAACTTGCGTTTTACACCAGGTAGTTGGTAATAGCCTCTGTCAAATACAGTGAATTGATTATTGATTGCACCTTGCTCTAGTCCAGCAAGTGCCACCATAGGCTTAATGGTGGAGGCAGGGGGATACAAGCCTTGAATGGTGCGATTAAGTTGTGGGATGTCTTTTGAAATTTGTAATTTTTTATAATTTTTGTGTGAGATGCCATTTACAAACCAATTAGGGTTGTAAATAGGGGTGCTTACCATCACCAGTACTTCGCCATTCGTGGTGTCAATTGCCACAATAGCACCGCGTTTACCTTTGAGTAAAGATTCCGCCTTTTTTTGCAATTCTAAATCAATACTAAGATACAGGTCTGTGCCTTTTTCTGCCGCTTGAATAATCTGCGTATTAATAACTCTGCCAGTTACATTGCGTTCAATTTGTTTCTTGCCATTTTTTCCATGCAAGAGTGTTTCGTATTGCCTTTCAATGCCAGTTTTTCCTACAAAAGAAGTGCCTAAATAATTTTTCTTGTCATAGAAGGCCTTGTCTTTTTTGTTCATTCTAGATATATAGCCAGTTACATGGACACTAGAGTCATTGTGAGGGTAGATGCGATGAAAATAAGGTTCAATATCAACGCCAATAAATTGGTTGCTGACTAAAAATTCTGCCACCTGTTTTTCACTCAATTTGTGCTTGAGTGGGATGTTGTGGAATTTTTTATAGCGTTTTTTATTTTTATTAAAAATACCAATATCTTTATCATTAATAAAATCATACTGTTTAAGCAATAACAATGTTTCAGGAATATTGTTGGTTTTCTCAGGGGTGAGTGTGAGCTTATAGGCGAGCTGATTGTTGGCAATGACCTTGCCGTTGCGATCAAAGATTTTTCCACGAGCCGAGGCTATTGGCAATAGTCGCATTTGATTGCCTAGAGATTCTTCGGTGTAATAGTCATAATTACTGATTTGCAGATTGTAAAGTTTTGAAATTAAAACCAAAGTCAGAATAAAAATAAAAACAAACGCTAGAACCAACCTACTAGAAAAAATCTTATTTTCTAATGCAGTGTTACTAATTTTATCCATAGACATTTATTAATGTTTGCATTTTGAGAGTATTAATTGCACTACGGGCCAAAATAATGCACTTGATAAGGGGGCGGCTAGTAAATAGTAATTGAAATTAAGACTCTGAGTAGATAAAGCATGCACTAATAGCAATACAAGTAAATAGATGGCAGATGCACTAAATATATAAATTTGTTGGGTACTGAGATTGGAAACGGCAAAGGATTGTTTTATCTTGACAATAAAAGCACTACTCAAGATGAGTGCCAAGGCATTTTGAGCTAAAATATTTCCATACAGCACATCAATTAAAACACCCAATATCAAGGCGAAAAAGAATTGCCCTTGAGGTTTGAAACAAATCAGCCAATAAGTGAAAAACAGTAACGCCCAAAAAGGAGCAACATCTAAAACGATTGCAGGCAAAGGCGCCGCACTGATGATGAGCGTAAATAAGGTAATTTTAGCAAGAAAAATATAAGGTCTTTGAATGTTCATATCTAGTTGTCAATAGTGCTATTAATTAAAACAAATTCCAGTTGTTCAATGGTTTGTGCTGGAGTGAGCTCAATTGTTAAAAATGAATCATTTGCTCGTTTTTCTATATGACTAACACGCCCTACTGGGTATCCTGCTGGGAATTTTGAGCCAATGGCACTGCTTAAAAAGACATCCCCAAGCACCACATCAAGTTCAGATTCAACAAAGCGCACCACTAACCTCCCCCGACGAGAAGACATACCTTTGCCAATGCCACGGATACCATTTCGTTGGTTTTTAACGGGGATATGTTGGGTTGGGTCAGTTATCAGCAATATGGTTGCATAAAAAGGCGTTACTTGGGTAATTTGCCCAAGTATGCCATCAGCGCCTAGTGCGACTTGACCGACTTTAATGCCATCGCTACTGCCTTTATTAACAACAATTTGTTTTTTTAATCGTGATTGGGCGACGGAACTAACATGTGTTAATATAAACGCCTCTTTATCAAATTGATAGCGTGATTTTAATAATTGAGTGAGTTTTTGGTTTTCTAGTAATAGGGCATTATGATCTTGCAAGTCAACCTTTAAACGAATTAATTCAACCTTGAATTGTTTATTTTGATTTAATAAAAGTTGTTTTGTGGTGCCTTGCTCGTTAATCCAAATATAGAGTTGAGAGGGCAAATTAACCAACAAATATACGGGTGAGATGAGTTTGGCAATAGAGTGTTTAAGGCTATCCAAATAGGAGAATTTATAATCTGAAAAGATCATAAAAATCGCAAGCACGATAGGTATAAAAAGTTTCAGAAATTCTTGCATAAACCCCCTGAACACTTGTGGGATATTATTCTGCTGCCAAAAACCCTATATTGTGCTGACTAATCATATCTAGGGCGATGCCACCACCACGAGCCACACAAGTTAAAGGGTCATCGGCAATACGCACAGGCAACTTGGTTTCTTTGCTGATAAGCATGTCCAGGCCTTCTAACAGTGCGCCACCACCTGTTAATACCAAGCCATTTTCTGCAATATCAGAGCTTAATTCTGGCGGTGTTTGTTCTAATGCTATTCTAACCGCACCAACAACGGTTGCCAGTGGCTCTTGTAAAGCGCCTCTGATTTCTGTGTTGGTGACTTCAAAAGCCACCGGAATACCTTTGGCAACATCACGACCTCTAAATTGCATCTTTCTAATTGCACTTGTTTTAAAGGCCGATCCCACCTCTTCTTTGATTTTTTCAGCAGTAGATTCGCCAATAATAATGCCGTGTTCTCTACGCACAAATTTAACAATATGGTCGTCAAATACATCGCCACCCACGCGCAGTGAGTCGGAATAGACAATGCCATTGAGCGACATAATTGCAATTTCTGTTGTACCACCACCAATATCAACAACCATAGCGCCTGAGGCTTTGCTGATTGCCATGCCAGCGCCTAGTGCTGCTGCCATTGGCTCTTCAATTAAATACACATCTCGCGCGCCCGCACCAACGGCACTTTCTTTAATCGCACGGCGTTCTACTTGGGTAGCGCCGCAAGGCACACAAATAAGCACCTTAGGGCTGGGTGAGAAAAACCCAGAATGCAAGACTTTCTTAATAAAGTGTTGTAACATTTTTTCCGTGATTTTGAAGTCAGCAATAACGCCGTCTTTCATTGGTCGAATTGCCTCAATTGAACCAGGCGTTCTACCTAACATATCCTTAGCATCTTGACCGACTGCGATAACAGTCGCCTCTGTTGCGCCTCTTTCGTGATGAATGGCGACAACAGATGGCTCGTTTAATACGATTTCGCCATCCATAAAAATAAGCGTGTTAGCTGTGCCAAGATCAATAGAAAGACTTTGAGGTTTGAAAAAATTAAACATAAAAACTCCGCTTAGGTATTAGATAAAATAAATAGCAGATATAATACTATAAATAGCCAATAACTTCTTAACAAATTCAGGCAATAATTAATATGAAAATCCAACAAAACCATGTGATTGAAAGCATTGCCAATGCTTTGCAATATATTTCTTACTATCACAGTCCTGATTTCATTCAGGCGATGGCAAATGCTTATGAAAAAGAAACCCATCAGACTGCTAAAAATGCCATTGCCCAAATTTTAATTAATTCAAAAATGGCAGCGATTGGACAGCGCCCAATGTGTCAAGACACAGGCATTGTTAATGTCTTTGTTGAAGTAGGCATGAATGTCTCGTGGGCAGCAGATTTATCCTTAGAAGATATGATTAACGAAGGCGTTCGTCAAGCCTACACCAAGGCAGAAAACCCCCTTCGTGCCTCAATTGTCAAAGACCCACTGTTTAGCAGAACCAACACCAAAGACAACACCCCAGCCGTTATTCAAATGAAAGTGGTCAAGGGCAATCAACTTAACTTTATCGTTGCCGCTAAAGGCTGTGGTTCAGAAAATAAGGCAAAATTTGCCATTCTACAGCCCGATAGTAATGTGGTTGATTGGATTATTGAGACAATTCCAACCATGGGTGCAGGCTGGTGTCCACCAGGCATTATTGGCATTGGCGTGGGCGGTACGGCCGAAAAAGCTATGCTCATGGCAAAAGAAAGCCTGATGGAACCGATTGATATTCAAAACATTGCCCAAAAAACAAACCCAAACAATCTGGAAAAATTACGCCTAGAACTGATGGAAAAAATCAACAATCTTGGTATTGGTGCTCAAGGTCTGGGTGGCTTAACCACTGTGTTAGATATTAAGATTAAAGATTACCCAACCCACGCCGCCTCTCAAGCTGTTGCCTTGATTCCAAACTGTGCCGCTACTCGTCATCTGCATTTTTCTATGGATGGCTCAGGCGTAGCAACCCTGCCAGAAGTGGATATGAGCATTTATCCTGAGTTAGAAATGGATTATTCTAAGTATGAAAAAGTTGACTTAAACTCACTCACTCGCCAACAAATGACCCAATGGAGTATTGGCGATACCTTGTTACTCACTGGCACGCTCATCACTGGTAGAGACGCAGCACATAGCCGTCTTAAGCAAATGCTAGACAATGGCGAAGGTCTGCCCAAAGGCGTAGATTTTAAGAATAAATTTATCTATTATGTCGGCCCAGTGGATGCTGTCAACGATGAGGTGATTGGCCCTGCAGGCCCTACTACTGCCACACGCATGGATAAGTTTACCGATATGATGCTAGAACAAACAGAAATATTTGGTATGATTGGAAAAGCCGAGCGAGGTGCAGCAACCACGCAAAGCATCAAAAAACATCAAGCCAGTTATTTGATTGCCGTGGGCGGTGCGGCTTATTTGATTTCTAAATCTATTAAAAAAGCCAAAAAAATAGCCTTCACAGAAATGGGTATGGAGGCTATTTATGAAT
>JAQRMT010000030.1 GCA_028599035.1 Gammaproteobacteria bacterium
CATTATTTAGTGCGCACAAGGCTTAATCTTTGCAGAAAATTGATGTAAATCGTTAGTCTGAAGTATCATTCAGTTCGCTGAGTTGGCTAGTTTGTTGTTCAACAATTAAGGGCCCAATCACGGATTCTAAATCGCCTTCCATCACCTCGGCTAGTTTATAAAGGGTTAAATTAATACGGTGATCAGTGATACGACCTTGGGGGTAATTATAGGTGCGAATGCGTTGTGAGCGGTCACCACTGCCGACGAGTTCTTTGCGGGTTGAGGCTTGTTGTTGTTGTTGTTGTTGTTGTTGTGCGTCTAAAATGCGTGATGCTAGCACTGATAGTGCTTGTGCTTTGTTTTTGTGTTGTGAGCGTCCATCTTGACATTCCACTACAGTATTGGTGGGGATATGCGTTACTCGAACGGCAGAATCAGTTTTGTTTACATGTTGCCCTCCCGCACCGCTTGCTCGAAAAGTATCAACACGCACATCGCTCATATTAATGTTGATTTCTTCGATGTTTTCGACTTCTGGCATAATGGCAACAGTGCAAGCAGAGGTATGAACACGGCCTTGTGATTCGGTTTCTGGCACGCGTTGCACACGATGTGCGCCTGATTCGAACTTGAGTTTTGAATACACATTTTCGCCACTAATTTTAGCAATAATCTCTTTAAATCCACCGTGTTCACCCACATTGGAGCCCATTATTTCCATCTGCCATTTTTGTTTTTCAACATAGCGAGAATACATTCTGAATAAATCACCTGAGAATATGGAGGCTTCATCGCCACCTGTGCCTGCTCGGATTTCAATAATAATATTGCGTGAATCGTTCGGGTCTTTTGGCAGTAATGCTTTTTTCAATTCTAAATCAAGTTGCTTCAGTATTCCCTTGCCTTGTATGATTTCTTCTTTTGCCATGGTGCGTATTTCATCGTCATCTTCAAGCAACATTGCCTCAGCGGCCTCAAGGTCGTGTTGCGCACTTAAATATTGAGAGAATTGTTCATTGACGGGGGTGAGCTGGGCGTATTCAATAGAAAGCTCACGAAATTTGTTCTGGTCTGAGGCGATTTCAGGGTCGCTCAGCATTGCGCCGACTTCTTCAAGTCGCATAGAGAGTTGTTCAAGTTTGGTAATAATGGAGGTATTCATGATTTTTTATTAGGGTTCTTTGGCACGCAACCTTTGCACTGGGCGAGTTGGTTCGCATTTGCTTGCTTAATGTTGCCGAATGGCATATGCAATAACTTGTTGGTAAGTTGGTCGGCTAATTGGCTAATAATTGCTGTTGCGCTTCCCCCATTGTTAAGTTTTTTAAGTGCCACTTCAACGCTTTCCTCTTTAATTTTATAGGCATTTTTTTTATAAGTTTGCACGACTTGTTCGTTGGGCAATGTTGTCACCCAGTCTGTAAATTTTTTGTTTTGGGTGATGATAATATTCTCAGCTAACGCTTTCTCTCTTTGTCTGTTGTTAATGTTATTGTCCACCACTCGTTGTAAATCATCAATGGTGTATAAAAACACATCATTAAGTTGCGCAACTTCTGGCTCAATATCTCTAGGAATAGCAATATCAAGCATAAATATTGGTTTGTGTTTGCGTAGCTTGAGTGCGCTTTCGATTAACCCTTTGCCGATAATTGGTACACTGGCAGCGGTGGAGGAAATAATAATATCTGCCTCGTGTACCATTGATGAAAACTGCTTCAAACTGATAAATTCTGCATTGTATAAATTGGCAATTTTCTTGGCATTTTCAACGGTGCGATTGGCGACAATTATTCTGTTAACGCCTTTTTGATTCAGGTGCTGGGCACACAGTTCAATCATTTCACCTGCACCAATCAACATCACGGTTTGTTCAGATAAATTAGCAAAAATCCTTTCACTGAGTTTGACTGCACAATAAGCCACCGAAACTGCTGATGAGCCGATTTCTGTATCAGTTCTGACTTTTTTAGCGGTTGAAAAAGCGTGTTGAAACAGTTTTTCTAACAATTTATTCAGTGTATCAGCCTCTTTGGCGGCGTGATAAGCGTCTTTAAGTTGCCCTAGGATTTGTGGCTCGCCCAACACCAAAGAGTTCAGCCCCGTTGCCACACGGCAGATGTGATTAAGTGCATCATCACCCTCAAAATAAAGTAGATAAGGACTTAACTCTGCAATATCTATATTGTGGGCGTTAGCCAAATATTCGCTCAGCGTTTGTTGGGCATTGTTGCTATCAACAATGGCATACACCTCAGAACGATTACAAGTGGAAAGAATGGCACAGGCTTTGACCCCCTCGGTCTTATTGAATTTTTTTAATTCATTCAACAATTCACTAGGTGCAAACGCAACTTTTTCACGCACAGAAACGGGCGCAAGCTGGTGGTTAACACTTAAAATCGCAATGCAAGACATTTAAAATGGTGAAAATTAAATGCTTGATTATACCCTAAGGGGCTTGTTTGCCATTACAATAGGCGGCTATGAAAATACTTATATTATTACTACTTACCTCGTTTTTATCTGCCTGTTCGACAATGCCAGAGCAGTCTAAACAAGCTCTTTATTCGAGCAGTGTGCCAAACACATGGAGGATTGAAGGGCGTATCAGTGCGACAAATAATGGGGAAACTAAAATAGCAGGTTTTGAGCTCAATCGCCAAGGCGGGTATTATAGATTAACGCTAACAGAGTCGTCTGGATTTGGGCAAATACAAGTGAGGCAAACTGAGCAGGGCTTGTTGGTAGATGATAAATTAACAGAATTGTCTTTACGAAAATGGATGACGAGCGAATTAGGTTGGTATTTCCCTGTGAATAAATTGGAAAGTATTATCTTTAAACACGCAAATGTAGCGATGGAGGATTGGCAAGTTGAGATTGATAAATATCATATTATTAAGGGAATTGTTTATCCGAAAATCATTCGCCTTCAACGCACACATCAAGCCATTAAAATCAAATTGCTTTTACAAGAAATTAATCTAAAATAAGAAAATATGATAGAAGAAGATTCCCTGGTCGGCGGACAAAGTCAAGACAACGAAGACATTATTATGACATCAGTTCGCCCTGATTCATTGTCTGAGTATATTGGGCAAAAAGATGTTAAGTCTCAAATGTCATTGTTTATTAAAGCTGCCAAAAAACGAGGCGATGCACTGGATCATTGTTTGATTTATGGTCCGCCAGGTTTAGGCAAAACCACATTGGCAAATGTGATTGCCAATCAAATGGGCGCAGGGTTTAAGCAAAGTTCTGGCCCTGTGTTAGAGCGTTCAGGCGATTTAGCGGCAATACTCACTAAGCTTGAACCCTATGATGTTTTGTTTATTGATGAGATTCATCGCCTAAATCCCGTGGTGGAAGAAATCCTGTATCCTGCTTTAGAGGATTTTAAGCTTGATATTATGGTGGGCGAAGGCATTGCCGCACATTCTGTACAATTAGCGCTACCACCATTTACCTTGATTGGTGCGACCACGCGTGCGGGTATGCTAACTTCGCCATTAAGGGATAGATTTGGCATTGTACAACGCTTGCAGTTTTATGAAGTGGCAGATTTGCAAACAATTGTTAAGCGTTCTGCGAGTATTTTAGGTATTCAAATAGAGGATAAAGGTGCATTGGAGATTGCCAAGCGCTCACGAGGCACACCTAGAATCGCCAATCGTCTATTACGCCGAGTGCGTGATTTTGCTGATGTTAAGACCGATGGCGTTGTCCATCAAGAGATTGCTCAGCAGGCGTTGACTGAATTAAAAGTAGATGAGTTAGGGCTGGAACAATTAGACAGAGAATATTTGTCAATGATGACGCAAAAATTTGGCGGCGGTCCAGTTGGTTTGGACACACTTTCAACAGCGATTGGCGAAGAACGAGGCACTTTGGAAGATATGGTTGAGCCGTATTTGATTCAACAAGGGTTTATTATGCGCACACCACGAGGCCGTAGTGCGACTAATTTAGCCTATGCACATTTGGGCTTAAAAAACCCTGATTCGGCGGTAGATTTATTCAATAAATAATTTTGGAGAAAAGCAATGGACAACAGTATTAGTATTTTAGGTTTAATCACACAGGCTGGTTTGGTGGTGCAATTGGTGATGTTGATTTTGGTGATAATGAGTATTTATTCTTGGACTATTATATTCTCTAAAAAGAAAATTTTGTTGGATTCTGAGAGTGATATTAAAAGATTTTCTCAGATTTTTTCAGTTACTAAAACATTAGACGAACTAAAATCTCAGTTGCCAGATAAGGGTGCAATGACAAGTATTTTTGTTACGGGTTATGAAGAGTTTACCCACTCAAATGTGGGTAATAATCAAGCAAACGCTGAGCGTGCTTATCGTTTAATGAATACCACAGCGAATGACGAGGTTGAGCGTTTAGATAGCAATTTGAGTATTTTGGCAATGATTGCCTCTTCTAGCCCATACATTGGCTTGTTTGGCACGGTGTGGGGTATTATGCATTCGTTTATTGGCTTGGCATCTGTCAAACAAGCCAGTATCGCTGTGGTTGCGCCTGGCATTGCTGAGGCGCTTATTGCTACTGCTTTTGGCTTGTTTGCTGCTATTCCAGCAACCATTGCTTACAATCGTCTAATGTCACAAGTGGGGGAAATCGGCAATCAATACAGCGCCTTTATTGAAAAAATGTTTGTCATTTTTCAAAGACAACAGTAAACAGCAATGATTGCCCTACCAAAACACGCAAAAACAAAGATAGATGCAAATATTAATATCGTGCCGTATATTGATGTGATGTTGGTATTACTGGTGATTTTTATGATGACTACGCCGATTATTGAGCAGGGGATTGAAGTAGATTTACCCAGTGGCAATGCAAAAGCGGTTAATTTTACTGAGCAGCAGCCCAGCATTATCACCATCAACAAAAATGGCGAATATTTTATCAATTCTTTGGTGGACGAAGGTGGCTCGTTTGAACGCCTATCAGTAGGAAAAATTGCTGCACGGGTACAAGCTAGATTGCAAATTTTTCCAAAGATGAAGGTTTTTGTTAGAGGCGATAGAGAGGTCGCTTACGGTGCGGTGATTGCATTGATGGTTTTTTTACAAAAAAATGGTGTTGAAAAAATTGGCATTGTTACTGAGTCGACAGAATGAATGTAGATTTTATCAAGAGAATTAAACTGCCTGCTATTGCGAAACGCCATCCTGTGGCTTTTTCTGTTGCAGTAGTGCTACATATTATTGTGTTTTTTGGGTTGTTTTTTTCTAATGTGCAGCGCTGGGAAGAAGTCCAGGAAAAACAAATAACAAAAACCGTGCCCAAGTTTATCCCTAAGGCAGTAACAATTGACTTAAGCGAGATTACAAAAGAACGGCAACGCTTGATTGATGGTCAAAAAAAGAAACAAAAAAAAATTAAACAAGAAGAAAGGCACTTAAGAGAGTTAGAAGACGAACGCTATCAAAAACAAAGAAAGATTAACAAACTCAAAGCCAAGGCTAAAAAAGAAAAACAAGCTAAAGATTCGGCCGAAAAGAAAAGAAAAGCAGCTGAGAAAAAAACCAAAGCTGCCGAAAAGAAAAGAAAAGCAGCTGAGAAAAAAACCAAAGTTGCTGAAAAGAAAAGAAAAATAGCCGAAAAAAAAGCCAAAACTGAAGAAAAGAAAAGACAAGAAGTTGAAAAAAAACGCCTATCTGAAGACAAAAGATTTAAAAAAGAGCAGAAAAAACGAGAATTAACCCAGCAACAACAGTTAGCGGAGGATAAAAAGAGAAAAGACGCTCAGGAAAATATTCTCAACGAACTTAAGGTAAAATATATCAACCAAATTGCTGCAAGAGTGCGAGAGAATTGGCGTTATTCAGGTGCAGAAGATGATTGGGGTTGTGTGGTGCATATCTTGCAAGACAATGATGGTAATGTTAAGAATGTTGAATTAAAATCTTGCAATGTTGATAATAAAAGTAAAGAAAAATATTTTAAAAATGCCATTATAAGGGCGGTAAGAAAGGCCTCTCCATTACCAGGCGCACCAGATAAAGGCGTATTTGACAGTAAGATAATATTTAATTTTAAGGTGAATTGATGCTTGAAAATCTAACAGAAGAACAAAAAAATCAACTAACACTTCGCTTAACGCAAGTAATGGAGGGTTGGAAATTAGCAGACCAAGATCAAATTACCCTGTTAGGTTTAAAATCGCTTAAGCCCAGACATTTGTATTTATATAGAAGGGGTGACAAGTCTTTTGATTTTGACGAGGTTTCAATCAAACGGGCTAAGATGGTTTTAGGGATTTATGAATCCTTGGGCACGACTTACCCGACCAATCGTGAATATGCTGCAATTTGGCTGAAGCGAGCGGTTAAAAAATTTAAACACAAAGCACCTTTAGAGTTGATGCTAAGTGGTGATACAGGAATGAAGCGTGTGTGGCATTTTTTAGACTGCACACAAGGCTGGAAGGAGTAGATGATGAAAAAGACCAATTTAATTGAAGTAGAAATGCAAAACGAAGCGCTTTACACACTTAAAGTTTTGAGTAAAAATACTACCGATGAATTATTTGATGAGATTGCCGACTTATCAGCCAGTAACAAGGGCAAATTTCAACATGCGCCGGTTGTTTTGGAAATTGAAAATAAGCATTTTCAATCCAACGAATTGGCGGTATTGATAGAGATATTAACGCAAAATAACATGGTGGTTATTGGTATTCGTTCACAGGTGCAGGAGTTGATTGATTTTGCAAGATTTTCAGGTTTAGCAGTATTTGGTAAAACAATTACCCCATTGAAAAAACAAGAAAAAACCAAACCAAGTGAAAAAAAAGAACCTGTGCCTGAGAAGGCGTATCGCTTACCTAAAATTGTTGTGGGCGAAGTTGCATCTGCACAACAAGTATTCGCCAAAGACAGCGATTTGGTGTTATTAGGTGCAGTTAAGACTGATGGGGAGGTTGTAGCACACGGCTCTGTTTCTGCTTATAAAGAGGTTCAAGGCAAGATATTTGCTGGTATTGATGGCAATGAAAAGTCCACGATTTTTGTCCATTCTTTCGATGCACAGTTGGTTTCCATTGCTGGCATTTATAAGCAATTTGATGTTGTGCCAGTCAAATTACAGTCGCATCCGGTCATGATTGATTTAAAAGAGGGAAAGTTAAGATTTCAAATTATTAAATAATATGAATACACAAGATTTTTTATTAGAATTAGGTACAGAAGAGCTACCACCTAAGTTGTTAAAGCAATTGTCAAATGCGTTATCTGATAATTTGACCAAGCAACTTACTGAGTTAAATTTGTCTTTTAACAGAACCGAGGTTTTTGCAACCCCAAGACGCTTGGCGGTTTTAGTGCGTGATTTACAATTGCAACAAGACGACCAGATTATTGAGCGTAAAGGTCCAGCAGTGAATGCTCCTGAACAGGCAATAACAGGGTTTGCAAAATCTTGCGGTGTGAATATAAGTGCTTTGGAGAAAAAAGCATTTGGCAAAGCGGATTATTTCTTTTTTAGTCAAGAGCAAAAAGGCTTAAAAACGCAAGATTTACTGGCAGAAGTGGTAGAGGTTGCGATTAAACAAATACCTATTACCCGAGCAATGCGCTGGGGTGACTTGAGTTTTAACTTCGTACGCCCAACGCATTGGTTGATAATGATGCTTGGTAGCGATGTCGTAAAGGCAAATATTATGGGGCTTGACAGTGGTAACACTACCCGAGGCTTGCGTTTTACAGGTGAGCAGGAATTCAGCATTAGCCATGCCCAGGATTACCAAAAAACTTTACTCAATAAAGCACAAATTGAAGTGGATTTTGAGGTGCGTAAACAAATCATTCGCCAGCAAGTCATACAAGAAGCCAACAAGAAAGGTGCCACCGCTGTTATTGACGAATCCTTGTTAGACGAGGTGTGTGCTTTGGTTGAATATCCTTGTGCGTTCTCTGGCATGTTTGATAAAAGATTTTTACAGGTGCCAGAAGAAGCGTTGATTTCGGCAATGAAATCGCACCAAAAATATTTCCACATGGTGGACGATAGTGCTAAATTATTGCCGGCTTTTATCTCTGTGGCAAATATTGAATCCAGTGATTTATCCGTGATTATTGATGGCAATGAGCGTGTGATTCGCCCTCGATTAACCGATTCAGAGTTCTTTTGGGAGCAAGATAAAGCCACTTCTTTAGTCTCCAGGCTTGCAAAATTAGACAATGTCTTGTTTATGAAATCGCTCGGCTCAATGGGTGATAAAGCCAAGCGCATTGAATCACTTGCTACTTATATTGCAGGTGTTATTGGTGCAAATGAAGTGCATAGTGCCCGTGCAGGGCTATTGGCAAAAACAGATTTAATCACCGATATGGTGGGCGAGTTTGCTGATTTACAAGGGGTAATGGGTGGTTATTACGCCAAAAATGATGGCGAAGATTTAGCGGTGGCAACTGCAATTAGCGAGCATTATCACCCAAGATTTGCAGGCGACACATTGCCCTCTACAAAGGAAGGCTTGTGTGTCGCTATTGCTGATAAATTAGATACTATTACTGGTATTTACGGTATTGGACAAGGCCCAACAGGCTCAAAAGACCCTTATGCTTTAAGAAGAATGGCACTGGGGCTATTAAGAATGATGGTAGAAGGTAAACTCAAACTTGATTTAAAGGCGCTAATTAAACACTCGTTTGAGTTGCACAATTCTGAGGTTGATATTGACAGCGCAGATGATATTTATAAGTTTATGATGGATCGTTTGCGTGCTTATTATAAGGATAAAAAAGTCAGCGGTAAGGCTTTTGAGGCAGTATTGGCAGTGCGTCCTGAGTCGCCTTATGACTTTCATCTTCGTGTTGAAGCGCTCAACAATTTCACCCAAGATAAGGCTTCAGAGAGTTTGATTGAGGCCAATAAGCGTATTGCTAATATTTTAAAAGACCAGAGCAATCTTTCTGTTGAAGTTGATAGTTCAGTATTACTCGAAGATGCTGAAAAAGCACTATATAAAGCAACCGATGCAATAGCGAAACGCCTGACCTCATCAACGGATTACACCAGTAATATGCACGAGTTGATGACGCTTAAAGATACGATTGATACCTTCTTTGATGAGGTTATGGTCAATACAGATGACAGTCATTTAAAGCAAGCTCGTTTGAATCTTATTAACTGGGTACGCTCATTATTTTTATCGGTGGCTGATGTATCGTATTTAAGTTCGTGAAAGCCTTAATTCAGCGTGTTTCCAATGCTAAAGTTGAAATTGAGGGAAAAACAACAGGTGAAATTAATCAAGGAATTTTGGTTTTTTTAGGTATTGAGAAGGCAGACGAAAAACCCCAAGTCGATAAAATGATTAAAAAATTATTGTCTTATCGAGTGTTTTATGACAGTCAAGAAAAAATGAATTTATCGCTTGCTGATATTAACGGTGGGATGCTTGTGGTCTCTCAATTTACGCTGGTAGCTGATACTAAGTCAGGCACCCGCGCTGGTTTTTCAAGCGCTAAACCACCCGCACCCGCCAAAGATTTATACGATTATTTTTTAACGCAAATTAAGCAGGCGCATTCGCCAATTGCCAGTGGCGTTTTTGGTGCCGATATGCAGGTGTCGCTGACTAATGATGGTCCTGTTACTTTCTTGTTGGAGTGTTGAGTTAAATGTTAGATTTTATTAACAGTTTGCTCGCTGAATACGAAGAGTTGCTAGTAACAGTGAGTATTGTTTCGGCTGTTATTTTTGTTATCAGTCTTGCGTTAATGCCATGGTTGTTAGGCAAGATTCCTGTTGATTATTTTGTGCAAAACAATCAGCGCAGAACTGAAATTAAAGACTTTGGCAGTTTGCTGATTGTTATTGTTAAAACGAGTATCGGCTTGGTGTTATTGTTGGCTGGTATTATTATGTTGGTTACCCCAGGCCAAGGCGTTATCTCAATTTTATTAGGTTTATTTTTAATGGAATTTCCAGGTAAGCGTAAGTTAGAAATTAAGTTTATTAACCATGAATCAACTTTTAAAACACTTAATTGGTTGCGCTCTAAAGTCAATCACCCTCCCTTTAATCGATAAAAATTCTTATGATAAAAATGTATGGCATCAAAAACTGCGACACCATTAAAAAGGCGCAAAAATTTCTAACAGCGCAAGGCGTTGAGTTTGAATTTATTGATTTTCGTCAAACCCCAATCAGCGAGCAAACTTTGAAAGGTTTTGTTGATGGTGTGGGTTGGGACAAATTGATTAACAAACGCTCAACGACTTATCGAAATCTAAACGACAACGAAAAACAAAATATCTCGTTAGCGTTGACATTAAAAAACCCAACGCTTATCAAACGCCCTGTTTTGGTAACAGGGAGTGACATTAAAATTGGGTTTAGTGAAAAACTTTATCAGAATTTGATTTAGTCACCTGCTTTTTCTTTGGCAACCTCTTCACGCACTTTGTCCATGTCTAATTCTTGTGCTTTTTTGATAACCGCCTCTAAATTAGCGCCTGACATTGCCCCTGGTTGAGAGAAAATAGCAATCTGCTCTCTGAAAATCATTAAAGTTGGGATGGAACGAATTTGAAAATTACCCGCTAATTCTTGCTCGTCTTCTGTGTTGATTTTCGCAAAAACAATCTTATCAAATTTTTCAGAAACTTCGTCGTAAGTAGGTGAAAACTGCTTGCAAGGACCACACCACGGTGCCCAAAAATCTAGGATAACAATGTCATTTTTTTGAATTGTGTCGTCAAAATTATCTTTGTTGAGTTCTAATACTGCCATGATTTTCTCTGATAAGTAAAAAGTTATATTATATAATAATTTCTATGAAAATTTTAGGAATTGACCCCGGTTCGAGAGTAACAGGCTTTGGTTTGATTGAGGTTGAAAAACTCAAGTTTACTTATCTCGCCAGTGGCTGTATCCGTACTAAGGGCGAATTAACTGAACGAATTACCATAATTTTTGAAGGTATTAGCCAAATCGTTGAGCAACACCAGCCGGATATTGTGGTCATTGAGCGTGCATTTATGCGACCTGATCGCCCTAATCCAGACGCTGCCATCAAACTAGGGCATGCACGAGGTGCGATTATTTCTGCAGTTGGTTCTCGTGGTATTGCTATGGTGGAATACAGTCCTAATCAGATTAAGAAAGCAATTGTTGGCAAGGGGCACGCTGCAAAAGACCGGGTAAGTTATATGGTGTGCGAATCTTTAAAGCTTAATAAAGCACCACAGGAAGATGCAACAGATGCGTTGGCAGGTGCAATCTGCCATGCTTATCATTGTCTTTAGCTAAAATAAACCTTAACATCACCAAAAGCGGGCAATGCTTCTATGACTTCAGTGAGTTTGTTCAAGATGTCATTATGGCTTGTATTCGCAGACAAGCAACTGAGTGGCAGATAAAAATCTATATGAATTTTTCCATCTAAATAGTGTAACTGAATGCGCTCAATTTCTCCATCACATTGATTATTAAACAAGGCTTTATTAAGAATACCCAAAGCCTCGGCGCGTTCAGGTAAGTGCTCACAAGGTGCTGCCGTTTCGTCGTCTTCGGGGTCGATATGCACGGTAACATCGGCTAACTCCTCCAAACATTCTTTTGCCACGCGCTCAACACTGACACTAATAATATGCCCTTCGCTGACACTTAGAAACGGGTCAACTTGTACATGCACATCGGCTGAGATAGCGCTGCCGATTTTACGAGTGCGTAGTGAATGCACATTATTAACCCCACTAATCATCCCAATCGCTTGTTTGAGCTGCCCAACTTGTTCTGTATTAATAGAGGTGTCAACCAATTCTTTGGTTGCATTTACCCCTAACTCCCAAGCAATATAGATAACCATTAAGCCAACCACGATGGCGGCAATACTGTCTAGGTATAAATAACCATTAAGACTGCCCAAGATACCCACAAGCACAACCACAGAGGACAGTGCATCTGAGCGATGGTGCCAAGCATTGGCTTTAAGCATGTCCGATTTATAAGTTTTGGCAACTTTGAGTGTATACCAATACAAAGCCTCTTTAGAAAAAATAGACAATGCAGTAATACTTAAAAGTAGCGTGCTATGTGTGAGCACACTTGGGTCATTCAGGCGCTCAAAAGCATCAAAGATAACACCAACACCAACAATCGACAGAATAATTGCCAAGCCTAGTGTGGCAACAGTTTCAAAGCGTTTATGTCCGTAAGGGTGTTCTTCGTCGGCCTCTTCGGCAGCGTGTTTGACAGCGTATAGCACTACGCCATCGGAAAGCAAATCTGAGAATGAGTGAATACCATCGGCAATCAATGCGCCAGAGTTGCCCAATACACCAGCAATCACTTTAAAGATAGAAAGCAATAAGTCAACAATTGCACCAATGATGGTAACTTTTTGACCGGCTTTTGTTCGATTGTGTGAATTCAAAGTACTAAAAATTATTAATGACAATCTCCTTATTTTATGTTATTTATCCACAAATAAGCGCATTATTAGAATTGTTATCAATTAAAATGCAACGCATAGGAATATCTAAAGGTTTGCGCTGTGAAGGAATAATGGGACAGGCTACTTTTTATGCTATAATTTCCATTTTGTTGTAAAAAATAATACCTATTATGTTATGAATACTAAGAAAACAGGATGAAATTTATTATATTACCAACAGAAAAAACATATGTATGTAACAAAAGTAGCCTGTCCCTGAAGTATGCTGAAGTATCCCAGTCAAGTGGGGGAGCCGTATAGCGTCCCCTTATCTTATTCCTTGCATGTTTGAAAATTTGATAAATCGCTTTGCCCAATCACAATAAGTATTCTCAGTTTTATAAGCATAATACATGTGTTGCATTATTTCGCGCATTTACTGAATAATAGGTTTTTTTATCTGTTATCATTTGTCAAATTAAATTTAAAAGTTAAATCGTGTTTAATTTTTTACCTAGATATCAAATATTAGGTAAAAATCTAAATTTTATCTTAAAACAGATGGAATTTGGTTGTTTTTTACAGGATTTATTTTTAATATCGCAATATAAGGAAATATGTCCTTATAATAATAGTTAGCCACTTAGGAAAATCATATGCCACCACCGTGTTATAGAATGATGAAAGAGCTGTATAAAGCAGATGAAGTAATCCGAGATTCTATTACTTCTTGTTATCCGAGAGAGTGGGACGAAAATCATATCACTTATACATGGCTTTCTCGTCTTCGTAATCATGCTCCAAAGATACCCTTTTCAAAACATTCAAGAATTAATGTGATTTGGGATGCTTATAAAATGAAAGGGCAACTTGAACAAGATAATGGAGATGTTGCATTTATCGTAAAGGTTACATTTAAAAATGGAAATAGCCTTTCAGGTGTTGCTTTTCTTGAGGCAAAACGAATTTATGAAAACGGTAAATATGATGCACTCAAATGGGAACAACTTAAGCATATGACCAGCAATTCTTCCCATCATCACCTTTTGCTTTATGACTTTCAAGCACAAGAAATACCAAATACATTGCCTTGTGGCTGTTGCTACTGGGATGATTGTCTTGATTCAAAAAGAGGTATTGGAATTGTTATTCCAACATTACATGCACTCACATATGAAGAAAAAGATCGTTCATTAGCATCCGTAGGATACAGATTATCTGAACAAATTTTTCTCAGGTATTTTCGAGGATTAGATTTAAATTTTGATCAAACTCTTGTTGAAAATGTAAAAGCTGGAATTGCTGGAGGTGTTCAATATTTAGCTGTTGCTCATGTTATGCTTAGTGATGAAGTAAATGTTGAACTTTCTTTGCGGGATGTTCAGCCAAATGAAGGTAGTGGTTTTCATCGTTTGAATGCTAATAATGAGCAACGTGGCTAACCAGTGCATCCACTTGACACAAAAAGCGTCATGCCTTTTGCTACCGCAAAAGCCCTGCCACTTTTTGTGTCAAGTGATGCAGTCGTTAGGCGTATGAAATCCAAATATGTATGAACTAATAAAGACACTCCCGTATTGGCTTCAACTTGGAGTAATATTTATCCCAATTTTCAGTTTTCTAATTGGTGCGGTTGCTTTTGTTTTGAATGTTCGCCAAACAACGCTAAATAATAAAATTTGCAGAGCAAAAATAGTTTCTGACAGTTTGCATACTTTTATGGATGATAATATGATGCACCAAGCATTCTATAAAATAGAATATGGAAAATTTAATTATGGTAGCGATTTTCATGGCTCAAACGAAGAAAGGGAAATAGATAAATTATTAAGGCATTTTTCAAATATAGCGCTTATGTGGCAAGATGGACTTTTG
>JAQRMT010000031.1 GCA_028599035.1 Gammaproteobacteria bacterium
GTAATCATCTCGGTAACAGGATGTTCAACTTGAACACGGGTGTTCATCTCAATAAAATAAAATTCATTGCTCTCAAATAAAAATTCAAAAGTGCCGGCACCACGATAGTTAATCGCCTTGCAAGCGTCCGCACAAACCTTACCGATTTTGTTACGCAACTCTGGTGTAACGCCTGGTGCTGGCGCTTCTTCCACCACTTTTTGATGACGGCGTTGCATTGAGCAATCTCGCTCCCCTAAATGCACTGCATTGCCGTGCTCATCAGCTAAAATTTGGATTTCAACATGCCTAGGCGTAGTTAGGAATTTCTCCATATACACTTCTGCATTGCCGAAAAAACTCAGGGCTTCGGTCTTAGCCAGCTCAATAGCGGTGAGCAAATCTGCTATTTTTTCAACCACATGCATACCCCGCCCACCACCACCACCAGAGGCTTTGATGATAATAGGCAGTCCAATTTTATTGGCAGTGGCAATATTTTCATCATCATCTGTGCCAAGTCCGCCATCAGAGCCAGGCACACAAGGTACGCTTGAGCCTTGCATGGCTTCAATAGCGGCGACTTTATCGCCCATAACACGGATATTTTCAGCACGAGGCCCAATAAAAATGAACCCACTTTCCTCTACTCGTTGCGCAAAATCAGCACTCTCAGATAAAAAACCATAACCTGGATGAATGGCATCAGCATGGGTCACTTCGGCCGCAGCAATCAAGGCAGGAATATTTAAATAGCTTTGTGCTGAGGGATGTGGACCAATACAAACAGCCTCATCCGCTAGGCGAACATGCTTGAGGCTTTTATCGGCAGTTGAATACACGGCTACGGTTTTGATGCCGAGTTCTTTACACGCACGCAAAATGCGCAACGCAATTTCGCCACGATTGGCAATTAAAACTTTGTTGATTTTATTCATTTTATAACAACTAGTGTTTGCCCAAACTCAACGGCATCGCCATCACTGCACAAAATTTCAGTTACTGTGCCAGACTGGTCTGCTTCAATTTGGTTCATGATTTTCATCGCCTCAACAATGCAAATAATATCACCTTGATTCACATGCTGCCCAACCTCAACAAACGCCTCAGAAGTCGGCGACGCTGCACCATAAAATGTGCCTACCATGGGTGAGGTAATCGAGTGACCATCAACGGTGACAGTCTCTGTTGTCTCAACAACAGGTGCTATTATGGGCGCTGCCACAGGTGCAGGTGCGGCAATAGGTTGCGCAGGTGCTGCTGCCACAGATGCGTTGCCATAACGAGAGATACGAACCGATTCTTTGCCCTCTACAATTTCAATTTCTGCCATGCCAGATTCTTCTAGCAGTTCCATGAGTTTTTTTACTTTACGAATATCCATTTTTTAATGCTCCTTGATGTGTTTAATTGCTGCATTGAGTGCAAATTCATAGCCTTGTGCGCCAAAACCTGAAATCACGCCCTGCGCAATATCTGAAAAATAAGATTGTTGACGAAACTCTTCACGCTTGTAAACATTTGACAAATGCACCTCTGTAAAGGCAATGCCTACCGCCAACATTGCATCACGCAGTGCAACAGAAGTGTGTGTAAATGCTGCAGGGTTGATGATGATATATTTTGTGCCATTTTTACTGGCGGCGTGGATTTTATCAATCAATCCCGCCTCTGAATTGTCCTGATGATGTGCTAGAGATAGCCCTGCATCCTTTGCTAATGCGCCTAGATGTTCAGTAATATTATCTAAAGTTTGCGTGCCGTATTGATCTGGTTCACGCGTGCCAAGCATATTTAGGTTGGGTCCATTAAGTAATAAAATATCCATCGCTATCTAGCACGGTTGTCAAATAAAGGCTAATTTTACCACCAATATCACCGATGTTAGTCGGTTTTATCGACACTTTAAGAACTACTTTATGTTTTCTAAGTGCTTAAGAAAATCCTGTGCATTAATCTCACCAACAATACGCTGTGAGCGTTTTTCAACACCGTTTTTAAAAAATAAAATACCTGGTGGTCCAATAATATCAAAACGCGCCATCAACGCCTTATCAGTCGCATCATTTGCAGTTACATCTGCTTGCAGGGCAATAACATTGTGCATTTGACTAACCACACTGGCATCAGAGAATACAAACCGTTCCAGCTCTTTACAAGTAATACACCAATCTGCATAAAAATCCAACATGACTACTTGATTATTTCTCTGAGCTTGAGCAAGTATTTGGTCTAAATCAGCGCTTGATTTGATTTTTTCAAAAACAATATGCACTTTTTCTACCTGAGCATTCGAACCATAACCAGACAGTGGTGCTAGCATATCACCACCACCGCGAGCAACCAGCCCCCATAATAGAACGCCATAAATCAACACCAGCAACCCAACCCCCTTAAAGATGCGTTGCCATGGGGTCGGTGTATTAGTGATTGAATTCAGCACACCCATTGCAATTGGCGACAAAGTGAAAAGTGATGCCCATAATATCAATGAGGTAAATGGCGAAATAATACGGTCTAGCAGCCAAATTGCCACAGCCAACATTAAGATGCCAAACACATATTTAACCTTATCCATCCAGCCACCTGCTTTAGGTAATTTACTCACACCAGCGCCCACTGCCAGTAGTGGTGCGCCCATACCCAAACTCATTACAAACAAGGACAATCCGCCAAGCAATGCGTCACCTGTTTGGCCAATATAAATCAGCGCACCTGCCAATGGCGGTGCAACACAAGGCCCTACAATCAACGCTGATAAAAAGCCCATAATTGCCACGCCAATCAAATGTCCGCTTTCTTGGTTGTTACTAATACTGGTGATTTTGCTTTGTAAACCAGAGGGCAATTGAATATCATAATAACCAAACATTGAAAATGCCAAAGCCACAAAAATCAAACTAAACACCACTAACACCCAAGGCGTTTGGAACAACACTTGTAAGTTTTCCCCAAAATACCCCGCCAACACCCCGGCCATGGCATAAGTTGTGCTCATGGCAAGCACAAATACAATTGACATAATCAGGGCCTTTTTAGTGCTAACCTCGCTTTTTTGACCCACAATAATGCCCGATAAAATCGGTATCATCGGGAATACACAAGGCGTTAATGCAAGCAACAATCCAAAGCCGAAGAAGCTCGCCAATACCCATAAAATATCATCTTGTTGTAATAAGGCAGTAATTTTATCCGTTTCATTGAGTGGCTCATTATTAGCCTGGCTTGGCGTTGGTTTCTCCTGCCCCTTAATCGGCTCAGCCACTGCATTTGTCCCTGCCTTGGGTAGCACAATATCAGCGGTTTTCTCCAATGGCGGATAGCACACGCCACCCAGCCAACAACCCTGATATTTAGCGCTAACAGTGACGCTTTGAGCATCCATCTCAGTGAGTAAAATATCTACTTCTAATAGCCCTTTGTGAATCTCCACTTTACCAAAAAACTCATCGTCCTTGATTTTCCCTTTTGGAAAAGCAATATCGATAAACTTTGCCCCCTTAATGTCAATCGCAAGTTTGTCGTGATAAAGGTAGTATTCTGGGTGTATATTCCAGCTCGCACGCAAGGTATTAGCATTAATCGCCTCCACTGAGAAAGCAAATGCCTCATCAGCAGGTATCGGCTCATCAGAAATTGACGCCGCTTTATCAACCATTGATTGCATACTAGACTTGGCCTTAGAGAATATATTAAACGCACCGTCAACCAATGATGCTTTCTGAGCACCATCAATACTCAGCGATACTGATTTGGTAATCGGCGGATAACACACCCCTAAATCCGCACATCCTTGAAACCCTACATTTAATACAATAGATTTTGCCTCGCCTTTAAGCACAGGAATCACAACCAACACATTATCACGATAAGTGCCTACCTTACCAAAAAACTCATCATTTTTAATCTTTGCAATAGGGAAACTTGCCTCACCTAAGCGAGCAGAGTAATCTGAAGAGATTTTAATCTTCTCTTTATAAAGATAATAACCTTTGGCAATATCCCAATTAAGCAAAATTTTGTCATCAACCACTTCGGCTTGAAATGCAAACGCCTTATCGGCAGGCAATAATTCATCCGCCGCTTGTGCTAATGGTAAAAATAATAGTAAAGACAATAAAAATCGCTTCATGTACTTCCCTCAATGTATCAATATATTCGTGTTATGTTATACGCTTAGTTACAACAAAACAAATTATTTGATATTAATATCAATGCCTTGTTCCAGCAGTTGTGCTTGTCTATACGCAAGATAAGCGCCATAAGTTGCAAAATTTTGATAAAAATCACCACTCACATAGCGCAGCGCTTCTTTAAAATGAAAATCATACAAAAACCCATCAATGCGGGTAACTTCATCACCCTCATTAAATAAAACAATACCAGGTCTGTAATTAAGCTTGAGCCGTTGCGCCCAGTCTTTTGGCGTGGTTTGCTTGCCTTCATTATCAACAATAACCTGTGTTGAATCTGCATCAAAACGCACCACTTTAAACGCATCAAATTCATTCATTACCTCTTTGTTTTGTAAAGTGGTGTGATAAAAATAGGCGCAAGCATCGCAATTTTTATCCTCAAAAATAACTGCCAATGGCGTTTTAATCGTAGAAAAATCGGTAGTTTTTTGAAACATTGCATGGCTTTGTAATTGATAATTGCCTGTTTTTTTGGTGGCTTCGACATATTGCGCCAAAGTATATTTTTCATACGCCTTGGCACTGACATAGCTCAAAATCTGGTGCATTTTAGCAGGGGAGCGGTAACCGTTGGTTTGCGCTACTGTTTCATTTTTTTGATTCAAAAAAACAACTGTGGGCGTGTATCGCACCTCAATTTGAGCCGCTAATTCCTTCTCACTTAACGATTGTTCCTCATTAATTGCTACCTCTTTATCGCCTCGAATATTAATCGCAATTACATCAAAATGTTTTTGAATAAACGCCTTTAAAGGCTGCTGGTCAAAGTCTTTCACCATTTGGTCGCAATACGGACATTCATCCAAGTGAAAAAACAACGCCACATGCTTGTTGCTTTCCTTCGCCTCGTCCACATCATCAGCAAGCTCTAAAAAACTGCTCTTAAACCAAGGCAGCATAGTGTGTGCCACTCCGCCCGTTACCACGCCTGTTTTTGCCTGCACTACGCCCACAAATAACATCATAAAAATAACCATCTTCAAAACCTTCATCACACCGCTCCTATTTATCTTATAATTAACATTATAAATGCTCATGTCCACATTCCAACTATTAAAATCAATAGTTTTAAGAAAAAATGACCCAAACCAACAACAATCTTTATCAACATATTTCTCAACTAGATCAATGCGTTGACATCGATCAGATTGAGCAGATTTGTCGGCAATATTTACATACAATAGGAGTGGAATTTTTCAAATACACTTGGCAGCCACCTATTGCTACACAAGCAGACAGCATTGCATTTTGGACTTGCAACGAAGATTGGATTGAACGCTATAATCAACAAAACTATGGGCAAAATGACCCAAAAACACGCTACGCCGATAATCATTATTTGCCGATATTTTGGGATGTAAATTCAATCAAACAACAACTGGTTAAAGAGCAAACCAATGAGGTTGATTTTTGGCAAGACAGCCTAGACATGAGCGTGGCACACGGCGTAACCGTCCCTATTCGTGGCGTTGCGGGGAGTAAAGGCTCGCTATGCATCGCCCTTGATGACAAAATCAATGGCGCTAAATTATTACCCACTTACGAAGTTTGGACGATGCACCTGCACAATCGTATTGAATATCTTTATGGCTTGGCACAACTATCAGCCCCTTTGTCTAAGCGAGAATTAGAGGTGTTAAAATGGAGTGCCATTGGCGAAAACTGCGAACAAATTGCCCAACGCCTATTCATCTCCAACAACACCGTTTTATTCCATTTACGTAATCTACGCACAAAACTGAATGTCGCCAACAAACATCAACTGATTGCTCGGGCATTGTCTCTGCGTTTGGTTGAGTTATAATTACCTTACTCAGCGGAAAATTTCTGAATGTGGCTTTTTGAGAAAGGCATAAACAGTAATTTTTCCATCGGAATAACTTGCTGTATTCACTTCAACACTTTTGCATATGACTCTTTCTCAATTTCACAAACTTCTACGGTTAGCTGTTTAGCCCCACACAATAATATGATAAAACACAACAATTTATCAACAGGAGAATTATGGTGCAAATACTTCACAGGCGTGCTACGACAACCGAGGAAATTAGAAATAAAATCAAACTTGAAAAAGGAACTATTGATTCCATTGCCTTCTTTTCAATACCCCCTTGAGGGGTGAAAAAATATAACATTAGCTGGAATACCGCTAAGAAATGGCAAAGTCGTAATAACTCTACCGACAAACCAATGGGCAATGGCAGAAGTAATGCCAAGCTAACGCTTGATGAAGACTGGCTTATTTGTGAAGTCCGCAGGCTTACTTGGTTACCACTAGATGATTTACATCAAATACTCAAACCTATGTTTCCAAAACTCTCTCGTAGCGCCTTGCACCGTTTATTGCAATACTACGGAATTAGCAAAAAACCAAAAGAGTTACGAGAAAAACCGACTCGTTCAAAGTTTAAATCTTATGAGATTGGCTATTTACATATCGATATCACTGATTTTTGGCTAGATAAAAAGAAATGGAGCTTATTTGTGTCAATTGATCGTGAGACTAAGTTTGTTTACAGCGAAATATTTGCCAATAAAACCATGGAAAATGCACAACTGTTCTTAAAAAATGTTTACAAGTTCTATCCTTATAAAATTCACACCATACTTACTGATAATGGCTTACAGTTTAGTTATAAAGCATTAAAGCAAGAGCTTAAGCCAAACAAAATTCACCCATTTGATGAGATTTGTAATGATAACAACACCGAGCATAGATTGACAAAATTTGCACACCCTTGGACTAACGGACAAGTCGAGAAAATGAACCATATTATTAAATCAGCAACACTTAAATTGTTTCATTATGAAACAATAGACGACTATTCAAAGCATTTGGCAAAATTCTTAAATTATTATAATTTTGAAAAGAAATTAAAGAGTTTGAAGTTTAAATCTCCCTATGATAAAATTTTGGCAAGATATCAGGAAAAGCCTGATTTATTTTTGGGTAATCCTTCATATTATTGTGTGGGACTAAACAACTAATAAATAACCGACTAAAATAATTATGCACATTCCATCAAAATTTAAAGTGACGAACCCAAATACTTTGTATCAGTTCATTAAAGACAACCCATTGGGCGCATTGGTATCATTTAGTGATGATGGTATTGACGCCATTCACATCCCTTTTTACCTAGATACTACTGATTTAAGAAAAGTTAAATTACAGGGTCATATTGCTAAAGCCAATCCTTTGGCAAAAAAGTGCAATGATAACGGCAAAGTGCTCGTTATATTTCACGGTCCGAATGCGTATATCAGTCCAAATTTCTATCCATCAAAAAACGAGACAGGAAAAGTAGTGCCTACTTGGAATTATTCCGTAGTTCATGTGAGGGGAAGTATATCATTTAATGATAAAAGTAGTTGGATAGCTAGGCATCTTGAAAAATTAACAAATTCTCATGAGTCAGTATCGCAAAGTAATCCGTGGTCTATATCCGATGCACCAACAGAATACACAAACAAATTAATTAATACTGTTGTTGGTCTGGAAATAGAAATTGAAAATATCGTAGGTAATTTCAAGCTAAGTCAAAACAAATCTGCCAATGACCAAGATGGCGTTATAAGAGGCTTAAAAAACTCAGGAAATGAACTTGAGTCTATGGTTTCAATGCAAATGCAAGACAACAAATGCAGCTAACAAGCCATAAGGCAAATTTTTCCAATACAAAGGAATACGGGTTCGCCTATGTGGCTGAGTATTGGAGAAATTCAACGCCGCTAAAAGAAACAAAGACGAAACAAAAAATGGTGCCGATGGCGAGAGTCGAACTCGCACGAGCGTAGCTCACTACCCCCTCAAGGTAGCGTGTCTACCAATTCCACCACATCGGCAAAAAAATAGTTGGAACTTAATTAGGAGTATCGTCCGCTTTGATGTCAATCATGGGAACATCAACTGACGGGGATGAATCTATACGCACTTGATCCATCACACTTTGGGTTTCTTTTGCTGTGCTTGAGGTCTCATTCGTGGCTAAATAGGCCAAAGTTAAACTGGTTAAAAAGAAACCAACAGCAACGCCAGCGGTTAATTTATAAATAAATGAATTTGCGCCGCGTGCACCAAATACTGAGCCTGATGCGCCTGCGCCAAAAGCAGCACCAGCATCGGCGCCCTTGCCATGCTGCATTAAAATAAGGGCAACTAAGCCTAACGCCAGCAACACATGGACAATTAAAATAACCTGGAATGACATAATAATTAACCCGCCTTACAAATATGTAAAAAATCATCGGACTTGAGCGATGCACCGCCAATCAAGCCACCATCAATATCTGCGCAAGCAATGAGTTCTTCTGCGTTGACAGGGTTCATGCTACCGCCATATAGAATGGGCGTTGATTGTGCAATGTCTGCATCGTTTTCAGCCAATAATCCACGAATAAAGGCGTGCGTCTCTTGTGCTTGTTGTGGTGTGGCAGTAACGCCAGTACCAATCGCCCAAACTGGCTCATAAGCGATAATAATATTTTTAAACGATTCAATGCCAACACGACCAATAACGGCGTCCATTTGTCGTGCTACAACGCTCTGTGTATTGCCAGACTCTCTTTCTTCTAACGATTCACCGATACAAAATAATGGGGTCAGACCACTATCAAGTGCAACTTGGACTTTTTCAGCCACAATTGCATCGGTCTCCCCATATAGACTTCTACGCTCTGAATGACCAACCACCACATATTCAGCGCCAAAATCTTTAATCATATCTGCACTGACTTCGCCCGTAAAAGCGCCTGAAGTGTTAACATTTAAGTCTTGTGCACCTAAATGCAATTGTGAGTGTATTGTCAAAGCCTCAACTTGAGATAAATAGGGGTAAGGCACGCAAACAATCACCTCTGACTTAACATCGGATATGCCTTCAAGAATGCCCATTATTAAAGTATTGACTGTCTCTTTCGAGGCGTTCATTTTCCAGTTGCCTGCTACGATTGTTTGACGCATAAAATAATATCTGTTGTAAAAATTGAGCAATGTTACGCTAATTAAGCATAAAAATCAATCAGTGCTTTGATTTTGAACCGAAATAAAGCGCCAAAGAAACCATCAAAATACCGAATGCAAAATACACCAAATCTAACGCACTTGCAAAAGTCATCGATAATGAAACTTCAAAAAAAGTAACCACTAAAATCATTAAAATAACTTTGGCAAGTTTCGACTTTAAATCATCCAGTGAGCTGATGTCCAACACTTTTGCTGATTTTTCATTATTTTTAGCGTCATCAATATCGCCAACAAACAATTCATATAAACCCAATGCAAATATCAATAAAATAGTTGCCAACAAAAATCCATCAATAGAGCCCACCATATGTGCAATCATTTCAATTTTTAGGCTTCTTCTCACCTCGGTGGTTGCGCCTAAATAATCGCCGGCATGTATCAACAATGCGCCAACATCAATGGCAGTCACCACAAACAATACTAATGATAATAATAGCGAAGAAATAACCGCTATAAGCACCATTAAACGCGAACCCCATAACAGTTTTTCAAAATACTTTTCAGCCCATTCCATTTATTAACTCCTATCCAAAAGACAAAACTTAGTATATCATTATTCATTTCATTTAAACGATTTTTTAAAATAGAAAATAACGCTTAAAATAGGCGTGTTTTTAAAAACCAAAACACTATGTCAAAAACTTGGAAAAAATGCCTTGAAACCTTAAAAGAGACTATGCCAATAGGGCAGTTTAGTGTTTGGATTCAGCCTTTAGAGGTGCAAGAGGATGGTGACACTTTAACCCTATTAGCACCTAATCATTCCGCGGTAAATTACCTTAAGAAAAACCTAAAACAAAAAATTACAACTGCCATTGTGCAACACAACAAAAATCTTAAAATCTTGATTGGTGTTGTGGCTCAACAACAACACAACAAACAACACACCACGCCACTATTTGAAGACTACATTTTTGATAATTTAGTGTTAGGTAATGCCAATCAAATTGCATTCGGCGCTCTTCGACAAATTGCAGAAAACCTTAAACGCTCTCCTTACAATCCTTGTATTATTTATGGCGGATCAGGACTGGGTAAAACGCACTTGATGCAAGCAGCAGGACACTTGGTGAAAGAAAAAAATCCAAAAGCCAAAGTAATTTATGTGCCTTTAATGGATTTTGTAAAAAACATCACCAGCAGTTTACGGCATAACAATATTGAAGAAGTTAAATCTTATTATCAATCTGCTGATTTATTATTAGTAGACGATATTCACTTAATTGCTGGTAAAGAAAAATCCCAAGAAGAATTTTTCCATATTTTTAACTTCCTATTCAGCACAAAAAAACAAATTATATTCACCTGTGATCAACCACCAACCAGCATAAAATCCTTAGAAGATCGCTTAAAAACAAGATTTGCTCAAGGATTAAACCTACAATTAGACCCGCCAGAGCTAGAAATGCGTGCAGCTATCTTACTTAAAAAAGCAAATAATGAAAAAATCAACATCAACATTACCGAAGATATTGCGCTATATATTGCCACTAACATTACTTCAAATGTGCGAGATCTAGAAGGCGCTTTATTAAAACTCAAGGCTTTTGTTGATTTTTCTAAATTACCCAATCTTATTATCAATAAAGAAGTAACTGACATTGCGCTTGGAGATTTAATTAAACCAAAAATTAAAAATATCGATATTGATGACATACAAAAAGAAAGTGCCAAACATTACGCCATCACCCTGTCAGACCTAAGCTCAAAAAGCCGCAAACAACGCACTGTTTTAGCTAGACAAATGGCTATTTTTATCGCATATGAATTAACAAATTTATCACTAACAAAAATAGGAAAACATTTTGGAAATCGAGATCATTCCACTGTTTTACACGCCATTAAAAAAATTGAAACAAAACTAAAAGAAACCTCTGAAATAAAGGGCGACTATGAACTAATCAAGCTAAAATTAGCAAACTTATAAACATTATCAACATAAACCCCCACATTCAGTTGTTTATAACTTTCATAACTTAACTAATCATTGAAATTTATAAACATAGGTTTTATTTTTTACATAAAATAACTAATTATTATCAACAACTTAATTTATTGTTTTTAAAAGAAAATAATCAGTTTTCAACAAAAATATAGTTTACTAATAATAACAATAATTTTTTAATTAAAGGATTTTTTCATGAATACACAACTTACAGTAAACGAATTATTAGAACCTTTACAAACGGTTATTGGTGTTGTTGAAAACAAACAAACATTGCCTATTCTTTCTCATGTGTTAATTCAATTAAAAAATGGTGAATTAACACTTACCACTACAGATATGGAAATTGAACTACGCTCATCAAAAAAAATCCAAGCACAAGAAAAAGTTAATTTTACAATTTATGCAAAAGATTTAATTGATATTATTCGTAAACTAAAAGCAGATACTATTATTGAATTTGTTATTGAAAAATCTAAAATCTATATTAAAACCAATAATAATTCATTTGAACTAAACACATTTAATACCGAAGAATTTCCTGCATTACCAAAAATTGGTGACAGTGAAACCATTAAAATTAATCGTCTTATTTTAAGAGAGTTAATTAAAAAAACTTCTTTTTCAATGGGTAATCAAGATATTCGTGCTTATTTAAACGGTTTATATTTTGAAGTTGATAAAAACAATATTGTAGTAGTAGCAACTGATGGTCATCGCTTGTCTATTGGTGAAATTAAACAAGATAATAATTTACCTGATAAAAAAACAGTAATTCTTCCTAGAAAAGCAGTTATAGAATTAACTAAATTATTAGATAAAGATATAGATGAAGATATAAATATCCATCTTTCAGAAAATTATTTTTACTTAAAAACCAATAATACAGCCATTATCAGTCGCTTAATTGATGGTAATTTCCCTAACTATGCACAAGTCATTCCAAGTAATCATGAAAATACAGTCGTCATTAATCGTCAAAATTTTTTAGAAAGTCTGCAACAAGCCTCAATTTTTGTTGAAGAGCGCACCAAAGGGGTTAAATTAGCATTTAAAAATAATCAAATTAATATATTTTCTCATTCAGAACGAGGTCAGGCTAAAACTAAAATTGAAACCAATAACTTTGATAAAGAAGTAGAAATTTCTTTCAATATTCATTATTTAATCCCTATTTTAGAAAATCTAACCACTGATAAAATTAACATGGTTCTACCCAGTAGTGAAAGTCAATCTTGTTTATTAAGTAGCATTGGTGATAATACTTATCAATATGTTGTTATGCCGATGAAAATTTAGTTAATGACTGTTATTAGCAAATTATCCATTCATCAATTTCGTAATTTACACACCCAACACATCAAGCCTTGTGAGACTATCAATCTGTTCATTGGTGATAATGCACAAGGGAAAACCAACTTAATAGAGGCTATTTATTACTTAGGACATAATCGTTCTTTTAAAACTAAAATCCTTAAAGAAGTGATTGGTTTTACCTGTAATAAATTTCAATTAAGTGCACAAGTTGATGAATACTTAATAAAACTAGAAAAATCAAAAAATCAAAATACAGTTACCCTTAATCAAAAAAAAATTAACAACACTTCGCAACTCAGTCAAATATTACCCATTCAAATCATCACGCCAGATAAAGGTTTTATTGTTAATGGTACCCCTAAAAATAAACGCTCTTATTTAGATTGGGGGGTGTTTCACGTGAAACCAGAAAGTGCCAAGATATTTAAAAACTACAATAAAATCTTAAAAAATATTAATACTTTACTGGCTAATCAGCAAACCAATGAGCTTAATTTTTGGTTTTTAGAATTAGCAAAAGTCTCTATTATTATTAACAAAAACCGTGTGGATTATTTGCAACAACTCAAACAAACCTTGCTTTCTAAACAAACAAAAACACTAGACCCATTAATTGATTCGCTTGATCAATTTAATTATCAATTCTCCTCTGGTTGGCCAAAAGAAGTAGATGAAACTAATGAGCAAAGTATTTGCCAATATTTAAATAAAAACACACCCTCTTTATTGCGTGTTAAACACTTAAATTATGGCTCTCATAAGGCGAATATTAATTTTATGTTTAATGGTAAAAATGAATGTTTTTTTTCAAGAGGAGAGCAAAAAACCCTATCTATTATTTTTTGGTTAGCACAGGTTGTGTTATTGGTTAATCTTAATATTAAGCCTATTATTTTAATTGACGATCTATCTTCTGAATTAGACCATACAAAAATCAACATTATTTTGCATTATTTAAAAGACTTAAAAGTACAAACTTTTATAACCGATATTGGCCATAATTCATCCATTATTAATCATATTAATCCTGTTATCTTTCAGATGTATCAAGGTGAAATTAAACAGCAAGATTAATTTTAAAAAACCTTAATGAAAGTCGATAATTACAAACATCGTGGTATAATAAATTTATTTTTTTCAAGTCCGTATGTCTGAAGAGCAACAAGAATATCAAGCATCAAATATTAAAGTCTTAAAAGGGCTTGATGCCGTTAGAAAACGCCCAGGAATGTATATTGGTGATACGGACGATGGCACTGGTTTACACCACATGGTGTTTGAAGTAGTTGATAATGCAATTGATGAAGCGCTAGCTGGGCATTGTTCCAAAATTAAAATCACCATTCATGAAGATCAATCCATATCTGTTACTGATGATGGTCGTGGTATTCCAGTCGATATCCATCCTGAAGAAGGAATAAGTGCAGCAGAAGTTATTATGACCATCCTCCATGCAGGGGGTAAGTTTGACGATAATTCTTATAAAGTATCTGGTGGTTTACATGGTGTAGGTGTTTCTGT
>JAQRMT010000032.1 GCA_028599035.1 Gammaproteobacteria bacterium
TTTGCCATTTCCTTATGGGTGCGCTTGACAGCTGCTGCTTTCATACGCTTATTAACCCATGTTGGCTTTTCGTAAAATTCTTTCTTTCTTACATCAGTGATAACACCCGCTCGATCACAAGTGCGACGAAAGCGTCTTAGTGCGATATCAAAGGGTTCGTTCTCTCTTACTTTAATTGAAGGCATATTAGTTTTCCTTTTGTGAATCTGCAGTAGCAGTGCTTTCGAAATCAACCAATTGAACAATCGCCATTGGTGCTTTATCGCCAGTACGGAAACCAGCCTTAAGAATACGGATGTAACCACCAGGGCGCTCTTTATAGAATGGACCTAACTGCGTAAATAACTTAGCCACCATTGCATCATCGCGTAATTTTGAAAATGCATTACGACGATTAGCAACGCTGTCTGTTTTGGCCTTAGTAATTAATGGCTCAACTACACGACGAAGCTCTTTTGCCTTTGGCAAAGTTGTCCTGATTGTTTCATAAAGAAACAATGAATTTGCCATATTCTGAAACATCGCCTTACGATGAGAAGAATTACGATTTAGTTGTCTGCCTGACTTTCTGTGTCTCATGATATTTTTTCCTTATTCGCTCATTAAATCAACGGGTGGCCAATTTTCAATGGCTATGCCTAAATTTAGACCCTTCTCAGTTAATGCTTCTTTAATTTCGTTAAGTGACTTACGCCCTAAGTTAGGCGTTCTTAATAAATCTTGCTCAGATTTCTGAATTAAGTCACCAATGTAGTAGATTTGCTCAGCTTTCAAACAGTTTGCACTGCGAACAGTTAATTCTAACTCATCTACTGCAGTTAATAATTGCGGATCAAAGTCATCCGAAGTTGGCAATGTCTCTTCCTCCTCAACCAGTTCTAATTCAACAAATGAAGACAGTTGTTCTTGCAGAATTGTTGCAGCGCGCTTGATTGCCGATTCAGCATTAACCGAGCCATTGGTTTCAAGTGTAATATTGAGTTTATCAAGATTAACTTTTTGATTGACGCGTGCCGCATCAACTGTGAAACTAACGCGTTTAATAGGTGAAAAACTTGCATCTAACTGCATACCGCCAATAGTTGATGCCTTATCATCTCGTGCAACCGCTGCGTCATAGCCAATGCCAGTACCAATCTTAAGGGTCATACGCATATGTCCGCCAGCATTAACAGTGGCAATTACTTTGTCTTTATTAAAGACCGAAATGTCTGTGCCATTCGTCTCAATATCAGCCACAGTGATTTCACAAGGGCCTTTTTTGTCAATTACTACTTCTGCTGATTCGGTTGTGTTTAAGGCAACTGAAACCTCTTTAAGGTTAAGTAAAATATCTAAAACATCTTCTTGAACACCATCAACGGTTGAAAATTCGTGCATAACACCATCAATCGCTACTTCTGTGATTGCTGAACCTGCCATAGAAGACAACAATGTTCTTCTTAATGCGTTACCCAATGTGTGACCAAAACCTTTTTCTAAGGGTTCTAAAATAACTCTATATTCATTATTCGCTATTTCTGTTAATTCAACCAACTTTGGCTTTAAAAAATCTCTTGCACTTCCTTGCATAATAGGCTCCTTATTTTGAATACAATTCAACAATTAAATGCTCTGCGATGTCAGATGACAAGTCATCGCGTGCAGGTACATTTTTAAACACACCTTTGAGTGCCTTACCATCAACTTCAACCCACTCTGGTAAGTCGCCTTGCTCGGCTAACTCCATGGCTAATTGAATGCGACTTTGTTTTTTTGCTTTTTCTCTAATGGAAATCTCATCATTCGCACTTACTTGATAAGAGGGAATGTTTACCGCTGAGCCATTAACCAAAATAGACTTATGAGAAACCAGTTGTCTTGCCTCGGCGCGTGTAGAGCCAAAGCCCATACGGTAAACAACATTATCAAGACGACATTCAAGTAATGACAATAGATTTTCACCTGTTGAGCCTTTCTTTTGAGAGGCCTTCTTATAATACGAACGGAATTGCTTTTCTAAAATGCCGTAAATGCGTCTCACTTTTTGCTTTTCACGCAATTGTAAACCATATTCAGTGCTCTTGGCTTGACGGGCTGTTGCGCCGTGCATGCCTGGCAATTGTGTTACTTTACATTTAGAATCTAGTGATCTAATGCCACTCTTTAAAAATAAGTCCGTGCCTTCGCGACGAGCTAATTTACAAGTAGGTCCAGTATATCTAGCCATAATTTATCCTTATACTCTACGTTTTTTAGAAGGACGACAACCGTTATGAGGGATTGGCGTTACATCTGTGATTGATTGAATTTTTAAACCCTGTGCGTTCAAGCCACGAATAGCAGAATCTCTACCAGGACCAGGACCTTTAACACGAACCTCTAAGTTTTTCATGCCAAAAGTCAATGCTTTTTCACCACAATTACCAGCCGCTACTTGTGCTGCAAATGGGGTTGATTTTCTAGATCCTCTAAAGCCAGAGCCACCTGAAGTCGCCCAGCAAACTGCATTGCCATGACGATCGGTAATCATAACGATGGTATTATTAAATGTTGCGTGAATGTGCGCAATACCGTCAGTAACAACTTTCTTTGATTTTTTCTTTGCGGGTGTCTTAGCCATAATAGTTACCTATAATTATTTAATTAAACGACGAGGACCCTTGCGAGTTCTGGCGTTTGTTTTTGTTCTTTGACCACGAAGTGGTAATGATTTTCTGTGGCGGATACCACGGTAACAACCTAAATCTCTCAAGCGTTTAACATCCATTGCGATTTGACGACGAAGATCACCTTCAATTTCATACTTAGCAACTGCGCTACGAATTAATTCCAACTTATCTTCAGTTAAATCCGATACTTTTGTTGCTGGATCTAGTTTAAGTTCGCTGCAAATCGCCTTTGCTCGTGTATCGCCAATACCGAAAATTGACTGCAAGCCAATAACAATATGCTTATGTGTTGGAATGTTTATTCCCGCTATTCTAGCCATTTATCTCTGTCCTTATCCTTAATAAAATCCGTCGTCTCACTCCTTGTGAAACACTCACGGGTTAAATTTGCAAAACGAGCAATTATACTTTGCTGGTCTTACAATGTCAATGTAAATTAACCTTGTCTTTGCTTATGTCTAGGCTCTTTACAAATGACACGCACCACGCCGTGTCGTTTAATAATCTTACAATTGTTACAAATCTTTTTAACTGATGCTCTTACTTTCATAATACTACCCTTCTAATTTAAACCTGCTTTTTTCATTAATGACTCGTACTGATTAGACATTAAATGCGATTGTGCCTGTTGAATGAAATCCATCACTACAACGACGATAATTAACAAACTGGTGCCGCCAAAATAAAACGGCACATTCCAATATAAAATCAAAAACTCTGGCAACAAACACACGGCAGTAATATAAACCGCACCTGATGCTGTCAAACGCGATGTTACTGCATCAATATAATCTGCTGAGTGCTTACCTGGACGAATCCCTGGAATAAAACCACCCGACTTACGCAAATTATCTGCCATCTCTTTTGAATCAAAAGTTAACGCTGTGTAAAAAAATGTAAAGAACACAATTGCTAACCCATAAAACATCACATACAACGGCTGACCTGGCGAAATACTCGCTGTTAAATCAGCCAACCAACCCATACCCTCTGATTGTGAAAACCACCCCCCTAAAGTTGCTGGGAATAAAATAATCGAAGAGGCAAAAATCGGTGGAATTACGCCTGCCATATTAATTTTAAGTGGCAAATATGAACTTTGTCCACCCACCATTTTACGACCCTGCTGGCGTTTAGCGTAATTCACGGTAATACGACGCTGCCCTCGTTCCATAAACACCACAAAAGCAGTAACCAGCAGCGTCATTGCTAACAATATTACCACCAAAATTACTGCTAACTCGCCAGTAGAAACCAATGACAAAGTTGAACCTAATGCTGATGGCAAGCCTGAAACAATACCCGCAAAAATAATCATTGAAATACCATTGCCGATACCTTTCTCTGTAATTTGTTCGCCCAACCACATTAAAAACAAAGTACCTGTGGTTAAAGTTACTACTGTTACTAAACTAAAGGTAAAGCCGCCTTGGGTAACTAAAGCAACACCGCCAGCACTTTGGGACTGCAGTGCGATTGAAATACCATAAGACTGAAACACCGCTAATACCACAGTGCCTAGACGCGTATATTGGGTAATCTTGCGTTTACCTGTTTCACCTTCTTTTTTCAATTGTTCTAACTTTGGCACTACCGAGGTCATCAATTGAACAATAATCGATGCCGAAATATAAGGCATGATACCTAGGGTAAAAATGGACAGCCTCTCTAACGCACCGCCAGAAAACATATTAAACATATCTAAAATCGTACCCTGCTGGTCTTGCACTAATGACGCTAACGCAGTAGACGAAATAAAGGGGATGGTAATATGTGTACCCAACCTAAAAATAATTAACGCACCCAATAAAAAAAGGATGCGTTTTGATAAATCTTGGGAAAGGCCTAGGGGTGGTTGACTCATGAACTTTACTCGTTAACCGATCCCTTGGCAGCTTCAATAGCTATTTTTGCACCTTTAGTGGCCTTAATGCCCGTCAATGTTATCGCTCTATTAATCTCGCCAGAAAGCATTACCTTAACATGCTTGATGTTTTTTGTTACTAAATTGTGCTTTTTCAAGACATCAACTGTGATTTCTTGCTCTTCCAACTTATCAAGTTCAGATAAAGTTACTTGAGAAGTAACGATTGAAACGCGTGATGAGAAGCCGACCTTAGGCAAACGGCGTTGTAATGGCATTTGACCACCTTCAAAACCAATTTTAGTAAAACCGCCTGAACGAGCTTTCTGACCTTTGTGACCACGACCACAAGTTTTACCAAAACCACTGCCGATACCGCGACCGACACGCTTTCTAGATTGTTTTTCACCTTCTACGGGTGCTAATGTATTTAATTGCATAATATTCATAATTCTTAATTCTCTATCTTAAGCAGGTAAGATACTTTGTTAATCATACCTCTTACTTCAGGTGTGTCAATCAACTCTACCGTGTGGTTAATACGCTTTAAACCAAGTCCCGCTACTGTTGCACGATGTGATGGTAAACGACCATAAAAACTCTTAATCAGTGTCACGCTAACTTTGCTATTTTTTGCTGCCACTTTTTTAGCGACAGTTTTCTTTGCTACTGTTTTTACAGGTGCTTTTTTAACTACTTTCTTTTTAGTTGCTTCTTTCGCTTCAGCCATTATGCTTCTCCCCTAATTTCTTCAACAGTTTTACCTCGTTTAGCGGCAACAGACTGTGGAGACGACATTGCTGTCAAACCTTCAATCGTTGCACGCACAACACTAATAGGGTTACGCGTGCCATTACATTTCGCTAAAATATTATGCACACCAACTGCCTCTAGGACGCTACGCATCGGACCACCAGCAATAACACCAGTACCTTCTGATGCAGGCTGCATGTAAACTTTAGCAGCACCAACATTTGAAGTAATAGGGTAATAAAGCGTACCATCTTTAAGAGGCACATTCTTCATTGCTTTTCTTGCTTTGTCCATTGCTTTTTGAATGGCGACAGGCACTTCACGCGCTTTGCCTGTACCGTAACCTACTTTACCATTGCCGTCACCAACAACAACCAATGCAGAGAAACCAAAAATACGCCCCCCTTTAACTACTTTTACAACACGACGAATATTGACTAATTTCTCAATGAAGCCATCGTCATCTTTATTATTTTTTCTAAAATCTGCCATTTTCTACGCCTATTTTTATAATTTTTTTATTAAAAGTCTAAACCGCCATCTCGTGCTGCTTCAGCTAATGCTTTCACACGACCATGGTATTTAAAACCAGAACGATCAAAGGCAATTTTTATTACTTTTGCTTTCTTCGCTGCTTTAGCAATCTCAGTACCAATCTTAGTTGCTGCTGCCACATTGCCACCATTCTTTTCCTTCAAACTAGAGGCGGAAGCCAAAGTTTTAGTGCCACAGGCGCTAATGATTTGTGCATAAATATGTTGAGATGTCTTGTGAACGCATAAACGCTCAACGCCTTTCTCTGCATGCTTTGCTCTAAATTTAGTTGCTCTTCTTAAACGAGCTTGTTTTTTTGAAAGTTTCATACTATTACCTTAATTATTTCGCTCTATTTCTTCTTCGCTTCTTTGCGAACTACATGTTCATCTGTGTAACGCACACCTTTGCCTTTATAAGGTTCTGGCGGACGATAAGCACGAATCTCGGCGGCCACTTGACCTACTTTTTGCTTGTCCGTACCTGACACCACAATCTCGGTTTGCGACGGGGTTTCAGCGGTAATACCCTCTGGCAGTGTGTATTGAACTGGATGAGAAAAACCCAAAGTCAAATCTAAAACCTTGCCCATAGATTTTGCACGGTAACCAACGCCAATCAGTGTTAAAGTTTTTTTCCAACCTTCAGTAACACCCTTAATTAAATTAGCAGTATTGGCTCTCGCAGTTCCTGCTTGTGCCCACGCCTTCTTTTCCTCTTTCTTTTCCATATTGCCAATGGTGAATGTCAAAATATTCTCTGCAGTAGTAACCACCACTGATGAATGGATGACCATTTGCATTTGACCTAATTTACCTTTAACTGTCATGGCAGAACCATTTAGTGAAACTTCAACGCCAGCTGGAATTTCGATTGGCTCTTTTGCAACTCTAGACATCTTATAACTCCTTTAAGAAACGCTACACAAAACTTCACCACCCACATTTTGGGCGGCTGCAGCTTGTCCAGTCATCACACCTTTAGGTGTTGAAACAATAACAATACCTAGTCCGTTCATAACACTCGGCATTTCAGTATTTTTCACATATACACGCAAACTTGGCTTTGAAATTCTTTTTAAGGAATCAATAACCGGTTTATCGTCATAATACTTTAACTTGATGGTTAAAGTTTTGGTGGCTTTTTCACCTGCTACACTAAATGACTCAATATAGCCTTCTTGCTGCATCACACTAGCGATAGCAGATTTTAAATTTGATGCTGGAATGTTAACTTCTTTCTTTTCAACCATATGCGCATTACGAATGCGAGTCAACATATCAGCAACTGGATCAGACATACTCATATCAACAACCTCCTACCAACTTGCTTTAGATAAACCGGGCACTTCACCATTCATAGTGCGCTCTCTAAGCTTGGTTCTAGCCAAACCAAACTTACGGTAAAAACCATGTGGACGACCCGTCAAGCCACAACGACTGCGTTGTCTTGTCGGTGAAGCGTCTCGTGGCAACGCTTGCAATTTAATCGTTGCATGAAAGCGCTCCTCATCAGAAGAGTTTACACTCTTAATAATTTTCTTTAACTCAAGGCGCTTAGTGCGGTATTTTTCAACCAACTTGGTGCGCTTGATATCTCTATTTATCATAGACTTTTTAGCCATTTTCTTTATCCTTAAATGGGAAATTAAACATTGCTAATAGTTTCTTAGCGTCATCATTATTTTGTGCAGTAGTGGTGACAGCAATATCCATACCCCGCACTCTTGTTACTTTTTCAAAATCAATTTCTGGGAATACGATTTGCTCGGTTAAGCCCATATTGTAATTACCACGACCATCAAATGATTTTTCGTTCAAACCACGGAAATCACGAATACGAGGAATCGCAATATTCACTAAGCGGTCTAAAAATTCATACATCTTTTCTTTGCGCAGTGTGACTTTACAACCAATAGCGTTACCTTCTCTTAATTTAAAGCTCGCTACTGATTTACGCGCAATACAAGTCATTGGTTTTTGACCAGAGATTAAACTCATCTCTTCTAATGCGCTTTGTAAAATCTTCTTATCACCTAGTGCGCTACCTAAACCCATATTAATGGTGATTTTTTCAATCTTAGGCACTGCCATTGGATTTTCCTGTCCCAACTCTTTTTGTAGTGCAGGTAGAATCTCTTTTTTATATTGTTGCTGTAATCTAGACATGGTTCTTTTCCTTCTTTAACTGTTTCAAACGATTGAATCGCCGTTTGATTTAAAAAATCTCTCTTTGTTGCCATCTTTATCAGTGCGCACACCAACTCTGTCTGCTTTTTTTGTTTTAGTGTTATAAATTGCTACATTAGAAACTGCCATTGGCATTTCTGTATCAATAATACCACCTGTTACACCAGCATTCGGATTTGGCTTAGTGTGCTTCTTAGCAATATTCAAACCCTCAACCACGACTTTATTGTTAGCAATTTTTGTTACTGTGCCGATTGAACCTTTGTCCTTTCCAGCGATAACAATCACCTCATCGTTCATTTTAATTTTTTGCATTTATAGTACCTCGGGTGCTAATGACACAATTTTCATAAACTTTGCACTACGCAATTCACGCGTTACAGGTCCAAAAATACGCGTACCTACTGGCTCAAGCTTGGTGTTCAATAATACAACCGCATTACCGTCGAAACGAATGCGTGAACCATCAGCACGACGAACGCCTTGTGCTGTTCGAACAACAACAGCGTCATAGACATCGCCTTTTTTCACTTTAGCTCGTGGTGCGGCCTCTTTAATGCTGACCTTAATTACATCGCCAATATTGGCATAACGGCGCTTAGATCCGCCTAATACTTTAATACACATTGCCTTAATGCCGCCACTGTTATCAGCGACTTTAAGTTTAGTTTGCATTTGAATCATGGTTCTACTCTCTTATAAATTCAAAATTAATCAAGGGAAACTGATTTCTCAACCACTTCCAATAATGCCCAACACTTAGTTTTAGAAAATGGCTTTGCCTCTACAACTCTCACTGTATCGCCTAAACCACATTCATTCTTCTCATCATGCGCATGAACTTTGGTACTACGCTTGATGTATTTCTTATAAATTGGGTGTCTTACTTTGCGTTCAATCATAATAGCAATCGTTTTGTCGCGACTATTGCTAACAACTTTACCTGTTAATACGCGTTCTACTTTGTTCTCGCTCATGCTTGTTTCTCTTTAATAATAGTTTTAACTTGTGCAATTGATCTCTTGATCTTTCTCAGCTTCGATGCATCATCTAATTGTGCACTTTTATGTTGCATACGCAACTCGAAATGTTCTTTTAGTAGCGTCATCAAAGTTTCGTTAAGTGCAGAAACATCTTGATCTCTTAATTCTTTTACATCCATTACATTGCCATCCTTTTAATTACTTTTGTTTTTACTGGCAACTTGGCCGCAGCAAGTTGGAACGCCTCTCTTGCAACGGTTTCATCAACGCCTTGCATTTCGAACAACATTTGACCTGGCTTAATTTGTGCAATCCAGTACTCAACACTACCTTTACCTTTGCCCATACGAACTTCTAATGGTTTCTTAGTAATAGGCTTGTCTGGGAATACACGAATCCAAATCTTACCTTGTCTTTTTACATGGCGCGTCATGGCTCTTCGTGCAGCTTCAATTTGTCTGGCAGTCATACGGCATCTACCAACAGCTTGCAGACCAATCTCTCCAAAACTAACCTTATGACCAGTTGCCAAACCGCGGTTACGGCCTTTCATTTGTTTTCTAAATTTTGTGCGTTTAGGTTGTAACATTTGTTAATCCTTTATTTCTTAGCAATTTGATTAGTAGCGCCACGACGAGCAACCTCATCTAATGTGCCTTTCTTATGGTCTAGGATTTCACCTTTAAAAATCCAAACCTTAATACCAATCACACCATATTGTGTATTTGCACCATAATGGGCATAATCAACATCCGCTCTAAATGTGTGCAACGGCACACGGCCTTCTCGATACCATTCAGAACGCGCAATTTCTGCACCATTCAAACGACCACTAACCATGACTTTAATTCCCTGTGCACCAAGGCGTGTTGCATTACCTAACACGCGTTTAACAGCACGACGATACATCACTCGCTTTTCTAACTGCTGTGCAATATTTTCTGCCACTAGGCGCGCATCTAATTCTGGCTTTTTAATTTCTTCAATACTAATATGTGCCGGAATGCCCATCATCTTAGTTACTGTTGTTTTTAGGTCTTCAATGTCAGCGCCTTTTTTGCCAATCACGATGCCTGGACGGGCAGTATGAATAGTAATTTTAGCGTTATTTGCTAGGCGTTCAATTTGGACACGACTAACAGAAGCAGCTGTTAATTTTTCAAACAGATAATCTCTAACCTCAATATCAGACAATAAGAACTTAGAATAATCTTGAGAATTTGCATACCACTTAGAGTCCCAATCTTTAACGATGCCTAATCTAATACCTTTTGGATTTACTTTTTGACCCATAATTAACCTGCACTTACGCCAACTGTAATGTGGCTTGTTCTTTTTAAAATACGATTCGCTCTACCTTTTGCTCTAGGGCGAATTCTTTTCATTGTAGAGCCTTCATCAATATAAACGCTACTCACTTTTAATTCATCAATATCTAATCCATCGTTATGTTCAGCATTCGAAATCGCTGAATTTAACACTTTCTTAACTAATACCGATGCTTTTTTATTGCTAAACGATAAAATATTAAGCGCTTCTTCTACCGACTTTAAACGGATTTGATCCGCCACCAATCGTGCCTTAAAAGCCGAGGTTTTTGCATATTTATGACTTGCTTTAACTTCTTTCATTTTCTCAATCTACCTTTTTATTTATGCTTTACGGTCACCTGAATGTGCATGGAATGTTCTAGTCGCTGCAAATTCACCTAATTTATGTCCAACCATTTGTTCGTTAATTGACACTGGCACATGTGCCCTGCCATTATGTATTGCGATGGTTAAACCAATCATCTCAGGCACAACTACCGAACGCCTAGACCAAGTTTTAATTGGTTTTCTATCGTTATTTTCTTGAGCAGTTAATACTTTCTTGATTAAATGCTCGTCAACAAATGGACCCTTTCTTAATGATCTAGCCATAATAATTAATTACCTTTATTTATTCCTACGACGCACGATAAGCTTATCAGTACGCTTATTGCTACGCGTTTTATAACCCTTAGTTGGTGTTCCCCAAGGAGAAACCGGATGACGACCACCACTGGTTTTACCTTCGCCACCACCATGCGGGTGATCAACTGGATTCATCACCACACCACGAACAGTAGGCCTAACCCCTCTCCAACGCGATGCACCAGCCTTACCTAACTTCCTTAAACTGTGTTCTTTCTTAGACACTTCACCAATCGTTGCCCTACACTCAGCCAACACTTTACGAACTTCGCCAGAGCGCAATCTTAAAGTTACATATGCACCTTCTTTTGCAATCAACTGCGCTGAAGTGCCAGCACTGCGTGCCATTTGTGCGCCTTTACCTGGTTTGAGTTCAATACAATGAATCACGCTACCTAGGGGGATATTGGTACAGGGCATAACATTGCCTGTTTGAATGGCAACACTATTACCTGAAACAATGCTATCACCTACTTTCAAGCCATTTGGTGCAATAATATATTTGCGCTCACCGTCTGTGTATAAAACTAAAGCAATGTTGGCACTACGATTTGGATCATATTCTAAGCGTTCAACGCGTGCCGTAATATCGTCTTTATTGCGTCTAAAATCAATAATACGATAACGACGCTTGTGACCACCGCCTTTATGGCGAACCGTAATCTTGCCACGGTTGTTTCTGCCACTAATTCTATTTTTACTTTCTGTTAACGGCGCATAAGGTGCACCATTATATAAGTCTTTATCAACAACACTAACAACAAATCTTCTGCCGGGTGAGGTTGGTTTTCTTTTAATTACTTGTGTCATAATTTCTCTCTTTAAGATGCACTCACATCAATCATTTGACCTTCAGACACTTTTACCATTGCCTTCTTCCAATTGACACGACGGCCAATTTTACCTTTAAATATTTTTTTCTTACCTTTAACAACACAGGTTGTTACATTTTCTACGGTAACGCCAAACAGTGTTTCAACAGCGGCTTTAATTTCTTTTTTGTTACTGTCAACACGCACTTTAAACGCATATTGATTTTGCACCGATAACATTGATGTTTTCTCAGAAACAATAGGTGCCAATAAGGTTTTTAATACTTTCTCTTGGTTCATAATGAAGCCTCCACTTTTTTCAATGCCGCTTCAGTAATTACTACATTTTCATAACCGATTAAACTAACTGGGTCAATACTTTGCGCATCACAAACACCAACATGGTATAAATTACGCGAAGAAAGATATAAATTCTCATCTAACTCGTCTGTCATTAATAAGGCATCTTTAACATTAAGTGCTTTAAGCAACGCTGTCACATTTTTTGTTTTTGCATCTTTAATATCAAAGTCTTTCACCACTTTTAAACGCTCAGTGCGCACTAATTCAGAAAAAATAGCGCTGATTGCACCCTTGTACATTTTTTTATTAACTTTCTGCGCATAACTTTTTGGTTGTGCAGCAAATGTTACGCCACCTGAGCGCCAAATAGGACCACGAGAAGTACCTGCACGAGCACGGCCTGTGCCTTTTTGTGCCCATGGCTTCTTGCCACCACCGTTAACTGCTGAACGGTTTTTTTGCGCCTTAGAGCCTTGACGACCTGTTGCCATATAAGCTGTTGTCACTTGATGTACCAATGACTGGTTATAGTCTCTAGCAAACACCTTGTCCGCAACTTCAGCAGAAGTGGACTTATTGGTGCTTATGTCTAATACTTTTAATTTCATCTCAAACCCTTATTCTTCTGTTGCTATTGCTGCTGGCATCTCATTTTCAACTTCTGCTTTAGCTTCTTCTTGCTGTGCCAATTGTGCAGCCTTTTGTTCTTGTAATTGTTTGGCAATATTATCGTTCACTTTATCTTTTTTAGTAGACAAAACGACTTTAACAAAACCACTCTTAGAGCCAGGAATTGCACCCTTAACCAACAATAAGTTTCTACCACCATCAACTCTAATAATCTCTAGGCATTCCTGTGTTACCTGCTCATCACCCATATGGCCTGCCATTTTCTTGCCTTTAAAAACTCGCCCAGGATCTTGACATTGACCTGTAGAACCAATCGCTCTGTGAGAGATTGAGTTACCGTGAGTGGCATCTTGCATTGAGAAGTTGTGACGCTTCACACCACCTTGAAAGCCTTTACCTTTAGATTGACCTGTCACATCAACGAATTGACCTGCACCCAATAAAGATAAATCAAAACTCTTTGCGTCAGCAATTTCATCAGCATCTGCTCTAAATTCCCAAAGACCTAAGCCAATATCTTCAGAGGCTTTAGCATAATGACCTTTTGTTGCCGATGAAACACGACGCAACTTTGCTTCGCCTTTTTTATTAACTTTAGCACCAGTGGTAACTTGCACAGCACTATAGCCATCTACCTCTATCGTTTTTGTTTGAACAATACGATTAGGTTCAATTTTAATAACACTTACCGCAGTCGCTGAGCCGTCCTCAGCCAAGATGCGCGTCATACCTAATTTTTGTCCTACTAAACCAATTGCCATGATCTTATTCCTAATTTATTGAATATCTGTCTAATTAAGCTTGATTGCTACATCAACACCAGCAGCTAAATCTAACTTCATTAAAGCATCTACTGTCTTATCTGTCGGGCTAATAACATCCATCAATCTAATGTATGTTCTTAATTCGTATTGGTCTCTCGCCTTTTTGTTAACATGCGGAGAAGTCAATACAGTGAAACGCTCTTTCTTTGTCGGTAAGGGGATTGGACCTCTAACGCTTGCACCTGTACGCTTAGCTGTTTCTACAATCTCAATGGCAGACTTGTCGATTAAACGATGGTCAAATGCCTTTAATTTAATTCTAATATTCTGATTGCTCATGTGTCTAATCCTATTTAAATCGACTTATGTCTTTTAGCGAAAAACCGAGCATTATACAATAATATTCGGTCTTTCTGCAACTAATTACTCTTAATCCGCCACCTTAGAAACCACACCCGCACCCACTGTGCGACCGCCTTCTCTAATGGCAAATCTTAAGCCATCTTCCATGGCGATTGGAGAAAGAAGTTCTACTTCCATCTTC
>JAQRMT010000033.1:0-1132 GCA_028599035.1 Gammaproteobacteria bacterium
TATTACTGGCAAGGGATTTGATATTAAAAAGCAACTAAAGTTAGGTGATGTTGGAGAACAACACAATAATATTAATTTTGATTTTCACGATGAAAATAATCAGCGTTATAATTTTGATTTGCAATATAAAAAATTACCAAGCAATCGCTCTTATCCAACCAACTTAGATATTACCATTAAAGATAATGACGGTAAAAAATTGGGCTATTTATTTCTGGCAAATAACGGCGTGAACGCTTTAAAAGAGCTGGGCGTATTTGGCTTGATGGTGAATATCAACGGCCAAGTTGTTGACTTTCGTTTTGTATTCCAAAGTAAATTCGGTAATTTTAATGTTGACGCTTTAGCAGAAGAAAGACTAATACAAGATACCTTAGTTCCCAAATTTGGTTTTCAGATGATTCGCCCAATTATTGCGCCAATAGTTAATGAAAATACTCGATCGCAAACCTATTCGTTAGACAGTCATCCTTATGCAGTAAATTACACGCTTAAAAATATTAACAACGGCTTGGTACAATTTCAGCATAATCTTTATCAATTAAAAGAGGACAAGGAGGAGGTTTTATTAGAGCGTGTTTACTTTAATGCAAGCAGTCTTTCTGTGTTGAGAGAAGCAATGTATGCCAGCAAATATTTTCATCCGCAAGATGGCACATTTAAATTGGTTTTTTATCCTGCCATGGGGCAAACCGAGCCAAATAATTAATTTAATTTTCAGGAGTAAGTTATGATAAATATAAAAAACACCACATTGAGTTTAACTATGCTAATGAGCTCTTTGTCATGATTGGCATTGTTCTTTTACTAACAGGTCTAATGGGCTGGTGTGCGCTTTATTCTTTAGCAGGGTGTTCAAGTTGCGGGGGAAAGTCGTGAGCAGATTAATTTTAATGACTTGCTTGCTGTCATTAAATGCATTGGCGGATTTTACAACACTTTCAACGGATGAAGTGCAGGCAAAAATCAAGCAAGGAGTTGCTATTATTGATATTCGTCGGCAAGATGAATATGCTAGATATGGTGTGATTCCAGGCGCATATAAACTGACATTTTTTGACAATAAGGGCAATTACAATGCAAAGAAATGGTTAAAAGATTTGTCTGACATTGTGAAAACTAAAGACACGCC
>JAQRMT010000033.1:1232-13901 GCA_028599035.1 Gammaproteobacteria bacterium
ATTTACAACATTTAAAAAATACAATAGATAGATTTCAGCCCGATCTGGTGTCGGATCACTTGAGTTGGTCGAGTATTGGTGGTAACTATTTGCACGATTTGTTGCCGTTGCCCTATACGCAGGCTACACTGAACCATTTTTCTGACAAAGTTAAAGCCACCCAAGATTTTTTAGGGCGACAAATTTTGATAGAAAATCCATCCTCTTATTTACAATTTAGCGTTTCAAATATACCTGAATGGGAATTTTTTGCCAGTTTGCCGAGTTTGTGTGGCTGTGGTTTGCTGCTTGATGTTAATAATATTTATGTAAGTTGTGTAAATCACCATTATCAAGCCAATGATTATTTAGGGGTGATTGACAAGGCGGATGTTGGCGAGATTCATTTGGCGGGTTATACTGAAAAACACTTGCCACAGGGGCGAATTTTGATTGATGACCATTCTAAAAAAGTCAGCGATGAAGTTTGGGATTTGTATCAAACAACACTACAAAAGATGGGTAATAAGCCGACCTTGATTGAGTGGGACACCGATATTCCTGATTTGTCTATATTGCTGGATGAGGCAGAAAAAGCACAGGCGGTGCTTTGATGCTTAAACAACTACAAGAAGCATTTTATCAAGATATTTTAACGCCCAGTGAGGCTAAAAATTATCAAGACAACGGTAATTTTACGGGCATTGACTTAATACAAATTTATCATCACCAGTATTTTATGAGTTTGACCGAGGGTCTAGCAAAGACTTATTCCTGCGTTAAACGCCTGGTAGGCGAAAATTTTTTTAAATCTCTAGCGACAGATTTTATCAAAACTCAACCATCAAAAACACCCAATATTATTGATTATGGAGAGGCATTTTCAATCTTTATTGCACAACATCCGCATTGCCAAGATATGCCCTATTTAATTGATATGGCAAAGTTTGAGAGACTTTATGAACGCTGTTATTTTTCCACAGATGCCATTTTTTTTATGTGTTCGGACTATCCGATTATTAAAATTTGGCAGTTGAATGAAAATAGTACACAATTGGACTTGTTCATGGGTGGAGATTGCCTTAAAATTCACAAAAAAAGCGGCAAAGTCGTTGTCGAAAAAATTACAAAACAGGTATACAACAATGAACAAAATAATTAACTTATACAATGCATTTTTTACTTTTATTTATCGATACAGCACCGATATTTTTAAATTATTTACACGCATTTATGTGGCGGATGCGTTTTTTAGAGCTGGGTTAACAAAGCTTGGAAGTTGGGATTCAGAGATGCCTTTTTTGTCTTCAGGAGCACAATATCTATTTGAAAATGAATATCAAGTGCCAATTATTTCTTGGGAATTGGCGGCCTATTTAGGCACAGCAGCAGAATTAATCTTGCCTATATTTTTGCTATTAGGTCTGTTCGGCAGAATAGCAGCCATTGAGTTATTTTTATTTAACATTATTGCAGTTATTTCCTATCCAATAATTTGGTCAGGTGGATTTTATGATCATAAACTTTGGGGCATAATGTTGTTAGTGAGTATTATTTATGGGCCAGGTAAATTTTCTGCGGATAGGTTTATTTTTAAAGAAAAGTGAGCGCCTATCTTCGATTTTTAAAAAACTGTTGCAAGCGTTGCTTGCACTCATCTGCAAGTATGCCACCTTGAGCTTCAATAGAATGGTTAAAACAGTGGCTATTTGAGAGGTCTTGACAAGAGCCACAAACGCCAGTTTTTTTGTCATAAGCACCGAAAATGATGTGTGATACTCGTGCATGGATCATCGCCCCTAAGCACATGGTGCAAGGTTCAAGAGTAACATAGAGTGTGGTGTTTGGTAGGCGATAATTGCCCAATGTTTCACCTGCTTTGCGTAGCAGTTGTATTTCGGCGTGGGCGGTTGGGTCATTGCTTGAGATAGGCTGATTATGCGCACTGGCAATTAATTCCCCATCCCGCACTAAAACTGCACCTACTGGAACTTCGCCCAGTTTTTCAGCAAGCAAGGCTTGCTGAATGGCGAGTTTCATCCATTTTTCATTTGGCGATAGCTTTGTCATTCTTTTATTAATCTGCCTTAAATGCCACATGACATGCGAGACAATTTTTCATCAATATCCCTGTGAATTCTGCCAAACTTGCCATGTCCTCTGTGTCGCCTTCGTCAATTTCTTCTGCATTAATAATTAACTCTTCAAACATCATGTGTGTTGGGCCACCAATTTGTTCAAATGATACGGGCGTTTTGTCTTTGATGGATTGAGGGGTCGCTCTTGCCATTCGATTGCCAGAGTACCGTGCCGCTTTAATAATCATTGCTTTATCATTCATTCCGATGCCCATCATAATTTGTTGGACGCTCGTTAGCATTTGCCTCATTTCGCTTAAAAATATCGCTTTTTCTTCATTATTAAGGCCTAGATTGTATCTTTTATCATGATTTTTTATTTGAATTTCTTTGGAATTAACAGAAGTGCTACATATAAGTAATAATAGCGATACTAAAATATATTTATTCATTTCTTTTTCTTGTGTTGGTGGTTATTCCCATTCGATGGTGGCAGGGGGTTTGCCTGAGATGTCGTAAACCACACGAGAGATGCGTGAGATTTCGTTCATAATGCGGTTGGAGACCAAGTCTAGAAAATCATAAGGCAGGTGTGCCCAACGAGCGGTCATAAAGTCAATGGTTTCAACAGCGCGTAGCGCTATGACAAAATCATAGCGGCGTTCGTCGCCTGTTACACCTACTGATTTAATCGGCAAAAACACGGCGAAGGCTTGATTGACTTTATCGTAAAGGTCGTGGTTGTAAAGTTCTTGCATAAAAATAGCATCGGCTTCACGCAGAATATCGGCGTATTCTTGTTTGACTTGACCCAAAATACGAACCCCTAAGCCTGGCCCTGGAAAGGGGTGGCGATAGAGCATATGTGCAGGGATGCCGAGTTTCACGCCTATGGTGCGCACTTCGTCTTTGAACAGTTCCTTTAGTGGCTCAACCAATTTAAAGGCTAAGTCTTCGGGCAAGCCCCCAACATTGTGGTGAGATTTAATGACTTTGGCTTTGCCCGAAGCAGCGCCTGCTGATTCAATTACATCTGGGTAGATGGTGCCCTGCGCTAGGAATTTAATATCATCAAGATTGCGCGCCTCTTCTTCAAAGACCTCAATAAAGGCGTGACCGATGATTTTGCGTTTTCTCTCAGGGTCATTTTCATTTGCTAAAGCATTGTAGAATTTTTGTTGAGCATTGGCACGGATGACTTTCACCCCCATATTATCGGCAAAGGTTTTCATCACTTCGTCGCCTTCGTTGAGACGCAATAAACCATTATCGACAAATACGCAAGTCAGTTGGTCGCCAATGGCCTCGTGAAGAAGGGCTGCCACCACAGAAGAATCAACCCCACCTGAAAGCCCTAACAAGACATTGTCATTGCCAATTTGGCTTTTTAGGTTTTGGATTAAATCTGAGATGATGTTGTCTGTTGTCCAGTTTTTTTCACAATCACAAATACCAGTAACAAACCGTTCTAAGATATGCCTTCCTTGTTTGGTGTGGGTTACTTCTGGGTGAAATTGCAAGCCATAATAGTGTTTTTCGACATTAGCAAATCCAGCTATATCACAGTTATCTGTAGAGGCAATCAGCTTAAATCCATTTGGTAATTGCTTGACTTCAATGCCATGACTCATCCACACATCTAACAAACCATGACCTTCATTGCTGATTTCATCACTAATATCGCTGAGTAAGGGGGAGTGATTGCGGGCACGAACTTTGGCAAAACCGTATTCGTGCTTGTCCGCTGAGATGGCTTGCCCGCCGAGTTGCGTAGCCATGGTTTGCATACCATAGCAGATACCTAGTATTGGCACACCCAAATCAAACACAATTTGTGGCGCTCTGGCGGAATTATCTAGCGTAACGGTGTCAGGACCACCTGACAGGATAATGCCTTTTGGGTTGAAATTCTTGATAAAATTGTCATCAACATCATAAGGAAAGCATTCGCAATAAATGCCAATTTCACGCACTCGCCGTGCAATGAGTTGTGTGTATTGCGAGCCGAAATCAAGAATAAGGATTCTATCGTGGTGAATATTTGTCATAATGATTAATAATTCTATTTTAAGAACTGTATTTTAATGAAAATCCTAGACCGCTACCTTACTAAAACACTACTCTTTTACACTTTAGCTGTGATGGCAGTTTGGGTGGGTGTTTATGCGTTGTTTAATTTTATTGATGAGATTGATTTAATCGGACAACAAGACTATACGCTTTTATCAGCAGTGATTTATGTGGTGGCAGATTTACCTGCGATTATTTATTCGCATTCTTCGGTGATTATATTGCTAGGCTGTTTACTGGGCTTGGGGCATTTAGCTGCCACCTCTCAATTAATTGTTATCCGAGGGTGCGGGGTGTCTATTATGAAAATTGCTCAAAAAGTGGTCAATGTTGCGCTGATGTTCATTTTTGTGGTGATTTTGTTAGGCGAGTTTATTGCGCCAATAACCACACAGTATGCTGATTCTTATAAGGCAAAAGCATTGGGAAGAAGCGTGTCTACCAGTAGTCAGAAAGGGTTTTGGCTTAAAAATGGCAATACCATTATTAATGTTAAGAAAAAATTTGATAGCAGTGTATTTGGTGATGTAACCTTAATTCAGTTAGACAAAAATCATCAACTAGAGGCGGTTCTTTATACTGATAAGGCTATATTTGATGATAATGATTTAAATCTTGGGAATACTAAGCATTATCAACTTAGTCAAACTGAAAAATTTACAGACATTCAATTGAAAAATCATCAAGAATATACCACCAAAGTTTCATTTGACCAAACTGCAATCGAAGCATTAGAAAAAGACCCTAAGGAGCTACCTAGTTGGGAATTGTATCAACATATTGGTTTTCTTGCAGACAATAATTTAACCTCACAAGCCTTTGAAGTTGAGCTGTATAAACGCATGGTCAGGCCTGTTACCTTGATTGCAATGTTGCTACTTTCGATGTTGTTTATTTTTGGTTCGCTCAGAGACGCAACTTTAGGTAAAAAGATATTTTTAGGCGTTATTATTAGTTTATTTTTTGAATTATCTTCGCGTATTGGTAGTGTCATATCGTTGCGCTTTGATTATGACCCATTGTTTAGTGTATCTGCACCAACGCTAGTGGTCTTGGCAATTGCCTTATTTTTATTAAAAAAGAAATCAACAAGGTAAAAAAGGTATCGTAATGTTAGAAACATCCACTAAAACAGCAAAGCCAAAACTTAAAAAACCCAAGCGATTTCAGGTGTTTCTACTGAACGATGATTACACTGCCATGGATTTTGTTGTTGAAGTTTTACAACAATTTTTTGCTAAAACCGAGGAAACCGCACACGCTATTATGCTTAAAATCCACATTGATGGTGAGGGCGCGTGCGGTATTTATTCACACGATGTGGCACAAACAAAAGTATCACAGGTCATCGATTTTGCCCGAAAGAATGAACAACCATTAATGTGTGTTATTCGTGAATTAGATGTGTAAAGGTCTCGTATAATAATGTGATGATTGAAGCAGGCCTACAACAAGAGATTAATACCATTATGACGCAAGCGCGAAATAACCGTTTGGAGTTCGTAACGGTTGAACACTTACTCATCGCATTGTTCAATATTGATGAAGTGGTAAGTTTTTTGCGCAGTAAGCGGGTTAATGTTGAAGAAGTGCATGTAGAATTGGCAGAATATATTGACTCACATACGCCACTCATCCCACAAACCTCAGAAGTTGATATTGTGCCAACCGTTGGCTTTCAACGGGTGTTACAACGCAGTGTTTATCAGGCACAATCGGCACAAAAAAACACCGTGTATGCGATGAATGTATTGGTGAGTATTTTTGCTGAGAAGGAATCGTATGCGGTCTATTTGCTAAAACTTAACAACATTTCTCGTCTTGAAGTAATGGAGGCGATTTCAGTGCAAACATCGGTATCGATTGAAGAGAGTCCTAAGGTTGAATCTGAGCCAAAAAAAGCTAAGAGAAGTGCGTTAGAAACCTATACAACTAATTTATGCGAAAAGGCGATAGCGGGGAAAATTGACCCTTTGTTAGGTAGAGAAGAAGAAGTCTTAAGAACCATTCAAGTGTTGTCTAGGCGGCGTAAAAACAACCCTTTATTGGTTGGCGAAGCAGGCGTTGGTAAAACCGCAATTGCACAAGGCATTGCCAAACAGATTGTTGATGGAAAAGTGCCCGAGGTTTTAAGTCAGGCGAGTATTTATTCATTAGACATTGGGGTGTTAATTGCAGGTACGAAATATCGAGGGGATTTTGAAAAACGCTTAAAATCGGTGCTGAGTGATTTAGAGCAAATCCCGCACGCCATTTTGTTTGTTGATGAAATTCACACGATGATTGGTGCTGGCAGCGTGTCTGGTAGTGCTTTGGACGCATCGAATTTACTCAAGCCAGCATTGGCAGATGGTTCGCTTAAGTGTATAGGCTCTACCACTTATGAAGAATATCGGAAAATCTTTGAAAAAGACCATGCGCTTTCAAGACGCTTTCAAAAAATTGATATTGATGAGCCATCGGTGGATGATACGATTAAGATTTTGCATGGTTTGAAAAGATATTATCAAGACCATCATAAAGTTAAATATTCAAAGGCAGCATTGGTGTGTGCGGTTGAACTCTCTCATCGCCATATGAACGACCGTCGTCTGCCAGATAAGGCGATTGATGTGATTGATGAAGTTGGTGCATTGCAGCAGATTCAGCCAAAATCTAAACGCAAAATTAATATCGGCGTTGGCGATATTGAAGATATTATTGCCAAATTAGCGCGCATTCCATCACGCCAAGTAACGAATGATGACAAATCGCTACTTAAAAATTTAGCGGCAGAACTCAAACTTGGTGTGTTTGGGCAAGATAGGGCAGTTGAGAGTTTATCCACTGCTATTAAACTTTCTCGTTCTGGTTTGGCGTATGAAAATAAACCGATGGGCTCGTTCTTGTTTGCAGGACCAACAGGGGTGGGGAAAACTGAGATTTGTAAGCAACTTGCCCGCATTATGGGGGTTAAATTATTGCGTTTTGATATGAGTGAATACAGGGAAAGTCACTCAATATCTAAACTGATTGGTTCACCACCAGGCTATGTGGGCTATGACGAAGGCGGGTTATTGACAGAGGCAGTTAATACCAATCCATACGCCGTCTTACTGTTGGACGAAGTTGAGAAAGCACATCCTGATATTTTTAATCTGTTATTGCAAGTGATGGACAATGGTAGACTCACGGATGCCAATGGCAGAGAAATTGATTTTAGTAATGTGATTCTAGTGATGACTTCTAACGCAGGCGCACAAACGGTTGGGCGGGCATCAATTGGCTTTAATGAGCAGGATCATTCTTTGGATTATGAAGGCGAATTGAAGAAATCGTTTACTCCAGAATTTAGAAATCGTCTGTCTGAAGTGATTTATTTTAATACGCTAAATAAAGAAACCATTGTTTTTGTGGTGAATAAATTTTTATTTGAGTTAGAGGCTGCTTTAGAGGACAAAAATGTGGCTTTGATTGTATCTGAGATGGCGAGAAAATGGTTCTCTGCGAATGGCTATGACGCTAAAATGGGCGCACGACCAATGTCACGCTTGATAGAAAAAGAAATCCGCAAGCCATTGGCCGATGAATTATTATTTGGTAAATTGGTCAATGGTGGTACGGTGAAAGTAGAAGTCAAAAAAGACCAAATCACACTTATACTTAGCACGTGAGAATCCTAATTAGTAATGACGATGGTTTTGACGCGCAAGGCATCAAAACTTTGGCGCAAACTTTGTCACAAGAGCACGAAGTTGTCGTGGTAGCACCGAATGAAAACAAATCGGCTTCTAGTAGTTCTTTGACTTTGGATAGACCACTACAACCCGTTGAAATCAAGAAAAATTTTTATAGCGTTGATGCAACACCGAGCGATTGCGTGCATTTGGCGCTTAGCGGACTATTAGATGAAGCGTTTGATTTGGTGGTGACAGGTATCAATTTTGGACCAAACTTAGGCGATGACGTTGTTTATTCTGGTACGGTTGCAGGTGCAATTGAAGGGCGCTTTTTAGGTTTGCCATCGTTAGCGATTTCATTGGCAAGTTGGGAAGGTAAGCATTTTGAAACAGCGGGTGTCATCGCAAAAAAAATGCTCACTCAAATCACCCATGCGCAATTGTCACACGATACGATTCTTAATGTCAATGTGCCAGATGTTGCATTGGCAGATATTCAGGGCTTTCAAACCACGCGCTTGGGCAAACGACATCAATCGGAAAAAAGTGTGGCAGATAAAGACGATGCGTCAAAATTTTGGATTGGTGAAAATGGTAAAGAAGCTGATAACGGTGTCGGCACAGATTTTCATGCGATTGCTAATCATTATGTTTCAGTCACACCCCTGCAAATTGACTTAACCAAATATAACGAAATGGACACAATATCTACATGGTTGCAAGCGCTCAAATAAAAGCAATATTTTGGGCTTGGCTTGGTTTGAGTCTGCTGGATATTTTCGTGGTGCGTGATTTGCTATGGCTGTCAGAACATTGGGATATTAAGCGTGTGCTTGTTAATTTTGGTTTGACTTCGCTGGCAATGTTGTCTTTGCTATTCATTCTCAATCCAATCATTAGCCGTTCCAAGATTGGGAAAAATATTGTTTTTGTGATAATAACTGTGCCGATGTTGGTGCAGTTGTCGCATTATGAGGTGTATCGTAGTTTTGCTTCAAGTTTCGGTTTTTATGAATTTTCACAAGACCCAATAATGGTGTTGGAATTGTGGCTAGCGCAGTTTAATTATTTAAAATCTAGCGTTGTCTTATTGTTAGTTTATGGTTTATTGAGTTTGCTAATAGTGCCAATTAAGGTAGTAAGATGGCGTTATAATTTGAATGTAATTGGCTTTGTGTTATTGTATTTACTCACCACATTTAGTTGGTATGGCGTGAGTAATTTTCAAAATTCAGTATTGACATATTATTCAACTTTATTACAAATGTCACGCATTCAAGTGTTGGAATTTAAGCATGAAAAGCCGCACATTACCCCTAGTCAGGCACCTATTGACGACCTGCCGAATATTGTCTATATTATTGGTGAATCCTTGACTCTTTCACAAATGGGCATTTATGGTTATGAACGAAATACCACGCCTAAATTGGCACAACTTGAAGCCGATAAAAAACTGATTAAATACAATAATGCGTTGAGTATCGGCACTCACACACGACTGAGTGTGCCGTATATGTTAGTAGGCATAGAAGGGATTGACCCACAGGGCAGAATTTATCAAACACCATCGGTATTTAACTATGCCAAGGCGCGTGGATATGCGACTGCATTTATCAGTGCGCAAGATACTCGTTGGGGGCATATTAAAGATTTATTTGTGGACAGGGATGTGGATTATTTTTGGCATGGCGTTACTATGTATAAAAATGCTTCTGTACATAAAGGTGCTGATGATATGCGTGTGTTAAATGAGATTGCTTTGCCTTACATTGACAGCGTTAGCAAGAAAAAATCACCATTTTTTCTAGTATTGCAAATGGATGGATCGCATTATCCGTATACAACGCACAGTGCTCGTAAACACAAGAAATTCTTGCCCGAAGATACGCCAAATTCTATCAATGCGTATGATAATACGGTGGTTAAAACCGATGATTATTTAGCGATAGTGATTAACAAGATGCGTAAACAATATCCCGATAGTTGGGTGTTTTATTCTACTGACCATGGACAGGGTCTGGGTGGCAAGGCGGGCAAGTTTAACCAAGATCCACACCTAAATACTATTCATAATCCATTACTGGTTTCGGCACCAAAATCACAATATCATGCGTTGATGCGTAATCAAGATTTGCCAGTTTCACAAGCAGATATTGTGCCAAGTATTTTGGCTATTATTGGCATGAAACCGCATACTAATATTAATGGTAAATCTTTGCTTGATAAGCAAGACCCAAATCGTTTAAGGATTGTTAGTCAATATATGCCGACACAACACAACGACCCAAGAGCAGTCTTGGTTAATCCTGATTTAAGTATTTATACGCTAGACTTTGAGAAAATGAGTGTTACTTTTCCTGATGGAAAACAAACCATTCGCTTCCGAGATTGGGATAAGAAATATCAGCAAATTTTTATTGACCGTGGACTATATTAATAGTAGATATAATACCTAAATGGAATACAACAAGAATTTTTATCAAATCCATTCTAATGATGATATTTTCCAACGCATTCAGAGTGAGCGTGGGACAATTGGTTATTATGATTTACCCTATCAGGATACCAGTGACATTAAGGCGTATGCTAAGATGATAATGCAAAAGCATATCGTGGTAATTGGTATCGGTGGTTCAAGTTTAGGGGCTAAAGCGATTTATGAGTTCTTATTGCCATCAAATAAATATCAAAAAGATTTGGTTTTTTTAGAGACGGTTGACCCACTTGAAATCAATCATTGTCTAGCCAAACTTGATATTTCTGATGCACATTTTGTGGTGATTTCAAAGTCAGGTAGTACTATTGAGACTATTAGTTTATTTAAGTATTTGCGTACTTTGGTTGAGATAAACAGTAATAATTGCACCGTTATTTCTGAGGTTAAGAGCGGGCTAACTAAGTTTGCACAACAGCAAGATATCAAAGTCTTTGAATTGGCTGAGAATATCGGTGGGCGTTTTTCAGTATTTAGCGTAGTCGGCTTAGTGCCACTTGCGATGGTAGGTGTGGATATTGACAATTTATTGAATGGTTGCAAGCGTGTGTCAGACAGTTTTTTTGAGCAGTCTAATTATTATGCACCTATTATTAGAAAAGCACGATTTTTGGTAGAAAACAAGGCGCGATTTAATATTAATACGATTTTCTCTTATTCTTCATCACTTGAAGGCTTTAACAAATGGTATGTGCAACTTTGGGCAGAAAGCTTAGGTAAGATTAATATTAACAAAACTCGACAAGCGCTTACACCAATTGCCTTGATAGGGCCTATTGACCAACACAGTTTTTTGCAGCTTATTATTGATGGTGTGCGTGACAAGACCGTTACTTTTATTAAGATTGCCGATTTAAAAGACAATACTATTATCCCTAAAGCTAATGACAAGAACTTGGGCTTGGAATATGCTGAAGGTTTGAGTTTTAATGATTTGCTCAACAAACAAGCTGATGCCACTATTCAATCGGTTGAAGCTCAAGGTGATATTCCTTGCGATGTGGTGACGATTTCCACCGTGGATGAATACAATATTGCCAAACTAATGTTTAGTTATCAATTATTGGTTTCTGCTATTGGTGAATTCTTACAAATTAACACCTACAACCAGCCTGGTGTAGAAAAAGGCAAAGCCATTCTTAAAGAAAGTTTGCAGAATTAATAATGGGCATTATCAATAAATGCCTTTTCCCTGTTGCAGGTTATGGCACACGATTTTTGCCTGCCACTAAAGCCATTCCTAAGGAGATGTTGCCGATTCTCACTAAGCCATTGATTCAATACGGCGTAGAGGAGGCGATGAGTGCTGGTATTCGTACTATGGCAATGGTTACCAGTAAACACAAACAAGCCATTGAAAATCATTTTAAAACACATCCAGAGATTGAATCCAGTATTCAAGGCACTGCCAAGGAATCTTTGTTGGATGAAGTTAATCGGACTATCGAACAATGTGATTTTGCTTATATTGAACAGCAACAAATGTTAGGATTAGGGCATGCGATTTATACGGGAAAGCCACTGATCGGCAACGAACCATTTGCGGTGATTTTGCCAGATGATTTATGTGCCAATGACGGAAATTCGGTGTTATTACAAATGACTAAATTGTATGCCCAACATCCTGATTGTTGTATTGTGGCAATCGAAGCAGTGTCAATGGATGCGGTGGATAAATACGGCGTGATTGATGGCAATTTATTGAATGGCTCAAACAACGCCTATCGTGTGCATAATATGGTGGAAAAACCAAGTCCAGCAGTAGCGCCAAGCAATTTAGCGATTATTGGCCGCTATATTCTCACCCCAGATATTTTTACTGTTCTGGAAAATACCAAGCCTGATAAAAATGGCGAAATTCAAATCACTGATGCATTAATGACACTGGCTAAAAAAGGCAAAGTTATTGCTTATCAATTCCAAGGCAGACGCTTTGACTGTGGCAATGTCAAAGGCTTTGTAGAGGCAAACACTGTCTTTGCACAAGAGATGCTATAATCCAGCATTCTGGCGTTTTGTTCAATACCCCCCCTTGTAGGGTAAAAATTGGAAAAATGCTGTAGTCATTCATAATGTCAAGTTCGTTATTAAAACTGCTGTATTGTTTACTTTCCATAGATTACTCCGTTATTAAAATTAAGTTAATCCCTTATTGCACAAGGGATTGGTTGGTTTTTTTGTAATATTGCTAAAAATGAGCGGACAGATACTAAAAGGCAAGGACTTCACCACGCTGTTTTGGTGAAAGCCTTGCCTTCAACTTACCTTCAACTTTGAACAATTAAAAAATTAACCATACAGCGCTTGTTTTTTTACGGCATAATAACCGACTTATGAATACAATTACACAGCACAGCACAGCACAGCACAGCACAGCACAGCACAGCAC
>JAQRMT010000034.1 GCA_028599035.1 Gammaproteobacteria bacterium
ATTGTATCGCTTTGTCAATATCGATTTTTTCTAAAATCAGGGCGTTTTCTTCGTTTCTTAACCAAGTGCTTTGGCGTTTGCAGAGTTGGCGGGTGGCAATGATGGCTTTTTCTATCATTGTTGCTTTGCTTATTTCTCCGTCTAAGTATTGCCATGCTTGGCGGTAGCCGACACAGCGGATGGCAGGTAGGTTTTCGTGGAGATTGGGGTTTTGTTTGAGGGTTTTTACTTCTTTCAAAAAGCCGTTGTCTATCATTGATAAAAATCGTTGTTCAATGCGTTGGTGCAGCTCGCTGCGTTCGGGCATGAGGATGATTTTTTTAATGGGGTGGGGGATGGGTGATTGTTTGTGGCCTTGGAGTTGGCTGAGGGTTTTGCCGCTGATGTCGAATACTTCTAGCGCACGAGTGACGCGCTGTGCATCATTTGGGTGGATGCGATTGGCGGCCTGGGGGTCGATTTTTTCTAGGTCTTGGTGTAGTGCGGCGATGCCTTTGCTTTTTAGTAATTGGTTGAATTTTTCTCTTGATTCGCTGGTGGATTCTGGTAGGTTGGATAGCCCGTGTTCCAGCGCGTGGAAATAAAACGAAGTGCCGCCAACTAAAATAGGAAGCTCATTTTTGCTAAAAGCCAGCTCGATTTGAAGCGTGGCATCGGTGACAAAATCAAAGGCTGAGTAGCTGTCTTCTGGGTTGCAAATATCAATCAAATAATGGGGGTATTTTTGCAAAGTGGACTGGTCGGGCTTGGCAGTACCAATATCCATACCTTTGTAAATGAGGGCAGAATCAACGCTGATAATTCGCACTTTGAATTGTTGTGCTAGCTTGATGGCTAAATCGGTCTTTCCTGAGGCGGTAGGCCCCATTAAAAATACAATGGATTTGTTGGTTTGAATGGACATAAAAAGCTTTTAATTACTAGGTATTAATAGAGTGTAACCTACATTATAATGTCAGCACCAAATTTATTAGACACAAACATATGTTTACAGTTGAAAATCAAGCGAGTGGCAAATTTTTTAGAACTAATGGCGATAGTCCTATTTTGGAGGATGCGCTTATTCATGGGTTGAATTTCCCTTATGGTTGTCAAAAAGGCTTTTGTGGTAAATGTAAGGCGACCATCATTGAGGGCGAGATTGAATATGAGGGCGATATTCCAAATGGCATTACCCCAGAAGAAGTGGCTGATGGGATGGCGTTGTTGTGCCAGTGCCGTGCTAAGTCTGATGTGGCACTTGTGGTGAATGAGTTAGACAGTGTGGCTGATATTGAGGTGCGATCGTTGCCTTGTAAGGTGCAAAGTATTGAGCGCCTTAATCATGATGTGATGCAAGTGTTTTTAAAAATTCCAGGCAATGAATCGTTGCAATATTTAGCAGGGCAGTATCTTGATCTAATCCATCCTGATTTTGATCCTCGTGCGTTTTCTATTGCCAATGCGCCTAGTAATACTAGTTTGATTGAGCTTCATGTGCGCTTGGTAGAGGGGGGTAAGTTCACCCATTTTGTTTTTAATGAGTTGGAAGAAAAATCTTTGTTAAGGCTTGAGGGCCCAAAAGGCGATTTTTTCTTTAGAGAAGACAGTAAAAAGCCAGTCATTTTAGTGGCTGGTGGCACAGGGTTTGGGCCGATTAAGGCGATTGTTGAACACGCTATTGCTACTAAACTAAACCGACAAATTTATCTGTATTGGGGTGTGCGAGACGAGGTTGATTTGTATATGGATTTGCCCGTGCAGTGGGCTGATGCGTATGATAATATCCATTTTGTGCCGGTTTTATCAGAACCAAATAGTGGTTGGAAGGGTAAGACAGGTTATGTGCATGAGGGGATATTGCAAGATTTTGAGGATTTAACAGGCTATGAAGTGTATGCTTGTGGGCCACCAGAGATGGTGAAATCTGCCGCCAAGAGCTTTGTTAAGCAAGGAATGATTCAAGATAACTTCTTTTCAGATGCTTTTGTTTTTGCCTTTACTACAAGCAACACAGGGATAAAATAATGAATAATATGCAACAACATTTAACTGAACAACTTACCACAGCACTTAGTCCAATACATTTAGAAGTGATTAATGAATCCAATAATCATTCTGGAACTGCGACCGAATCGCATTTTAAATTGGTGGTGGTGAGTGATTATTTTTCTGATTTGAAATTGATTGACAGACATCGTTTTATCAATCAATTATTCAAAGAAGAATTAACACACATACACGCTTTAGCAATGCATACTTACACGCCAGACGAGTGGCAGATGAAAAGCGGTGCGCCTGATTCTCCACAATGTGCGGGAGGCTCAAAATCTTAAAAACTTTAGCCTTTTTGCCTTTATTGTTATTGAGCGCTTGTTCGCCGCAAGAGGCTGTTAGTAAAGATGAAAGCATAATTTCGTCATCTACAATAAAGACAACGCCTAAGGTAATAAGGCAAATTTACAAGCCACCTTCTAAAGTCATTGAAACCGACTTATGGAGACATATTGCCAACGGACATACACTCAAGGCACGCAGTCAAAAGGATTTATATTGGCATATTAAATGGTTTAAAAAAAATCCTGATTACCTCACACGGGTTACCAAACGAGCTGAGCCGTATTTGTATTTGGTCGTTCAAGAGGTAGAAAAAGCGGGTTTGCCGATTGAATTGGCATTATTACCGATTGTTGAGTCGGCTTATTATCCGTTTTCTTACTCACATGGCACGGCTTCGGGTTTGTGGCAGTTTATCCCCGATACGGGAAGATTATATGGCTTGAAGAAAAATTATTGGGTGGATGAGCGCCGCAGTGTGATTCGCTCAACCCGTGCGGCAGTTGCTTATTTGAAGAACTTGCACACGCTGTTTAAAGGTGATTGGTTGTTGGCAATTGCGAGTTATAATTCTGGGCCAGGTAGGGTGCAAAGGGCAGTTGCTAAGAATAAAGCCAGAGGCAAAAAGGCGGATTTTTGGAATATTTCCCTACCAGCGGAAACCCGTGGCTATGTGCCTAGGTTGCTAGCAGTGGCAGAATTAATCAAAAATCCAGATAAATATGGGCAAACCATTACGCCAATCACCAACAAGCCAAAACTTGAATCGGTATTTGTTCATTCGCAATTAGATTTGTCACTTATTGCTCAATGGACTGGGTTGAGTTTAGAGCAGATTTACACGCTTAATCCCGATTTAAACCGCTGGGCTACGCCAGATGCGCCTCGTTATGAGCTGTTATTACCAATCGAGAAGGTGGCAGCTTTTAAAAAAGCACGCACGAACTATCCAAAGAAAAAGCAGTTAAGTTATAAACGCTACACAGTCAAATCAGGCGACAGCCTTAATAGATTAGCGAAAAAATTTAATTCTTCAGTGACTTATATTAAGAATATTAATAATATAAAAGGCGTGAAAATTAAACAAGGACAGAAAATCACCATTCCCATCCCTAAAAAAACAGATGGTTATTACACTCTGTCTAAAGAGCAGCGCAGAGTGCAACGACTTAATAGCCGAAAGCACGGCAAAAAAATTATTCACAAAGTGATTAAAGGTGAAAGCCTATGGTTGATTGCTAATCGTTATGATGTGCCTGTTGATAGTATCATCAAGTGGAATCATTTAGTTAATGCCACTAAGGGCTTGCAAATCGGGCAAAAGCTGATGATTTGGCAAGTGCAAAAAACCCAAGCATCAAAGTTAAAAAACCTTGCTAAAATCGGGGTTAGTGTTAAAAGAACGATAACTTACCGTGTAAAACGAGGCGATAATTTATCGCTTATTGCGCATAAGTTTGGTGTGCGTGTTTCACAGTTGCGCCAGTGGAACAAACTGCCTGTTAACAAGCCATTGAAAATCGGTAAAAAACTTAAAATTATTAAACCCATCGTCAAACAATAAGACAATTAAATGAATCAATTACCCATTAATAAGATCTTTATAGCTGGTTTTGCCTTTGCAATAACCCATTGGAAGAAAATATTAGAAATTTCTATTTTCCCAGTAGTCATTTCTTTGCCACTTTTTAGTATTCTGCCAGAATTATTGGCATTGATGGAGCAGGCGTTGTCTGGAGGACTGACGCTTGATTTGGTCTTGCCAGACAATACTACGCTCTATCTTATCTTGTTTCTTTATGGGCACATTTCTTTGTCTATTAATCTGTATCGCCTGGTTGTTTTGGGTGAGCAGTCTGCCAGCACTTTGCCAGTATTAGATGCTAGCAAAATTATTCGGTTTATTGGTTTGATGCTATTGGTTGGCATAGTGAGTGCGATGCCAATTTTGTTTACTAATCTTTTAATATTACAATTTGTGGCATCCTTTTTAGTAGTGCCAATAACGCTTAATTTTATCAATATTGCGATTGGAAGGCCTTCTAAATATCGATGGGGCTTGTCTTTTTCTACGCATATGAGCTTGTTCTTTTTGCAAGTGGTTGTGCCCATGTTAATTATTTTATTATTTACTTCGCTGTCTAGTATTATCGGTCTGGGCGCTGGTGTGGCGTTGGCGGCAAAGGCGTTGGCGTTTTATTGGGGCTCAATCACGCTGGCGTTGTGTTATCAGTTAATTACAGCCACTAATGATTCAACGAAAACCCTTTAGGGTAACGCATATCAAAGGTGGCTTTGTTTAGTTTCTTGCGTGATATTTTTTTTCTGAGCCCTTTGTAGGCTTTTAAAAACCGTATTAATCGTGGCTGTTGCTGTTGGTATCCTAAAATTACTTTGATATTAGGCTTGAATATAAGTGTATCAATATGCGTTTTAAAAAAAGATTTAATTAACATTTTCTTTGCCGTATTTTGGTATTGCTGATAGTCTTGATAAAGTTGGGCGATGGTTTCTTGGTCAGCTTTAGAGTGCGCTAATGCCACATTGGAGGTGATTGTTTTTTCGGGCATAAACAACACACCATTACTGGATATATACCCTGTGCAATTGGGTGCGTTGTCTGTCTTGCAGTCTATGTTTCTCCAGCGCATAGCGATTTTTTGCGAGGTGATATTAATTTGAATTTTATTAGAAAATAATTGACTGCTAATATGCACTTTGGCAATCCATGGCTGATTTTCTAGCATTTGTTTAATCGCATTTGTATCAAATTGGTATTTATCTTTAATAAGTGAGTGTATATATTTTTCCAATACTGTTTGGGCAATAGGTAGTTTTTTGTCAATTTCCCATTCAATCTCTGCTTTCAAAAAACTGGTATCCATGATTTTTACAACGCCCCAAATACCCAGACCTAGGGTAATAAAAACAGCTAAAATTTTGGCAAGTGGTTTGAGTCGTTCAGTTAGCGATTTTTTGCGTTTATTGTATCGGCTATTGCGTTTTTTAATCATTAATAATTGCCAGAATCAATTTATCAAAACTCAGTCCAGCCGCTTTGGCAGCCATTGGCACTAGCGAGTGAGAGGTCATACCAGGCACGGTGTTAATTTCTAACAAATAAGGTGTGTTGTTTTGATCCAGAATGAAATCAACTCGCCCCCAGGTCTTGGCATTCATCGCTGTAAATGCCTGTATAGCAATTTTTTGTAGCCTTTGCTCGTTGGCATTTGAAAGCCCGCATGGACATAAATATTGCGTATTATTTGAGTGGTATTTGGATTCATAATCATAAAATCCTTGTTTTGCTTTAATCTGAATGACAGGTAACGCTTTGCCGTTTAGGATTGAAACTGTGTATTCATCACCCTCAATCCATTGTTCAATCAGCGCAGTATCATCGTATTGGAACGCTAATTTTAAGGCAGAATCCAGCTGTGATTTGTCCTCAACTTTGCTAATACCAATACTTGATCCTTCTAATATTGGTTTCACCGCCCAAGGTAGCGGGAAATCAATCTCAGGCACTATTTGTCCAACACTGGTTGTAATAGAATCCGCTATTGGTAAGTGGTGTTTAGCCCAAATGGTCTTAGTGCTGGACTTGTTCATACATTGCTTAGATGCACTGGAATTCGAGCCTGTATAAGCGATATGGCGATTTTCCAGTTGCCGTTGAATCGTGCCATCTTCACCGCCACGACCATGTAAAACAATCAAGGCTTTGTCAAATTTTTGCGCCCAAAGTTGGTCTAAATTATCCCCCGACCAATCAAATTTAAAGCAGTTAATACCTTGGTTTTTTAAAGCATTGTAAACTGCCTCACCACCGCTTAAAGAAACCGCTCTTTCGGCAGAATTACCCCCCATTAATACGGCAATTTTTTGCCATTTTTGTGGTTTGGTTATAAAGCCACGAGGCGTTTGAATTTGCATTGGTAGTTGATTATCACTAAGATGTGTTTCATTTATTCTGATAGATGCAGTGGCAACTTTGCCAAGTTTCTCACTAATGCGCTTATGTGGCATTACCGCAATAATAGTTTTGTTTAATTTTTTAAGTTCATTAACGGGATAAAGTAAATCGCTATCTCCACTGACTAAATAGGCGGTATCAAAATTATCAAGATAGGCATCTTTGAGCATTTCACAGACAATATTAACATCAGCTTGTTTTTCTTCAAAGCTTTTATGATGGCAATGTATGTGCTTTTGTGCTTTGGAGAAATGACCATAAATAACGCTTGTTTTTCTACAATATTTAGCCAATGCACTCAGATAGATTGTTTGATTTTTTACCTCTTCATTATTACCATTTAGCTTGGCAGTGAAAAATTTGACTTGCACGAGTATTGCCTCTTCTTTAGTAAAACTTTGTGCCAAAGATTCAACATTTAGCCATTTGTATCTTTGTCCAAATTGTCGGATGTCGCCGTAAAGATTGAAGCCATCAATATAAACAATGACACGCTGTTTTATTTCATTTTTCATTTTTTTGTTCTTGCATTGTAATTCTTATTTTAAGATATGTAATAAATTCAACTGCGTTATCTGGGCAAAGTAAGACAGCTAACAAATACACCCATGTTAATCATGGGCGTTCTTTTGTCTGGGTATTAATAACACCGCAATCATATAATCACTACCTCGGTTTCTAAGTCAATATTAAATTTAGAGCGTACATTTTTTTGAATATGTTTAATTAGGTTTTCAATATCAGTTGCTGTAGCATTGTCTTGATTGATAATAAAGTTAGCGTGTTTGTCAGAGATGCAAGCGCCACCCATGCAAAAACCTTTTAAACCACTTTCTTGAATGAGTTTTGCGGCGTGATGGTTAGGCGGGTTTTTGAACACACTGCCACAATTTGATTGTCCAATAGGCTGAGAGGCATTACGCTTTTTTAGCAAAGATTTAATATCTTGTTGTTTATCCACTTGTGAAAACCTCAAGTCTGCCCCGATGAAGGCCTCATTTTGGTGATGAGGTGTAACTTGTCGATAAGCAATATCAAATTCGGTAATATTGCGTTTAAATATTGCACCTGAGGTGCTGATGGTCGTAACAAAATCAACCGCAGACCAGAATTCTGAGCCAAACGCCCCTGCGTTCATCGCCAGTGCGCCACCAATACTGCCTGGAATGGCACTTAAAAATTCAGCGCCATTGAGGTTTTGAGCGTCGCAAAATCGAGAAAGTTTTGCCAGTGTTACTCCTGCTCCTGCCTGAATAATGCCGTTTTTAATGTCCAGTTGATTAAGCTGGGTGAGCTTAATAACAACGCCTGAAAACCCTTCATCACGCACCAATAAATTACTGCCTAATCCTAACATCAAAATGGGCTTTTGGTTGTTTTTTAAAAAATCAGACAGCTCGTCTAATGTATTAGGTGTGAAAAAATCTTGTGCCATACCACCTGCTCTGAGTGAGCAGTGTTTGCTCATTGGTTCGTTACGACTTAGCATTTGTCAGCAGCCCAATCAAGGTGTGAATATCGCCAGCACCAAGGGTTAGCACCACATCGTTATTTTTAACAATATTTGGCAATACTTTTAGTGCTTCATTGGTGTTTTTAACCACGATTGGATCTAGTGCGCAGCGTTGTCGAATGCTGTTTGCCAATGTGATAGAGTTAATATTGGCGATTGCTCGTTCGCTGGCAGGGTAAATATCGAGCAAAATAAGCGCATCTACTTTGGACAAGGCGTGGGAAAAGTCATCAAACAAATCTCGTGTGCGTGTATAGCGATGTGGTTGGAAAATCACCACCAAGCGCCTGTCTTGATAAGTGTTTCTTAGGCTTTCAAATACTGCCATAATTTCATTAGGATGATGCCCGTAATCATCAAACAAAGCTACTTGTTGATTGGCAATATTTAGCACACCGTGATAATCAAGACGGCGTGCAACGCCCGTAAAACTCTTTAAGGCGCTTTGAATAAGTTCAACGCCAATATCTAGCTCACAAGCCACACCAATAGCTGCCAAAGTATTAAGAATATTGTGTTTACCGATAAGATTGAGCTCAACTTTAAAGGATTGTTTTTTAGGTGTGCAGATAACTTCAAAGTACATTCTTCTGTCAGTTTGGCTGATATTGATTGCCTGAATATCCATCCCATCGCTAAAACCATAAGTGATTAAAGGTCGGTGAATGCTGCTTAATATGCCTTTCACGCCAGTGTCATCACCGCACAACACGCAAGCCCCATAAAAAGGCAGGTTGGAAGTAAAACTAACAAAGGCATCGGTGAGTTTTTTATAATCATTATCATAAGTACTCATGTGGTCTTGGTCAATATTGGTAATGACACTGAGCATAGGCTGTAATAACAAGAAAGATGCATCAGATTCGTCCGCCTCAGCCACCAAATAATCACTCTCACCGAGCTTTGCATTAATGCCGCTAGAATTTAAAATACCGCCGATAATATAAGTTGGGTCTAGTTTGGCAATATTCAAAATATGCGTAATTAAACTGGTGGTGGTGGTTTTCCCGTGTGTGCCCGCTACCGCAATACCAAAGCGAAAACGCATAATCTCAGCCAGCATCTCTGCCCTGGGTACAACAGGAATGTTCACTTTATGTGCTTTGATAAGTTCGGGATTTCTCTTGTCAATCGCACTGGATATAACCACCGCATCGGCATTGCTTATATTGTCTTGATGATGGGAGCTGAAAATCTGACAGCCTAATTTTTGCAGGCGTTCAGTAATAGGGCTTTGATTAAGATCTGAGCCTGAAATCTGGTAATCAAGATTATGCAATACCTCAGCAATCCCGCTCATGCCTGAGCCGCCAATGCCAATAAAATGAATATGTTTAATTCTAGAATTAGAAACAGGGCGCAGATTGTTCATATCTTTGAGACGCTGATAATACTAAACACTTGAATACCTTCACCCTTGCCAAAAGCCGTTAGCCCCTCGCCTGTGGTGGCAGTAATGCCAATATCATCGGTTTTGATGCTGGTTAAATTTGCAATACTGGTTTTAAGTTGTTCTATTTTTGGTGTAATTTTAGGCACTAAGCATTCAATGGCAATGGCAATATGGTCAATCTGCCAATCACCCAAATCATTCAGTGCGAGTTTCAAGTATTGCGCACTATCAGTGATGCCTTGCTGGCATAGTTCATCAGCTTTAGCGCCTAATATATTCACGCCAGTAATAGAAGAAATAGCATTGGTGATTGAGTGCAAAACAACATCCGCATCGCTATTGCCCCTTAACCCCTGAGGATGTTCAAACACAACGCCCCCTAAAATTAACGCCTTATCTTTGTTATTAAAGGCGTGAGAGTCTTGTCCGATTCCAGTTTTAGTCATAGTTTTAGAGTAGAATTTAGGTAAAAATTAGCCAATTCTAAGTCTTCTGGCGTGGTTATCTTTAGATTGCTTTTACTCGCAGGAACTAAGACAGATTCCAAGCCTAAATACTCAATACTGCTCGCCTCATCAGTAATCATTAAATTATTTTGTATCACATTTTCTAATGCCTTGGATAATACACCAAAACGATACATTTGGGGCGTTTGTGCTTGCCAAAGTTCAGATCTGTCTAAGGTGGTTTCAACAATGTGATGACGAGATTTTTTAATAGTATCAACCACTTGAGTGGCTAACAAGCCACCAACAGAATTGTCTTTAAGTTGTTCAATTAGATTTATCACTTCGCTGGCTTTTACGCAAGGTCTGGCGGCATCGTGTACCAACACCCAGTCGCTGTCTTTGGCAAAAGAGCGTAGCGCCTTGAGCGCTGATAGCACAGAATGAAATCGTTGCTCACCACCAATAGCGGTTGCCAATAGTTTTTTATGCTTAGAAAATATTGAGTTTTTAAATTCGATATCATTCTGCGCAACAGCAACCACGCAGCCTTTAATTTGATCAATATTCAGCAAAGTTTTTAGCGTTTGGTCAAGCACACTCAAGCCGTTTTCTAGTTTTAAATACTGCTTAGGCTTTTGTGCGTTCATGCGCGTGCCAATGCCACTGGCAGGGACGATAAGAAAATGTTGATGAGTCATATTTTAAAATTATACCTATTCACTAATTTGATAATAGCGTTCGCCCTCTTTAACCAAGCCAAACCGATAGCGTGCCTGAGATTCTAAAACCTCTCCATCCGTTGCATTCACAGCTTTTAATTCAATAATTTTTATTTTATTTTGCTGTTCTAATAAGCGATTTTTTTGTTTATTGTTGTCAACAATTTCTTGTTTTTCCATTAATGAAAATGGGAATTGATTGATGAAGAAATTTTGACGAATCAAGGTTATCAGCACGATAATAAGAACAGCGGTAATCCAATATCGAGAGAGAAAATTTATCATTGATTTTTCATCAATCGTGTGTTGGAAAGCTTGTCATGCAGAGCGAGATTTTCTTTATTGAATAATTGATAAAGAAGCCCAAGCCCTACGACCGAGAACGATGCAATTGACAATACAAAACGAATAAACGCTTGTTTGTGGGTGATATTTTTGTCATTATTTTGCACGATGTGAAATTTCCAAGCCTTCATTCCAAGGGTTTGCCCGCCTTTGACCCACGACCAAGCAAAATAAAAATAACTGCTAAGCAAACAGATGAAAAACATCCAATTACCCGTTTGCGCTTGTTTCTCAAAAAATATAATAAGAATAACGCCGATAATAAAAAACGCCAACGAAAACGCCAAAAATACATCGTAACTAATTGCCCCTAATCTACGCAATAAAGAAACATCAGAGTGCATTACAATCCTTGTTTATCAAGAAATAAATTTGGATTAACAGCAGTGCGATTAAGGTAAACCCCCCAATGTAGATGCGGACCAGTCGCCCGTCCGCTTTGCCCAATCTCGCCAATAATCTCGCCTTTTTTGACTAATTGCCCCTGTTTAACCAAGTGTTTATTAAGGTGAATATATATACTAATCAGACCCTGTCCATGGTCTAGAAATATTGCCCTGCCGTTAAAGAAATATTCACCGATTAAAATCACCTTGCCATCAGCAGGCGCTTTGATTGGCGTGCCAGTATCACCTGCGTAATCTAGCCCAGTGTGCGGCCTGCGTGCTTGCTTATTGTAAAAGCGTTTGAGCCCAAAAGGACTGGTGGTAACGCCATCAACGGGGCGGGAAAACAATCCATTGGATAAGGTTTGGGTAGAAAAAACAACCCTGGCTTTTGATAAAATAGGGCGCTCTTGGTTAATGCGCTTCATGTGTGCTAAATTAGGGTTAACATATTTTTTCTTTTTTCCTTTGAGGGTGATATGCTGTTCGGTGTAGTTGTGTTTTTTGACTTCAAAATCTAAGGTTTGCGTAGAAAAACCTTGCACAGTGATGGATTTCTTGCCCAATTTTTCTAATAACGGGATGCCCATCAACACTTGCCAGTGGTTGTTTTCAATGTGTTGAACATACAGGGGAATTGTGCGGTAGAACGCCTTTGGGTTGCTGTGGTTACTTTCAAAATCAAGCACTGCCACACCGCCAGGGATGGGTGTGTTTTTAATGGTTATATTTGCCAGTATGACACTGGAAAATAACAGCAAGAAAAGGCTAATTATTTTCAATTTTTTCAACTTTAGAATAAATTTTTCCATCACTTAGTCGTGTGCTTATTGATGCGCCTATTTTAACCTGAGATACAGAGTCCAGCACTTGATTATCCTCCAACATAGAGATGCTATAACCACGAGAAAGCGTATTTAATGGCGAGAGATGATGAAGCCCTGCACTGTGCGTAGCAAGCCTGTATTTTTGTTGTTCAAGATGGTGGCGTATGGATTTTTCTAGGCTTTGAGTTAGATTTGATAAGTGCAACTGTTGTTGAGAAATAGTGCGCCTAATATGGCTATTCAGCTGTGTTTTTGCTAATTGATTAAGTTGCTGTTTGTGCTTAATGTCAGTGATTGGCGAGTGTTGTTTTAATTGCTCAAGTAGCGTATTTAGTTTGCCTTGGTTTGAATTAAGCGTTATTTTTGTTTGATAATTTAGACGCGTGTTTAACTCATCCAGTCTTTGTGCAAATACATTTAATTGTCGATTAAAACTCGGCAAATTCAGACTTAAGCGCTTTAATTGTTGTTGATAATTGCGTAAAGCTTGCTGCATATGTTGCGCCAAACTGGCGTGTAGTTTGTTCAGTTTGGTTAATAATTCTAGTCTATCTGGTGTTGCTAACATAGCCGCCGCACTGGGCGTAGGCGCACGCATATCAGCGACAAAATCAGCAATAGTAGTATCGGTTTCATGCCCAACGGCGCTGATAATCGGCGTGGTGGTGGCAAATATAGCCCTTGCTAACACCTCTTCGTTAAATGCCCATAAATCCTCTAATGAACCACCCCCTCGTGCCAAAATCAACACATCACAGCACCCAGATTTATCAGCAGCATAGATGGCTTGCGCAAGCTTTTCTGCCGATCCTTCGCCTTGCACTACACAGTCGAATAACAGTATTTCAGCAAAAGGATAGCGTTTATTCAACACCTTAATAATGTCTTGAATCACCGCACCATTGGACGAAGAAATAACGCCAAGGGTATTAACCACAGCAGGTAGCGGCTTTTTGTATTGCGTGTCAAACAAACCCTCATCACGCAATTTGATCTTAAGTTGTTCAAAAGCAGCCTGTAAATTACCCACACCCACAGGCTCAATACGACGAACAATTAACTGAAAATCCCCCCGCACTTCGTAGAGCGTGGGTGCCGCCTGCATTAAAATCTCCATGCCATTTTCTGGCGTGAATTTGATATTACGCTGACTTAGACGAAACATAGCGCAACGAATCTGCCCTTTTGAGTCTTTTAAAGAGAAATACCAATGCCCCGAAGCAGGGCTAGAAAAATTAGAAACCTCGCCTTGTAGCCAACAAATCGGGATGTTGTTTTCAATACTTGAATGACACAGCGATAAAAAGTCAGATACTGAGTAAATTTCATCGGCATTAAAATCAAGTTTAAAGTCAGGTTGCAACATAATTATTTCTTTAATAACGCAAAAACCGCACCTGCACCCCCATCTTTAGGCGGGCAAGAGTGAAAAGCCAGCACTTGCGGATGTTGCTTTAAAAAATTCACTACTTGAGTTTTTAACACGCTCATGCCATTATCAGAACGATATCCCTTGCCATGGATAATATGCACAAATCGCTCAAACTGATGATGATACATAAAATCCGACAAAGCCTCACAAGCCTTTTCTAGCGTATATCCATGTAAATCTATGCTCGCCGCATTATCAATATGACCGTGTTTCATTATATTTATCTGCTTTTCTGATATGCCGTCTTGTGCATAATTTACAATCTCTTCGCCCCCAATCCTACCATCAAGAGCAAAACTATAGGCTGTGAATGGCGGCTCTCTTTCGGCTTTATTTATGCGATTAATATTATCCTTGTCCATTGGCACTTCTGCATCAACAGTGTCTCTAAATAATTGTTTATCTTTTTCATCAATTTGATTCATACGCACATAAAAAAACCTCAAAAGAGAGTCTTATTATAAATACTGCCAAG
>JAQRMT010000035.1 GCA_028599035.1 Gammaproteobacteria bacterium
GTAGGCGGCGTGGAAAAACCATCCGCAATTTGGGAAGACGGTTACTATACCTTTATCGTTATCAAGATGGCAACTTTCACTTATAAAAATATGTTTTATTTTATGCGTGATAAGCGTTTTGATACAGGCGTAGATGAGTATAACGACCTAGATGAATGCGTTGATTCAATCATGAAAGCGCAAGCTGATTTTTCACTCTCAAAGAACACTAAAGGTTTAAAAGTGGAAATTAATAAATAGTTTTTAGATTTTCTAAAGAATAAAAAAGGTGCGTAAGCACCTTTTTTATTGAGGATGGTTTTTTATTACAGCAATGGAATAATCATAATTGCCACAATATTCATAATCTTAATGAGTGGATTAATCGCAGGTCCAGCAGTATCTTTATACGGGTCGCCTACGGTATCGCCCGTGATTGCTGCTTTATGTGCATCAGAGCCTTTACCGCCACAATGCCCATCTTCAATGTATTTCTTGGCGTTGTCCCATGCTCCACCACCAGTGGTCATGGAGATAGCAACAAAGATGCCTGTAGCAATAGAGCCGATTAATAACCCGCCTAGCGCTTCAGCACCTAGTAGCAAGCCAACAGCTATTGGGAACAAGATAGGAAGGATGGAAGGCACAACCATTTCTTTAATGGCAGCCTGAGTGAGCATGTCTACGGCTTTGGAGTAGTCCGGTTTTTGTGTGTAGTCCATAATGCCCGGCATTTCTTTGAATTGTCTGCGCACTTCATTGACAATACCGCCAGCCGCACGACCCACTGCTTCCATTGCCATTGCACCAAATAAATAAGGCACCAAACCGCCTAAGAACAGACCAATAATCACTTTGTGATTTGATAGATCAAAGGCAATATCTTTGAATTGGGTTAATTGCCCCAATTCATGCGTAAAGTCAGCGAACAACACCAAGGCTGCAAGGCCGGCAGAGCCGATTGCATAACCTTTTGTTACTGCTTTGGTGGTGTTGCCAACCGCATCTAGTGGGTCGGTAATGTTGCGAATTTCTTCGGGTAATTCTGCCATTTCAGCAATACCACCTGCATTGTCGGTGATTGGACCGTACGCATCTAAGGCAACGATAACGCCAGTCATTGATAGCATTGCTGTTGCGGCAATGGCAATACCATATAAGCCGCCCAATGTATGCGCACCCCAAATACTGACACATACTGCCAAAACTGGCAATGCAGTGGATTTCATTGACAGACCTAAACCCGCAATAACATTAGTGCCATCGCCTGTCAGTGAAGCCTTGGCAATGTGTTGCACTGGTGAATACTCAGTTGAAGTATAGTATTCGGTAACCACGACCATCACTGCCGTCAATACTAGGCCAATGAGTGATGCGTAGAATAAATTCATCCCCATGCCCATATTGGCAGTGATGAAATAAAAGGCAATACCTGCCAATACTGCAGAGACAATCAAGCCCTTATAGAGTGCGCCCATAATAGAGCCACCTTCGGACACTTTGACAAAGAAAGTGCCGATAATTGAGGCAATAATTGAGACTGCGCCTAAGGCTAATGGGTAAAGAATTGCATCTTCGCCCAAGTTTAAAACACCAGCTAGCATCATTGTTGCAATAATAGTAACGGCGTAGGTCTCAAACAAGTCAGCTGCCATACCTGCACAGTCGCCCACATTGTCGCCCACATTGTCAGCGATCACAGCAGGATTGCGAGGGTCATCTTCGGGGATGCCCGCCTCAACTTTACCAACAATATCTGCGCCAACATCTGCGCCTTTGGTGAAGATGCCGCCGCCTAATCGTGCGAAGATTGAAATCAATGAGCCACCAAAAGCAAGCCCGATAAGTGCATGTAACGCTTCTTTTTGTTCAATGTCAAAAGCCAATAAGCCAGCATAAAATCCAGAAACACCTAGAAGTGCCAAGCCAACAACCAGCATGCCTGTTACTGCGCCACCTTTGAAGGCGACTTGGAAAGCAGCATTAATGCCATTTTTGGCCGCCTCTGCGGTGCGGGAGTTTGATTTTACGGATACATTCATACCAATATAGCCCGTGGCACCTGATAACACTGCACCAATCAAGAACCCAATACCAACCGGTACGCCGAGAAAATAGGTAATAATAATAAACAAAACCCCGCCAACCGCACCAATTGTTGAATATTGACGATTGAGGTAGGCTTTTGCCCCCTCTGCGATGGCATCGGAAATTTCTCTCATTTTATCCGAACCAGCGGACTGTTTGTTAATCCAATTAATGGTAATTAAACCGTATATAACGGCAATGATTGAAATGCCAATCGACATTGATAGTGTATCCATTACTTCCCCCTTGATAATAATTGGATGAATTATAGCCCAATTATTTATAAATGGAAAGCATTATTTATCCCAATACTTGGTTTTGATGCCGTGACCTAAATCTGCTTCAACCAATCTTGAACGAAGTTTGAGCAATTTTTCAATCAGTGCAGGTTCAGATTTTTCATAACCCTTTGCATCTGGCGTGCGTTTTACCACCACGCCTAAGAGCTCGGTAATAGCGTTGCCGATTGAGTTCTGTGAGATAGTAACCACCAATCTGCCCTGGTCATCACGATAGATAAGTTGTTTAAATGCGGGTTGCCAGCGAATAGAGGTTGCGTATCTAGCATCTGCAATGCACTGATCTCTGACTTTTTTTGCCGCTGATAAAAAACAGTTATTAAACAACAGTGTTTTTTCAATCTCTTTAGGAAAGTAGGCATTATCTGGCACGCCAGAATTGCGACTTGATACTTGGGCAAAAAAAGTGCGGTAAAAGTCTAAGAAGCCTTTCAGCACTAAATCATACTCTTTCCAAAAATCGATATTTTTTAGACTGTCAATGCCACCGTTGATTTCCCAACTGGGTAATCCTTGTGGGTATCCAGTTAGGGATAGCCCTGAGGCTTCGCCAATAATGGGTCTTAGTATTTTCAAGTCAAGTGATGACAAAAACTCTACATAAACATCCTGCATATAAGCGGCAAATAAAGAGTGTTGTCCGCCATCGGTTAAGTTGGGGTTGTCTGTATCTGCCACTTTAGCGTCTTTGAGTTGTTGTTTATCAAAGACAATAAAGTGGTTATGCAGCATACGAATACTGGGCACGCCAGGGGAGGTAATTGGCCAAGTAGAGTCAAGCGAAGCTTCACCCGCTAAAATAAGATGTTTCTCAGGGTCGGGATAGTGTTCTAGCATGAAAGCAATTACAATTTGGTTCATACGATTCCAAACCTTTCTAACATTGTTAGGCAATTGCGTGCGACGCACTGGGCGACCCAAGGGGTTTAAGATGCTTTGCGAGGTGTTATAAATAATAGAACAATCAAATTCATTAGAATGCCCTAACGCCTTTCTATAAAGTAGTAAGTCTTCAGCGTTGGTTAGTAAGCCGTTATTGTTAGTTAAATCTGCTAAATTTTCAGGTGAATTAAAAAACTCATTCGGCTTCATTCCCTCAGGTACATCGAGCGGAATAGGGCGAAAAGGAACGCTAATTTCTCTTGGACCAATTGACATATTGTTTTACTCCTTAATAAAAAAGGCTTATGCTACTTGCGTAACATAAGCCCCCTTAAATTTATAAACTGAAATTAGACTTCAAATGGCGGTAACTTCTTTGCGACCATTTCTTTTTTCATCACCACATAATCCGGCAAGCCGTTCTTGTATGGTGGGTAGTCTTCGCCTTCGATAAGCGGCTGTAAATATTCACGACACGCATCAGTAATACCAAAACCATCATCAGAAATATAGTCCATTGGCATCATTTTTTCTACATTAGCGATGTCTTTTAATTCGCCCATGCCAATCTCCCAAGTGTATGGGTTATTTGAGGTACGAATAACCGCAGGCATGACTGAGTTTTTACCTTCCATCGCTAAATTAACTGCGGCTTCACCCAATGCGTAAGCCTGTTCAACATCAGATTTAGAAGACAGGTGACGAGCAGCACGCTGTAAGTAGTCTGCAACTGCCCAGTGATATTTGTGTCCTAATGCATCTTTAATAAGATTAGCGACAACAGGCGCTGCACCGCCTAATTGTGCATGACCAAAGTCATCACGAGTGCCTTGTTCAGCGAGGAAACGACCATCTGGCCATTTTGTGCCTTCGGAAACCACAATCGTACAATAGCCAAATTCTTTAACATTAGCGTCAACTTTGGCTAGGAATTTTTTCTCATCAAAATCAACTTCTGGGAACAAAATCACCACAGGAATTGAATCATCAACCAAGCCACCTGCCGCTGCAATCCAGCCCGCATGACGGCCCATTACTTCTAAAACGAAAATCTTAGTTGAAGTAGCGCACATAGATGCCACATCAAAACTGGCCTCCATAGTAGAAACGGCAATGTATTTTGCAACAGAACCAAAGCCTGGGCAGTTGTCTGTTACGGGCAAGTCATTGTCAACCGTTTTTGGCACATGAATTGCCTGGATTGGGTAGCCCATAGACTCTGATAATTGAGAAACTTTTAAACAAGTGTCTGCCGAGTCGCCACCACCGTTGTAGAAAAAGTAGCCAATGTCGTGTGCTTTAAATACTTCAATCAATCTTTCATATTCTGCCTTGTTATCTTCTAAAGATTTCATTTTATAACGACATGAGCCAAAGCCACCAGAAGGTGTGTGCTTGAGTGCTGAAATATCCGCATCAGATTCTTTAGAAGTGTCAATTAGATTTTCAGTTAATGCACCAATGATGCCATTTTGACCCGCATAAACCGTGCCGATTTTGTCTGAGTGTTTGCGTGCTGTTTCGATAACACCACAAGCAGATGCGTTAATTACGGCAGTTACACCGCCAGATTGTGCATAAAAAGCGTTCTTCATCGTTATATCCTTTTGACTTATAAAAAAACTATTAATTATACAGTGAGACCCTTGTCATTGGTGAAATGATACGGGGTAAATTCCCATTCTTGCATATCATCAATGGTAAGGATTAAGCACTTAGAGCTACCACCATTGCGTATTGCACCTGCTGCACCTGGATTGATGACCCAAGGTGTGGTGGTTTTATCAATCACTTGCTTGTGTGTATGCCCGTAAATAATAGCTTTGGCGTGGGCGTGGGTTTGGCGTAGTGAGTCATGTGATGGCGTGTTCCAGCCGTGCTCATGACCGTGTTCTATGGTAATTATTCCTCCTGGCAGGAGCAAAGTTTCGATATTCTTTAGGCTGATGTGCCCGTCATTATTACCCCTGACGGCAGTCAGTGGCGGCGTGAGCGCACTCAATGTGTTTTCTTCGATAATATCGCCCGCATGAATGACTTGGTCACAGGTGTTCATTAGACTGATAATATCAGGATGAATCCAACCGTGAGAGTCTGAAAGAATACCGATTTTCAAGGACTTTTCGGTAGTGTTGTGTTTAAGCCATCAATATGTTCTTGCAAATCAGAGACGATTTTATATAACATCTGATTGTTTTTTGCAGCGTTTTAGGTAAAAACCACCATCAACTAAAATAGCAACATTTCTCATAACAGTCCTTTTTTTGACGAAAAAAAACCTAAAGGTTTGGCAAAAATCCTATTTTATGGTTTTTTGCGTACTGCTTTAGGCTATGTATGTTGAAAATTATACACAATAATATTACCGTGCCAAACTTTATTAGATTAAACTTTCAAAAGTATCGATATTAATAAAGCCTTTTACTTCTTTAGCGTTCATTTGAGAACTGGGTTTACTAATGGCAATCACTGTACCGATACCATATTGTTTAGCAGATTGTAAAACGGGCAACGAATCATCAAAAAAGATACTTTTTACTTTGTCAAATTTAAGTTCAGTCGCTAATTTTTGCCAAAATTCTCGCTCCTCTTTAGCAACACCATAATCATGTGAAGAGATAATTTTATCAAAATATTGCTCTAAATTTGTTGCCTGCATTTTCAGTTTAATGGTTTTTCGATGTGCATTGGTGACTAGATAAATATGCTTTTCGTGCGTCCTAGCTTGCTCTAAAAACTCCAACACAAAAGGATGTATTTGGATTAAGTGCGCTACATCTTCTTTAAGTTTAGCAATGTCCAGCTCAAATACTTTTTGCCAATAATCTAGGCAATACCAATGCAGTTTGCCTTCTTGCGCTCGAAGAATGGGATAAATTTTATCTTTTGATTGTTGGTGTGTTAGGTTGTGCTTGTTGGCAAATACCAAAGGCAAATACTCCATCCAAAAATGCAAATCAAAATGCAAATCTAGTAGCGTGCCATCCATGTCTAATAGAATGGTGTCGATATTTTCCCAATCTATTTTTTTAGAAGCAGAACCTCTAAAATTTTCTATTTTCTGCGCCATGTTGTTGTTCCTGCACTGTCTTCTAAAATAATACCCAACTGTGCCAACTCATCTCTAATTTGGTCGGATAGAGTAAAATCTTTATTGGTTCTGGCTGTATTTCTCAGCGTAATTTTTGTATCAATTTCGCTATCTGATAAGCCGACACCTTGTTTTAAAAAATCATCGCCGTCCATTTGTAAAATGCCAATATAGCCTCCCAATTTTTTGAGCAATTGCCCTAAAGCATTTGCCTGATCTTTGTCTTTTTCACGCTCGGCGTTGGTGGTCTTAGCCAATTCAAATAAGATACTGAGTGCAATTGGGGTGTTGAAATCATCATCAAGTGCCTCAGTAAAGCGTGCTTCATAATCAAAGCGCTGTGAGACTTCAGTTGTTGCTGCCTCTGAGGCTTGTAATTTGCGTGTTGCGGTATATAGGCGTGTCAAAGCCGCCTTGGCGTTGTCTAAATTCTCGTCAGAGAAATTAAGCGGAGAACGGTAATGTGAGCTCATAATAAAATAACGCAAGGTTTCGCCATCATAATTCTCTAATACACCACGAATGGTGAAAAAATTATTTAAGGACTTGCTCATTTTTTCGTTGTTGATGTTCACAAACCCTACATGCATCCAAGTATTTACAAACGAGCAACCGTTTGCGCCTTCAGATTGTGCAATCTCATTTTCATGATGTGGAAATGCCAAATCCATGCCACCACCGTGAATGTCAAAATGGTGACCTAAATGATGCGTGGACATTGCCGAACACTCAATATGCCAGCCGGGTCGCCCCTCACCCCAAGGGGATTTCCAGCTTGGCTCATTCGGTTTTGCCATTTTCCACAGCACAAAATCTAGCGGGTCTTTTTTATCGGTCTCCACATCAACTCTAGCGCCTGCCTCGAGGTCGTCTATGTTTTTACCACTCAATTTTCCGTAATCCTTAAAAGCACGAACTGAGTAATATACATCGCCATTTTTTGCTTGATAAGCAATGTTTTTTTCAATCAGCGCCTCAATCATATAAAACATCTGTTCTATCGCATCAGTTGCCCTAGGCTCAATATCAGGTGGTAGTATGCCGAGTGCCCGTTCATCTTCGTGCATGGACTCAATAAAACGATTAGTCAGGCTGTAAATATCCTCTTTATTTTCAATGGCGCGCTGGATAATTTTGTCGTCAATATCGGTAATATTACGCACATATTCTACTTTGGGAAAATGGCGGCGCAAATGGCGAGTAATAATATCAAACATAACCAGTACTCGTGCATGACCCATGTGGCAGTAATCATAAACCGTCATACCACAAACATATATACCTATTTTGTCAGGGTCAATTGGGCGGAAAACCTCTTTTTGTTTGCTGAGTGTATTGTAGATTTTAAGCATTGGGGGTATTTTACTTGGTATTTTAAACAAATCCTTATTTTTTATATGATTTAAAGGTATTTACGGTTGTATAATTATCCCTTTATTATTTAATTTAGGAAGAAGATATGAGCGTTTTAGTAACACAACAAGCACCAGACTTTACTTCTGCAGCAGTATTAGCAGATGGATCAATTGTAGATAATTTTTCACTTTCTAGCCTTAAAGGTAAGAAAATTATGCTTTTCTTCTACCCATTGGACTTTACTTTTGTTTGTCCATCAGAAATTTTAGCACACCATCACCGTATGGCACAATTCGCAGAAAAAGGCGTTGCAGTGGTCGGCGTATCGATTGATTCACAATTTACCCATAATGCATGGCGTAATACAGGCACTAAAGATGGTGGACTGGGCAAGATTGATTTCCCATTAGTGGCCGATGTTAATCATTCAATTATGGAAGCCTACGGCGTTGTTCACCCAGCTGGTATTGCACTTCGTGCTTCATTCTTGATTGATGAAGATTTTGTGGTTCGTCATCAAGTAGTGAACGATTTGCCATTGGGTAGAGATGTGGATGAAATGCTACGAATGGTTGATGCCCTTGACTTTCACACCACACATGGCGAAGTTTGTCCTGCTGGTTGGAACAAAGGCGACGAAGGTATGAAAGATACCCCGGCAGGTGTGGCTGAATATTTGGCTAAAAATGCTGATAATCTATAAATAGATTGCTATTTGATGAAGGGGAGTAGGTCGCTCCCCTTTTTTTATGCAGCACTTATTGGAGAAAAATATGCAATATAAAAAATTAAGATGCACAATCTGCGATTGGGTTTATGACGAAGCCAAAGGCTCAGAACAAGAAGGGATTGCACCAAACACAAAATGGGAAGATGTGCCTGAAGATTGGGTTTGTCCTGATTGTGGTGCGACTAAAGAGCAATTTGATATGGTTGAAATTTAATGTCAAAAGTATTAATATTGCCAGGCGACGGCATTGGGCAAGAGATTATCGCTCAAGCGTTAAAAGTCATTGATTTTTTAAATACAAACAATGCGCTTAACATGGAGTTGGTGCATGGTTTGGTAGGCGGTACGGCTTATGATGAGACAGGTTCGCCATTGCCACAAGCCACATTGGACGCTGCGCATGAGTGTGATTCTATTTTGCTTGGTGCTGTGGGCGGCTATCAATGGGAAAAGTTAGAGCGAGGTTTGCGCCCAGAGCGGGGGCTGTTAGGGCTGCGTGCTGAGTTGGATTTGTTCTCAAACCTTCGCCCTGCGATTTTATATCCCCAACTTGCCAGCGCTTCGACACTGAAAGAGGAAATAGTTTCTGGGTTGGATTTGATGATTGTGCGTGAGTTGGTAGCAGGGATTTATTTTGGAGAGCCTCGTGGTGTTGAAGAGCGGAATGGTGAAAAATATGGCTTTAATACGGCAACTTATTTTGAATCAGAGATTAGGCGTATTGGACATTCAGCTTTTAAAATTGCCCAACTTCGTGATAAGCGAGTGTGTTCAGTTGATAAGGCGAATGTGTTAGAAGTGTGTGAATTATGGCGTGAAACGATGGAAAATGTGGCTAAAGAATATCCCGATGTGGCGCTTTCGCATATGTATGTAGACAATGCCGCCATGCAGTTGGTCAAAGCACCTAAGCAGTTTGATGTGATGGTAACCAGTAATTTGTTTGGCGATGTATTGAGTGATTGTGCGGCGATGCTGACAGGTTCAATCGGAATGTTGCCATCGGCATCACTTAATAAAAGTGGCTTTGGTATGTACGAACCAATTCATGGCAGTGCACCTGATATTGCAGGCAAAGATATTGCCAATCCATTGGCGACTATTCTTTCCGTTGCGATGATGTTGCGTTATTCGCTTAACCAGGCGGACTTAGCAGATAAAATTGAGATGGCAGTAAATACTGTGCTAGATAAAGGCTATCGCACGCAAGACATTGCCAGTGAGGGTGATAGCATTGTCGGCACCAGCAAAATGGGTGATTTAGTGGTGGGGGCGTTGGTATGAAAATCGTGATTTATTCTACCAATACTTGTCCGATTTGCGTCAAGACCAAGACATTGTTAAATAAATGGAATTTACCTTTTGAGCAAAAAATGATTGATGAGGATCGTGCGTTGATGGCAGAGTTTTCAAAGGTCACCAGTGGCGCTAGAATGGTGCCACAAATTGTGATTGATGATAAGCATATCGGTGGATTTAGTGACTTAACTGAGCTGCATATGGATGGGTTTTTTGATTCACAAGGTTAGCCCTCTCTGTCTGAGTTATCAAAATTTATCAGTCTAGCTCTTCAATCTCAAGCAACATTTTGCCAATCTGTTTGCCAAACTGTGCATCAAACCCGTGCCAATTTTGATAAGTTTTTAACTTTTTAAGGGCAATTGGCTTGATTTCATAGTCGGCTAAATCTTCTTCGTAACCTTTTTTGACTTCATCCTGAACAATTAATAAATAATCTAAAAATGGTTTAACAGCGTGGTTTGCATCGCCTGATGAGCCGTGACCGGGCACATAATAATCCAGACCTAAATCCGTTGCATATTGTAATACTTTGATGTTGTTGTGCATACTAGAGGTGCTGTCAAAACGACCCATGCGATCAACAAAGCTATTATCGCCTAAGAACAAGGTTTTACTGTTTATGTGTTCAATCATAATATCGGTATTGGTGTGCGCTGTGATAGTAGGATTGTGAATTTTGAATTGTTCTGAGTCAAGGTTGATGATCTGTAAATGCTGGGTTGCATCCGTTGGATAAGTAACAATGGTGTCTTTTGTTAGCCCATCGGTTAGGGTTGTCATAAGATTAACCCAGTTATCGCCTTCGCCGTTTTTGGCCTCAATAATCATTTGTGGATGGGCATAGATTTTAGCATTTGGGTATTTTTCGATAATCGCTTGATTGCCTAGCCAGTGGTCGCCATGAACATGGGTATTAAAGACTGCAATAATAGGCTTTTGGGTGATTTTTTCAACTTCTTTAAGCACATTTTTACCTACACTATAAGCACTACCTGGGTCAACGATAATCACGCCTTTGTTGCCGACAATCATGCCAGGGTTGTTCATAAAACCCTGGTTTTTAACACTGGGTTCGCCAGATGGACCATGAATGATAAGTAAATTACTGCCAAGTTTTTCGAATGAAAACTCGCCCAAGCCGTTAATGTTCCAGGCATTAGATAGAGTCGATAAGGTTAAAGAAAGTAAAAGATAGAGGGTTTTCATTGTTCTCTCCTAGAAAAAAAGTTATCATATCTTATCAGATTTTAAGGGTATGCTCAGTTAGAATGCAAGTAGTTTGCTCTTGTTTATTTAACAGTTAGAAGGTGTTTTTATGTCCATACAAGCGATACAGCACGGCATACTTGAGAATAAATCACAAATTGCGCTTCAGTTAATACAAGTTTTTCTAGTAGGACTGACGATTGGCATGGTAAGAGTGGTTATTCCTGGTTTGGCAGAATCAGAGTTTAATTTAGATAAACAGCAGCTCCTATTGCTAACTTCTTTTGTTGTTGTATTTGGCGTGGTGAAGGCAGTGATGAATTTATTGGCAGGCCGTTTGAGCGACCAATACGGGCGTAGGCGCATGCTAATTGCGGGGTGGGTGGTGGCAATTCCTGTGCCATTTATGATTTTGTATGCGCCGAGTTGGAATTGGATTGTGGCAGCAACTTTATTATTAGGTGTTAATCAGGGCTTGTGTTGGTCAATGACTATTAATAGTAAACTCGATTTGGCACGCTCAGACCAAAAAGGGCTGGTCAATGGTATTAATGAATTTTCTGGTTATGCTGCGGTTGCTATTGCTGGCGTGGCAACGGCTTATATTGCTAATCTAATCGGTGCAAGACAGGGTTTGTTCGTATTTGGCATTGTGGTGATTGTGTTGGGGTTATTTTCATCTATTTTTTATATCAAAGAGACCCTGCCATGGGCTAAATTGCATCAGACAGGTAAACCCTCAACAGGGCAGCAAAGTCTCGGCAGGTTATTTATTCAAGCAAGCTGGCATGACAAGGCTCTATTATCGTTAAATCAAGCAGGATTGGTAGAGAAATTTACCGATGCCATGGTTTGGATATTTTTGCCTGTATTTTTCTTGTCTAAAGAATTAACGCTGATAGAGGGTAGTGCTATTATTTCGGTGTATGCGCTTGTATGGGGCGGCACTCAGTTGATTACCGGGTCTTTGTCAGATAAGGTTGGGCGTAAGGTGTTAATTGTTGGCGGAATGTGGATATGTGGGCTTAGTTTGCTCAGTATTGTTTATACAGAAGGTATATTTTTATGGACATTAGAGGCGGGAATAATGGGTATAGGTATGGCGATGCTATATCCTACGCTGGGTGCTGCAGTTGCCGATTTCGCACCGATAGAGGCACGAGGAACACTACTGGGTATTTATCGATTTTGGCGTGATTTTGGCTACGCCGTGGCGGCATTAACGCTGGGCATGGTCGCACAAATGACGCAAGCATTAACAGCACCATTTTTATTAGCATCTGCCGCTATGATTGCCTCTGGATTGTATGTTTTAATAAGGCTACCAAATCGTAAAAAATAGCAGTTTTGTAATCAATCAATGGCATAATACCAACCATGCGTAACAAGCCTACTGTATCAAATATAAAAACCATTGCCACGACCCGTTTTTTCAATATTGAAGCGATGGACATTGAATTTTCAAATGGCGAACAAAGAACCTATGAACGCCTGAAACCGCCTGGGAATGGGGCAGTATTGGTGATTCCGATGCTGGATGATGAAACTGTGCTGATGATTTATGAGTATTCTGGCGGCACAGATAGGTACGAATTAGCCCTCACTAAAGGTAAGATTGATGAGGGCGAGAACCCACTTGAGGCGGCTAATAGAGAGTTGATTGAGGAGATTGGTTATGGTGCTAATAAGCTCACTTTTATCAAAGAAATGACCATTGCACCTGGTTATCAATCTAGCATTACCTATATTGTATTAGCGCAAGATTTATACAAAGCGAGCGCACAAGGCGACGAACCAGAGCCGTTGGAAGTGGTTGAGCATAAACTAGCTGATTTGGATAATTTGGTTTATAACGAGGACTTAACCGAAGCCAGAAGTATTGCGGCACTGTATATGGCAAGGGAGATTGTCAAAAATCAACCTTCCTGAAACCTTTATTCTGCATTCTAAAAACACGCCATTTCCAGAGGTTAAATTAGCACTGGATGAAGCAAATGGCTTGATTGCCATTGGCGGTGATTTGTCATCTGAGCGCTTAATTGACGCTTATCAAAAAGGGATTTTCCCTTGGTATAACGAGAATGATCCAGTGGCGTGGTATTGTCCAAATCCACGAATGGTGATTACGCCTGAGGCATTACGCATTTCTAAAAGTTTGAGTAAAACACTGCATTCAAATCAATTCACCCTCAAAACCAACCACAATTTTGAACAAGTGATTTATCACTGTAAGAGCATCAAACGCAAGGGACAAAACAGCACTTGGATTGATGAGAAGATGGTGCGTGCTTACACTCAACTGCACGCACAAGGCGTGGTGCAGTCGGTCGAAGTGTATCAAAATG
>JAQRMT010000036.1 GCA_028599035.1 Gammaproteobacteria bacterium
TTATAATAGCATTCTTTTACTAAAAGCGAGCGTTCATCAAATGACAATACAACGACTACTCATTCTATTTGCACTTTTATCAAGCGCACAAATACAGGCAAATGCGCAATATTTTATGGATTCAGCTAAATCCACGGTAGATACGATGATGAATTTTGGCAAGAATGACAGCAATCACCCAAATATTGACAATCTATCTTCAAAAACATGTAGCGGATGTCATTATAAAATTTACAATCAATGGGAAGGCTCAATGCACGCCCAAAGCACAGCCCTAAAAGACCCTATTCACGGGCTTTTTTATGGCATGGTTGTTGGCAGTCCTTTAGACGAAGGCGTGAGAATGGGGAAAAACAAAAATAAATACCCAGTTTGTCTACAATGCCATGCACCTGCTGCTGCCAAAGAAGGAAAAACCCAGCTAAATGCCAAAGAATCCTTCTCAGAAGGGGTTAATTGTGTTGCTTGCCACAGTTTGACCAAGTTTACAGGCACCAAGAAAAAAGGTGGCGGACTAAAACTGGGTATGAAAGCCTATGAATATTCAAGCACGCAGCTCCAAGGCCCTAAAGGCACTAGTGCGCTACACCAAGGATTTAGCAAAGGCGGTGTTGCCAACAATCCAGATTTGTTCAAAACCTCTAAAGCCTGCCTAGGGTGTCACGACCAACGCAAAAATTCTAAAAAAGTACCTCTTTGTCAAACAGGCACAGAAATCGCCTCAGCAGGTGGATCTACCACTTGCCAATCTTGTCATATGCCAGTAGTAGGTGGTGTTAGCGACCACTCTATGGTGGGTGGACATTCTGCTAAGATGGTCGGCAAAGGTATGGTGATGACGCTTGATGTAAACGAGAGCAACACTCAATTAGCTGCCAAAGTTAAGGTAGTTAACTTATTGCCGCATAACTTTCCAACAGGTGCGCCTTTTAGAAACTTCTACATCACTGTTATTGCCGAAGATGTGAATGGCAATATTGTTTGGCAAAGTTCTAAAACCCACCCGATAAAGGACGATAAACAGGCAATGTTTATGTATATCATCGGTGACGATAACAACAAGCCAGCACCACCGCCAAAAGCAACCAAAGTGCTGGGTGATACACGCCTCAAGCCAAACGAGACCAGAATATTAAACTATAAAATCCCAGCAAAAGGCGTGGCAAAAGTCGTGGCAAAAGCTTATTACGATTTGTTACTCCCGCCATTAAAGAAAAAGTTTGCCTCAAAACTGCCTCAAAAATTGCTTAAATCACAAGAAATTGCCAAGGCTGTGTTTATCATAAAATGACCGAAAAAGACAAGATTGATATTTGTGGCGTATTGGTGCAAGTGATCAAAAGCCAAGCGCAGCAAGTAGAAAATAGTCTAAACAGCATAAGTGGCGTTGAGGTTCACGGATTGTCTGAAGGCAATCGCTTTGTGGTAACGATTGAACAAGAAACGCAAGCGCAAATTATCAACATAATAGAGGGGTTTGATGCGCTTTCTGGCGTGGTTTCAACGGCATTGGTGTATCAACATTCAGAGGCGCTTTGAGGCAATATGCCTTATTCACGCAGAGATTTCTTTATTAACTCGGCTAAATTAGCCACCACCACTGCACTCGTAGCCACAGGGCTTGTCAGTTATTCAAAATACGCTTATTCTCTGCCTGCCGCCGCTATTCGCCCGCCTGGTGCGTTAGCTGAGCAAGCATTTAACTCAGCCTGCATCCGTTGCGGCTTGTGTGTCAATGATTGCCCTTATCCAACACTGAGTTTGGCGACTTTGAAAGATGATGTCGCCCTAGGTACGCCTTTTTTTACTGCCAGAGAAGCCGCCTGCGAAATGTGTGAGGATATTCCTTGCGTCGTCGCCTGTCCAACTGGTGCACTGAATAAAAATCTGACCAACATTAACGATGCCAAAATGGGATTGGCAAGAATTGTAGACACCCAAGGTTGTATCGCCTATCAAGGCTTGCGTTGCGAGGTGTGTTTTAATGTCTGCCCCGTGCAGGGCAAAGCCATCACCATCGAAATAAAACACAATCAGCGCAGTGGTAAACATGCCTTGTTTATTCCTGTGGTACATTACGATAGTTGCACTGGCTGTGGCAAGTGCGAGCAGGCTTGCATTATGGAAGAGGCAGTAATTAAAGTATTGCCTATCAAACTGGCAATAGGTAAACGCCAAGAACATTATCGCTTAGGCTGGGAGGAAAAGCAAAAAACAGGGAAATCTTTAGTGCGCCCAGATATTAAACACCAGTACAACCTGCCAGAGGGAAAAAAATATGATTTACAAGGCAAAGGCTTGATTGACCAATGAAAAAAAACAGCCTTTGTCGAAAAATCGGCAGCGATGCACGAGCCACCAAAGGCTGGCTTGGGGTGAATAAATATCTACTGTTACGCCGTTTTAGTCAAATCGGCATTTTGATACTGTTCCTACTCGGCCCTTGGTTTGATGTTTGGCTTATCAAAGGTAATTTAAGTGCCAGTCTGATACTAGATACTGTGCCACTAACTGACCCTTTCGTCCTTGTTCAGTCTTTATTCGCAGGTCATTCACTGATAAAAGACGCGCTCATCGGCGTGTTGATTGTGTCGCTGTTTTACAGTTTCGTTGGTGGTAGAGCGTTCTGCTCTTGGGTCTGCCCAGTGAATATTGTTACCGATGCCGCTGCTTGGTTGCGTTGTCGATTAAAGATTCAAAGCAAAGGCGGCGGCGTTTCCAACAAAATGCGCTATTGGCTATTAGGCATGAGTTTACTTTTGGCATGGCTCACAGGCACCTTGGTTTGGGAGTTGGTAAACCCTGTGTCCATCTTGCACCGAGGCATTATTTTTGGTATGAGTTTCGGCTGGGGCTTAATTGCCCTGATTTTTTTGTTTGATTTATTTGTACTTAAAAATGGCTGGTGCGCTCGCCTGTGTCCAGTCGGTGCGTTTTACAGCATAATTGGCAAAAAATCATGGTTAAGAGTAAACGCCTTAGCAAGAGAAAAATGCACTGATTGTCTAGAATGCTTTGCCGTTTGCCCAGAATCTCAAGTCATTAAACCCGCACTCAAAGGTAACATCAGCAGCATTGTGCTAGACAGCAACTGCACCAACTGCGGTCGCTGTATTGATATTTGCGAACCCAAGGTGTTTGGCTTCTCTACTCGGTTTAATAACACCATTAAGGATTAATGATGAAATGGTGAAGGCCTTGCCTTCACCAAAACACAATAACAAAACGCTACCAAACAAGGCTTGGAAGCGAGAGTGTAAAACAGCGTGGGGAAGCCCTTGCCTTTTTAAGGGGTAATTTGAGAAAAAATAACTTATGTTAATGAAAAGTTGCTATTAAATGCTTAATATGCGAGTTTTATTTGTTAAATATTGAGGAGAGAGAATGAGTATTAGTAGAAGAGAATTTATAAAAAATAGTGCAATTACAGCAACGGCAGCAACGGCTGGAATAACTATACCGAGCGTAACATTGGCGAGTAAGGATGAGGACGAGGTAAGGTGGGATAAGATTCCTTGTCGGTTTTGTGGCACGGGGTGTTCGGTGTTGGTGGGGATCAAGGATGGGAAGATGATTGCCTCGCAAGGTGATCCTGATGCGCCTGTGAACAAGGGGTTGAATTGCATTAAGGGATATTTTCTCTCAAAAATTATGTATGGCAAGGATCGCTTGACTCAGCCGTTGTTGCGTAAAACCAATGGCAACTATGATAAAAATGGGCAGTTTGAGCCGGTGTCGTGGGATGAGGCGTTTGATGTGATGGCAGATAAGTTTAAGATTGCTATTGCGCAGTCTAATAAGGAGAACGAAGGTAAGCCTGTGGATAAGATGACTTCACGCGTGGGGATGTTTGGTTCTGGGCAGTGGACAGTGTGGGAGGGGTATGCGGCTTCTAAGTTGTTTAAGGCGGGGTTTCGCTCTAATAATATTGACCCGAATGCACGGCATTGTATGGCTTCGGCAGTGGGGGCATTTATTCGGGCGTTTGGTTCGGACGAGCCGATGGGGTGTTATGATGATTTTGAGCATGGCGATGCGTTTGTGCTGTGGGGCTCGAATATGGCAGAGATGCACCCTATTTTGTGGTCACGGATTTCTGATACACGGCTGACTAAGCCGGACACTGAGGTGCATGTGTTGAGTACTTTTGAGCATCGTTCTTTTGAGTTGGCTGATAATGGCATGATTATGCATCCACAGTCGGATTTGGCCATACTTAATTATATTGCTAATTACATTATTGAGAACAAGGCTTACAATAAAGAATTTATTGAAAAACATGTTAATTTTAAGAAAACGCCGACTGATATTGGCTATGGTTTGCGCCCTGAGCATCCCTTGCAAAAGGCGGCTAAAAACGCTAATAAGGGTAAATTAAGTTCAATTTCATTTGAGGAATATGCACAGTCTGTTAAGGAATATACTTTAGAAAAAGCGGTGGAGATTTCGGGTGTTTCAGCGCAGAAGTTGGAGCGTTTGGCAAAGTTGTATGCCGACCCTGATAAGAAAATTGTATCGTTATGGACCATGGGTTTTAACCAGCATACCCGTGGGGTGTGGGTTAATGGGCTGATGTACAATGTGCATCTGCTAACGGGTAAGATTTCCGAGCCGGGCAATGGGCCTTTTTCATTAACAGGGCAGCCTTCGGCTTGTGGTACAGCACGAGAAGTGGGAACATTTGTACATCGCTTGCCTGCGGATTATGTGATTATGAAAAAATCACATCGGCAGTTGGCTGAGAAGATATGGAAACTGCCGGCTGAGACTATTCCAGGTAAGAAAGGCTATCATGCAGTTTTGCAAAGTCGAATGATGAAGGACAGCAAGCTCAATGTGCTGTGGCAGCAATGTACCAACAATGTGCAGGCTGCGCCTAATATCAATGATGAAGTGCTGCCCGGCTGGCGTAATCCTGATAATTTTGTGATTGTCTCAGACCCCTATCCAACGGTGTCAGCACAGGCGGCTGATTTGATTTTACCAACGGCGATGTGGGCAGAAAAAGAGGGGGCGTATGGTAATGCAGAGCGACGCACGCAATTTTGGCGTCAGCAGGTGGATGCACCGGGTGAGTCTAAATCAGATTTGTGGCAAATGGTTGAATTTTCAAAACGCTTTACCACAGATGAGGTTTGGAGCAAAGCGTTGTTGGCAAAAAATCCTGAATACAAAGGCAAGTCGTTGTATGAGGTTTTGTATGCCAATGGGCAGGTTGACCAATTTGAAAAAACACAAGTTAAAGATGGTGATGATAATATTTATAAAAATCAAGAGATGGAAGATTTTGGTTTTTATTTGCAAAAGGGTTTGTTTGAAGAATATCGCCGTTTTCAACAGGAAGGTCCTAAAAAAGGACATGAGCAGGCTGAGTTTGAGGCTTATCATAAATCCAGAGGTTTGCGCTGGCCTGTTGTGAATAACAAAGAGACTTTATGGCGTTATCGTGAGGGCTATGACCCGTATGTTGAAAAAGGCGAAGGCGTGCGCTTTTATGGCAATAAGGACGGTAGAGCCAATATTATTACTGCGCCGTATGAGCCGCCAGCGGAAGTGCCAAATGAGGAGTTTGACTTGTGGATGTCAACAGGCAGAGTGCTAGAACATTGGCATTCTGGGTCAATGACTCGGCGTGTACCTGAGTTATATCGTGCAGTGCCAGATGCAGTTGTGTATATGCATCCAGAGGACGCTAAGGCGCGGGGATTAAGGCGAGGTAAGAACGCCAAAATTCAATCATCTCGGGGCGAGATTATTGCCGCAGTGGAGACCAGAGGGCGTAATAAGCCGCCTAAAGGACTGGTGTTTGTGCCTTGGTTTGATGCCTCTCGATTGGTTAATAAGCTGATATTGGATGCGACTGATCCACTGTCAAAAGAGACGGATTATAAGAAGTGTCCTGTCAAAATACTGAAAGCATAGGAGGTTGTGATGAAAATTAAATTATTAATTACAGTAACGGTTTGTGGGTTAATTCTTGGTTGTTCAAGTACTGTGGATAATGCAGAGGCTAAGGCGAAAAACAAGCCCACTGTAAGCACCAAGGCGTTTTCACTTTCTAATGAGGCTATTATTGCCGAAGACATTGCCTCTTTGCGTGGCAAACACGCTTTGAGAAGGATGTCTGTTGCGCCAAAAGAGAGTAAATGGATAAAAAACGGTGATTATGATGTTAGCTTTGAATCGCAACCGCCGTTGGTGCCACATAAATCGGAACATATGCGGGTTACAATAAAAGACAATAGCTGCTTAAATTGCCATAGTAATGCGAATTATAAAGAGGAAGAGGCGGCTAAAATGCCCTCTTCTCATTTTAAAACGCGCATGGGCAAACGCTTGAAAACCGTTTCTCCAAGACGATATTTTTGTAAGCAGTGTCATGTGTCTCAAGTCGATGCTGAGCCATTGGTGGGTAATACTTATGTCAATACTGATGAGTAGTTTTTGATAAACAGAAGGCAATTATTTCGTGGTAATTTTAAGGCAAATGCTCAAAGTGAAATAAGACCGCCATGGGCTAAAAATGAGCTGTTGTTTGTTGATTTGTGTAGTCGTTGCGGGGATTGTGTGGCGGCTTGTCCAGAGCGCATTATCACCATAGGTTCTGGCGGGTTTCCGGTACTTGATTTCAAAAAAGGTGGATGTAGTTTTTGCCATCAATGTGTTGATGCCTGTCAAGACAATGTGTTTAACAAGGCAAACCAGCCTCCTTGGGATATTAAAATCTCAATTAAAGACAATTGCTTGTCAAAAATTGGCGTGGTGTGTCAGTCTTGCGCCGATGTTTGTGAACAGGGGGTGATTAGATTTAGTTTGCAAAGAGGCGGTGTTCCTAGTATTGGACTTAACACGGATACTTGCACAGGCTGTGGTTATTGCATTGAAGTTTGTCCAAAAGATGCTATTACGATACAATAAGTCCTTTATATTAATAGAGACCTTTGCACAATGGATACCGTAACAGGCGTTTTTTTAATGGGCTTATTGGGTGGCGTGCATTGTTTGGGCATGTGTGGTGGCGTGGTTGGATTATTAACCTCCGCCCTACCCATAGAGCTTAAATCAAATGCTAGGCAAGTATTGTGGTATCACCTGAATTATAACATCGGTCGAATTTTGAGTTATATTCTGATGGGTGCGCTGTTTGGCTTGGCTGGAGGGTTGCTTTCAGGTTTTTTACAAATGAGTGCCTTTGACTTAATGCTCCGATTTTTTTCAGGGGTGCTGATGATATTAGTCGGTTTATACATTGCCAATTGGTATGCTGGTATACAAATTTTGGAAAAACTAGGTGCGAAACTCTGGGCAAAATTACAACCCATTAGCCGAAAATTCTTACCTGTTACTCGCTTAAAACACGCTTTTTTAGTGGGCTTGCTTTGGGGTGGTATTCCGTGTGGGTTAGTGTATGGTGCGCTCAGTTTTGCTATGCTTTCCGGATCTTTTGCGCAAGGGGCATTCATTATGTTAGCTTTTGGTTTAGGGACGCTGCCCAGTTTATTGTTAATGGCGGGTTTTTCCTCTAAATTAAGCGAGACGAGTAAACGGCCTATCGTCAGAAAATTATCAGGCACACTGATTATTATGCTGGGCGTAGTGTCATTATGGATGCCGATAAAATCTCTACTATTATCTTAAAAATACCTTTAATGTATTTATTAAAAGACTGATGTAAACCAATTACAAAAAAAACAACCTATGTTGTTTTTTTGTGGTAATTGATTCAATATAATACATATCAATTACAATCAATATGGGGGAACAAATGTCTGATTCACAGATGTCACAAGATCAAATATTACACGCCAAACCTAGCGGAACTTATGCGCTGTTACTAGCCTATATGGCATTTTTTATCGTAGGCTGGTTATTCTTTTATTTACTTTTTCTAAGCCGTGGACCAATTAATTAGGGAGTTATTATGCATATAGATGCAACAGAAAAAAAGTGGTTTTATATTTCACTGGTGGTAACGATTGCGATTATTGCTATCCTCACTTTTTCAGCCATTAGTACCAACATTCATCCACCCAGTAGCGTAGAAAAAGTCGATTCTAATCGCTTGCATTTAGACGGCGAATTTAAGGAAGACAATTTAGGGGTTAAGAAAAATGCAGATGGCAGTTATACGGTCACCATGGTGGCAGCAAGATATGGCTTTTATCCACAACGCATTGAGGTGCCAATCAATACACCTGTTAAAATTAGAATGGCAAGTTTTGATGTTTTACATGGCATTCATGCACCCTTTACTAATTTTAATACTATGGTAGTACCAGGTTATATTTCAGAAGTGAACACTTCGTTTACCAAAACGGGCGAATACCCACTATTTTGTAATGAATTTTGTGGTTTAGGGCACGACCATATGTGGTCAAAACTAATTGTTAGCGAAAAAGGGAGTAACTAATGGAAACAACAATGGATTATAAAAACGGCGATAAACTCAGTATCAGTAATTATTGGGTGGGGCTATTAGCATTTTTAGTGGCATCGATTTTAGGGGTTTATCAGGTGGCTGAACGCGCTGGTTTTATTCCGCAAAGTGTGGAGTTATATTTTGCCTCAATTTCAACACATGGTGTGTTAATGGGCTTTGTGTTAACCACTTTTGTAATTATGGGCTTTAGTTACTTTACTGCTTGTCGTAGTTTAAAGCAACCTTTATGGAATGCAAAACTGGCTTGGTTTGGTTTTTACTTAACTTTATTTGGTGTTTTACTGGCGGCTTATCCTTTATTAACAGGTCAAGCCTCGGTAATGTATACTTTTTATCCACCCCTAGCCGCACACCCTGTTTTCTACATTGGCGCTACTTTGCTGGTCGTTGGCTCTTGGGTTTGGGTGTTGCAAATGATTATGATGACCCTCACTTGGAAAAAAGCCCACCCAGGCGAAGCAGTGCCGTTGGTGCAGTTTGGTAATACAGCAAATGCACTATTATGGGCATGGACGAGTGTTGGTGTGGCATCTGAAGTATTAATGCAGCTCATTCCTTGGAGTTTGGGTTTAATAGATGAGATTGATGTGGGATTGGCTAGAGTTTTGTTCTCTTGGACTTTGCACGCTATTGTATATTTCTGGCTATTTCCTGCTTATATTGCTATGTATACCTTGATGCCAAAACTCGCAGGCGGTCGCTTGTTTAGTGATGAAATGGGGCGTATCTCCTTTATTATGTTACTGGTAATTTCTGTGCCTATTGGTATGCACCATTTATATATGGATCCAGGTGTATCTGCAGGATGGAAGTTTGTACATATGCTGGGCACCTTTGCGGTGATGATGCCAACTTTATTAACAGGATTTACTGTCATTGCCTCAATGGAACTTGCAGGTCGTTTGCGTGGTGGTACGGGTTTATTTGGCTGGATTGCAAAAATTAACTGGAAAGACCCTTTGGTGTTATCCGTTGGCCTAGGACTCTTAATGCTCACTATCGGTGGCTTTGGTGGTGCGATTAACGCAGCGTATTCAATGAATGCCATGGTGCATAACACTCAATGGATTACAGGACATTTTCATTTGATTTTTGCAGGCACAGTGGTAGTAATTTATATGGGTACAGCGTATCACTTTTGGCCAAAAATTACAGGCAGAAAGTTGATCTCCGATGCCCATGCAAGATTGCAATTATGGCTGTGGATGTGGGGTATGTTTATCCTAACCATTCCTTGGCACTATATTGGTCTTTTAGGTCAGCCACGCCGTATTTCAAGTATGCCTTACGATACACCATTGGTAGAACGCTGGGATTTTCATGAAATGCTCATGGTGGTTGGTGGCGTTATGTTATTAGTCTCAGCGGTTATGTTGATTGTAAATCTATATTTAGCACAAACCAAAGGTGTAAAGGAAGACAACACAGAATTAGAGTTGTCAGTGCCTGTTCACCCTGTGGTTTCAATTCCAAAAGTGTTGAATGGATTTGCTTTATGGAATTGGATTATTTTGGTTTATCTAGTCATCAGTTATGGTTATCCAATCTTACACTTTTTTATCTCGGGCGACTCAGTTGGCGTTACCCCTTGGGGAGTTTAATTATGAAATTATTAACAATAATATTCGGCAGTTTTTTAATAATAACGACTGTACAGGCAGATGTCTCATCTTTGGTGGCTTTTGATAAAGATACTCGTGCAATTATCAAGGCAGGCGATGCGCTACAAGGTAAGGAAAAAGCTGCCTCAATGAAGTGTAATAAGTGTCATGCTGAAAACGGACAAGGTGATGATGATGTGAGTGTAGCAGGTCATCCTGCAACTTATATTTACAAGCAGTTAAAGGACTTTCAAGACGGCAAACGGGATGGTGTAATGCGTAAGAAGGTGAAGCAACTCACCAACCAAGACATGGCAGATTTTTCCGCTTGGTATGCAACACTTCCTTTTGCAAAAGGCACTGAAGGTGGTGGACAACTTGCCATTGATTTAGTTTATAAAGGCGATCCAAAGCGTATGTTAAAACCTTGCTCCACTTGTCATGGGCAAAATGGCGAAGGGGGAAAATATGATTCTGCAGCAATTACAGGGCAGAATAAAGAGGCGTTTATTGAAATGATGGAAGCCTTTAAAGAAAACGATCGTACCAATGATATTTATTCACGCATGCGTCTAATTGCCAAAGTATTAACTGAAAAAGAAATTCAGGCATTGGCAGAATATTATGGTGCGCCTGAGGAAGAAGAGGAAGAATAGTTCACAACTAGGCATAATAATGATTTCTTCATTGTGTGCTTTTTTATACTAAAAACGCTTAATTCTTGTGGTTGATGATACTAAATCTTGCTTTCACTGTGGTCTAGAATCTGACAAAAATAGCAACTTACCAACGCTTCGTGTGTTTGATGAAACACGATATTTTTGTTGTATGGGGTGTTATAGCGTTTGCCAAATGATTGTTGAGTCTGGGTTGGATGAATATTATCGTTATCGCCTATTAGACAAATCCAAACCTGCCGATGTGCCTGATTTTTTAGCACAATATCAAATTTATGACCAAGAGAATATTCAAAAAAGTTTTGTTATCAAAGGCGATGATTGGAAAGAGGCGTATTTATTATTAGAAAACATCCGCTGCCCTGCTTGTGTCTGGCTGAACGAAAAGCACCTGCGTTCACAAAAAGGTGTACTTGAAGTTTATATTGATGCCACTACCAATAGAGCGCGCGTTAAGTGGCAACCTAAAATCATCAGTCTAAGTCAAATTTTACAGTCCATTGCCGATATTGGCTATTTAGCACATCCTTATGATGCCAAACATTCACGCCAACTCACTCAATTAAAACAACGCCGTAATATGGAAAAACTGTTATTCGCTGGCGTGATTGGCATGATGTTAATGCAATTCTCTCTTTCTACTTATTTAGTGGACACTTTAAATGACCAAGGTGAGTTGCTTGATTGGGTCAAATGGGGGCGTTGGGGTGCATTATTGGGCAGCTTAAGCTTGTTGATTTACCCTGCACAAGATTTTTGGATAGGTGCTTGGCAAGATTTTCGTCGCAAACGAGTGGGAATGGATGTGCCGATTGTATTAGGTTTATCGGCTGCGTTTTTTGCCAGCGTATATAGCGTATTTAACAATCAAGGCGAGGTATATTTTGATTCCATCTCGATGTTTGTATTTTTTATTTTGTTGGCACGATTTTTAGAATTTAGGGCACGAGATAAATCAATCGGAAAACTGGATCAGTTAAATATTACTGTTGCACAAACTTGTGAAAAATGGCACGAAAAGTCAAAAACTTGGCAAAAAACAGCCGTGATTGATTTAAAAGCACAAGACTTGGTTAAGGTGAAGCCTGGTGAAACCGTAATGGCAGACGGCTATATCACCATAGGAAAAAGCAATTTTGACGAATCTTTGTTAACAGGAGAATCCAATTTAGTGCAAAAATCCATCGGCGACAAAGTTATTGCTGGCTCAATTAATCACGATCAAAGCATAATATTGTCGGTTACCCACATAGGCTCTCAAACCCTGCTCAGTCAAATTGGGAAAATTGCCACACAGGCGCTAGAAGATAAACCAGCAATCGCATCACGGATAGATTTTATTGCCAGTTGGTTTGTTTTAGGTGTATTGGTCGTAGCTGCGTGCACAGCAACTTATTGGCTTATGCAAGGTGATGAAGCTTGGCTAGCGCACACTATCTCGGTTTTAATTGTTACTTGTCCTTGTGCGCTGGCATTAGCCACACCTATTGCTTTAACACTAGGCATGGAGCGTTTCACCAAACAAGGAGTTTTACCCTTAAAGATATCAGCTTTAGAAGTATTGGCGAACATTAATCAAGTGGCTTTTGACAAAACAGGTACGCTAACCACAGGCGATTTATCAGTATTAACAGTTGAATTAACGGGTGATATAAACAAACAAGAGGCAATTAAACTTGCACTCAGTTTAGCGAGCCACTCTGAGCATGTTGTGGCTCAGTCATTAGTGTCATCGTTTGATGTCGTGGATTTGTATTCAGTTACTGTATTCGAGAACACATTAGGTTTGGGTGTTAAAGCCAGAATTCAAGGGGAATATTGGCACTTAGGTCGCTTAAAAGATAAAGATAAAGATAAA
>JAQRMT010000037.1:0-3165 GCA_028599035.1 Gammaproteobacteria bacterium
TGTTTTGTGTAAGTAATTGATAAATAGAGTATTTTACTTTAAATTGTTGTTAAGTTAACATTGTTTTTAATTTATGTATAGAGGTTTTTAGTAAGTTTTTGGATTTAATGCAGGGGTCTTAAAATATTGACTAATTTGCGTTCAATTTATCAAATTGAAAAGATTATCTGTATTTTTATGGATGCAAGGCTTGAATAGGAACAATTTTTTAGATTTTTGGCGTGGGTTTGGGTTTGGGTTTTGGTGGTTCTATTTTTGGATTTGGGGTGTAGCAAACTAACAAAAGCACTCTTTTAAATGTATAATACGAATGTTCTATTAAGGGCGATCTCAAAGATAAAACAATGTATTTTAAATAGAAAAAACCAATCATTAAATTTTGTATTTTGAACAATAATAAGCAATAATTCAAACTCGATAAAAATAATCGCAACCAAGGAAATAATATGAAAGCCAACAATATCAAAACAACAGCACAACTAAAAACCTTACAAATCAAGGCACAAACTATTGCCAAAACGCTAGACAAAGAAGTTGTTATTGTTATTAAAGGTGAGCAACATATTCAAGTTAAACCAGGCGGCGTCTACGAACTTGCTATTAAAGAAGGCGAAGTTCAAACCAAAGATTTCGGTTTGATTGCCAAAAAAACAGGCGAAGATTTGGAAATATTACTGGCTGACGATACGACAGTTATCTTTGACAATTATTTTGAGGTTTGTGCCAGTGGTTTTTCTTGTTTAGTTTCTTTACCAAATGAAGATGGCGTTTATTATGTGGTGGAAGGCAACATCACCTCCTTAGCCGATGGTTCGCAAATTGTGTATTTTTATGGTGATGAGGCGGCATTAACCCAAATTGCTACCAATCAATCCAGTGTGTTTTACGAGGGGTTTAATGAGGCTTATTTTTCACCGTTCAGTCCGTTAGTATCAGGCGGCTTGGCGGGCACTGTTTTGGCTGCCAGCGGTGGCGGCTCAACTGCCAACCTAATTGTAGGCACCATCACGCTAGGTCCTGTGGTATCCAACAATAATTTAGGAGTTGAACTTTACAAGTCCGATGGCAAAACCTTGTTAGGCACAATGAATGTCAGTGCTTCAGGTGTGTTTGAATATGATTTTAGTCAATACAAAGGCATAATTATTGTCAAAGTGATTGACGGGGGTAGTGGCTTTGACTATGCCGATGAAGCAACGGGTAGAAAGATTGATTTAGACGCGACTTTATTGGCTATTATTGATGCCAGTGGCGGTGGTCGTATTGCTGCCAGTGTTACGCTTTTTAGTACTTTGGCAGCGAGTAAAATGGGAGTAACCACCTCTGGTGAAATACCTGAGGGCGTTACCCTTACTCACGAAATTGTAAACGACGCTAACAAAGGCGTTGCTAAGGCTTTTGGCTTGGGCGAGAGTGCCGATGTCGTTACCAGTATTGTTAAAGCCGTCATTAAGCAAGATGGCAGCAAAGCCGACGATGCCAATGACTACGGCATAGCCTTGGCAGCAGGCTCAGGCGTTGATGCACTTAAAGGCAGTGTTGCCGATACGATTGAAGCTTTTAGTGAAACAATAAAAGGAGAGGGTGCTGATTTAAGCTTAAATACCCAAGGGCAACAACTTTTACTTGATGGTGCGAATGTAGCACAAGCCAATAATAAAGAAATTGATGGTTTATCTACCTCAATTAAGACCAATGTTGTTAACAATGACGATGTTAATGTTGATAAAATTACCTTAAGTTTTATCGATACTGGCGCTAATGCCAGAGACAGTGTTAGCAATGAAAATACTTTTTATGTTTCTAATGTGCCAAGTAGTTGGGAGTATTCTGTTGATGGCACTCAATGGCTTGATGGTAATGCAGATAGCTTTACACTCGCTGATGGCACTTATCAACAAAAAAACATTCAAGTTAGAGATAAGGCAGATGGTAACAATATAGTCAAACTGAGTGATATAGGTGCAATAACAATTGACACCACTATTGCCCAACCTTTATTTACAGTAGCAGGCACTATTGCCACCATAACAGGGTTGGAGCCTCAAGCCACTTGGCAATACTCCACAGATAACGCTCAAAGCTGGACAAGTGGCACAGGTGCCTCCTTTGCTTTACCAATCAACACCACTTTTGCAAGTAACAGTATTCAGGTTCAACAAACAGACCTGGCAGGCAATGTCTCTGCAATAACCAAAAATTCAGCGAGTATTACAACCACCTCTTTAGGTCTAATGCTCAATGCTGACACAGGTGCTTTTAGCACAGATGGCTATACAAATGATGCAACCGTCAATGTTGTCACTGATGCTAGCATCACTTGGGAATACACCGTTAATGGCACAGATTGGCAGCAAGGCGGCACAGGTAGTGGTAGCTTTGAACTATTAAGCGACAAAGTTGCAGACTCTATTTTATTAAGCAACATCCAAATTAGAGATAAAAACACACCGACAAATACCGTAACACTTTCTCATGGGGTAATAGACAAGATAGACCTCTCAACCGCCCCTATCAGCAAATTAGACGAACCTAGTATTGCCAAAATAACGAGTGACAATACTGTCAAAGTAAACGGTGTCAACACCAGTGAGTACACTTGGGAATACTCTACCGATGCGGGCAAAAACTGGACAACAGGCACAAGCACAAGCTTTCAATTATCAAATAATGACACCTATGTTGAAAATCAAATACAAGTTAAGCAAATTGATGTCTATGGCAACACTGCTATTACCAAATTATCACACACCGTAAAAATTGACCAAACACCGCTCATTAAAATTAGCGCCTACGCTGAAAATGACAACAATCCAACCCCCAGCATTAAAGACTATGCCGCAGCAGGTGTTACAGGGGTTGACGCTAACAACCTAAATACAACCAATGCCGCCATCAAAGCCAGTAATGGTATTGGCACTGATACCTTGGCAGAAGTCCAAGCCATTGCAAGTGTCGCAAATAACACCGCTGATACTGCTTTAGCGATAATCACCGCTTATGCTGATAGCAACACAAATCTTGCCCCAAGTCTGCAAAACTACACGGATGCTGGCGTTACAGGGGTTGATAATAGCAACTTAGCTGCCGTGAATGGCGCTATTGATGGCGTTGCTAAAGCCGATGCCGATACCACGACTGAGGTGCAAACTTTGGTCAATATAG
>JAQRMT010000037.1:3265-12131 GCA_028599035.1 Gammaproteobacteria bacterium
ACAGTGGCAACATCTTAGCCGATGCCTTGGTTAAAATTGAAGCCTACAACAATGGCGATGGCAGTACTCCTCCTGCCTTGAGCGTTGCTGATTACACAGCGGCAGGTATTACCTATGTAACCGATGCCAACTTAGCCGCCGTGAATGCCAAAGTATTAGCCCAAGATATAGGCGGTGCTGATACAGTTAGTGAAGTACAAGCCTTGGTTAATTCAACATTGCTACTTACTTTAACCATTAGCAATAATAAAAATACTGGTGAAATTGCCATTGCCCATGAAACCGTGACTTATACATTTAACTTTAGTCATGCGGTAAATGATTTTGACACAAATGATATTGACATTAGCAATGGCACTATCAAAGCAGGCGCTACTTTAACCGCAAATACAGAAAAGACTGTTTACACCTTGGAAATTACACCAGATTCAAATTTAGAGGCGGGTAGCGAAATGGTGGTTACTGTTGCTGCCGATGCAGCTGAAAACACTGCTGGCAATAAAAACAGTGTCACAACACATACGCAAACTATTAACACCACAATTTTAACCTTTACTGCGCACACAACCGCCGCCGATGTACTCGGTGATAGTTATAACTTAGTGGTTGATTTTGATGAAAATATTACAAAAGGCACAACTGGCAACATCGTTGTTTGGAACTCAAATACCAATACCGCTGTTGAAACCATGGTTATTACTAGCGACAAAATAACCATTCAAGACGATAAACTCATCATCAATCCAACCGCTAATTTAGCTACAGGGAATTACTATTTAATCGTAGATAGTGATGCGATTATCGGCAGCAGCAGTAAATACTTTGGTGGCATTGATAATACCACAGGGTCAATCTGGTCTTTTAAAACCAAAACGCTTTCAGCGATTGAAAAAATAGAAGCCTATAACAACGGCTACATTATCACGCCACTTGTTATCGGCGACTACACAGCGGCTGATGTTACGGGTGTAAATGCGGACAACCTAAGTATACTTAATGCCCAGATATTTGCCCAAGACCCAGCAGGCGCAGACACAAAAGAAAAGGTTCAAGCACTGGTTACACTTGCCAATGCGCTGATTAAAATCGAAACCTATAATGTCAGCGATAGCGCTGTTGATGCCAGTAGGAATCCTATGGGAATGCTAACAGAGGGTCATGGTGATGGTACGCCTGATGACGATAGCGTTACTGCCTTGAGCGCACAGGATTATCTTGATGCTGGTATTACAGGCGCTAACACACTCGATTTAGATACCGCTAGCGTTAACTTGTTAATACAAATGACAAAAAATACACAGACAGCAAATCAAATTAAATTAAATACGCTCAATACTGAAATATTAATGCAAGCAGTAGATGGAGCAGATACTCAAGCAGAAATTCAAGCGCTGGTTAGTCAGGCAAATGCTTTTCTTAAAATAAAGGCCTATGCTTTTGACCAGCTTCTTAATAACGGTGATGCCAACATAGCTGAGGTAACGCAAGCTGATTATACTGCCGCTTCTGGTATCGTTATTACAGATAAAAAAATAGGTGTATTAAATGATGTTGTGGCACTGCAGCAAGGTTTTGCCGTTTCAATGCAAAACATTACTCACCTTAAAGGTGTTATAGGATTTATTGACATTGTTGTTGCCGCCTTAGCCAAAATTAAAGCGTATATCGAAGACACAACGAACGACCCTGACAAAGTACCGACAGTGCAAGATTATCAGAATACTTTTTCCGTAGGTATAACCGCACATAACTTGGCAGGCATTAACGCTGTCATTAAACTGCAAAATGTCGCTGATGCAGATGAGATAGCTGAAATTCAGCCCTTGGTTTATTTAGGTGTCATCGAGGGATATAACCTTAATGATGGCGCTGGAGAAGACTCTGATTTATCAACGAGAGACTATGAAAATATTGGTATTACTACAGGTATCAGCCATAGCTATAATCTTGCTGCAGTGAATGCTCAAGTTGCCGCCCAAGATGCAGGCGGCGCAGACACAAAAGCAAAAATTGAAGCACTCATTCCATTGGCGAATGCGACTATAGCCAAAATAGAAGCCTACAACAATAGCGATGGCTCCAACCCATTAAGTATTGCCGATTATCACAATGCCGGTATTTTTGATGTTAACGAAGGTAATTTATTGGCCGTGAATGTGCGGGTGTTAAGCGCAGAAGACAAAGGTGCAGATACCATCGATGAGATCAAGGTGCATATCTTTGTAGCCAAACAAAGTATTCAATTAATTGAAGATTACACCGAAGAGAGAACATCCTTATCTGTCTTCCACTACACCAATATTGGCATTATAGGCGTTAGCGGTAATAACACTATCACCATCAACGCTTTGGTCTTACAACAAGCAGATGGCGATGCCGATACGGTGCCTGAAATTCAAGCCATTGTTGATCAAATGATAGCGACAGCAATAAGCAAAATTAGTGCGTATGCGGACGATGCCACCCAAACAGAGCCTGTCTTACAAGACTACTACGATGCTGGTATTACTGGCGTAACCAATATTAATATCGGCGCTATTAACGCCTTTATTAACGCTGCCGACAAAGATGTGGTTGGCACCCAAACCGAGATACAAGCGGTTGTTGACCGTATTGTTAGCGATTCCACGCCGCCAGAACTTACTAGTATTAAGGTTAATGGTAAAATTATCACCCTTAGCTTTGATGAATATTTAGTTCCTAATGATAGTGAGTTTGCTAACCAGGCGTTTAGTGTAACGGTTGGTGGATCAGTGAATGAGGATTATTACATACAAAGGAATATAACATATTTGAACAACACCTTAACTTTGGAATTGAATAATGGAAACCCCCCTCTAATGATGCATATTACTTACGGAGTATCGGATACCATCCAAGATGTCGTTAACAATAAAGCATTAGCCATGTCTATTTATAGTGGTATTAACGACGATGAAACAATTGTAGGTACTGACAATCTCGAAGAGATCTTTATCGGTAATGGCGGCGACGATACGCTAACAGGTGGCACAGGTAGCGATATCTTTGCCTACAATGCTGTCACTGATGGTAACGACACTATCACCGATTTTAACACTGGCAACAACGGTGATAAAATCAATATAGTTAACTTATTGGTTGGCTACAATTCTCTTATTATGCTATCCCAATTTGTTGCCTTGAACGACGACGGCAGCAACACGGTATTAACCATAGATGCCAACGGTACAGCAGATAATGCTGGCGTAGCAGATATTAATATCACCCTAACAGGCGTTACTGGCGTAACACTAGAAGACATGGTTGCCTCTCACAATCTAATCCCTACACACAAAACCACCTCCATACTTAGTACGACTGCTGGCGATGGTGTTACCCCTGTAGTTACTGGCATTCAAGTAGGAGTTAGGATCATTACCATTGCTTATGATAAAAACCTAGATGCTAACGAAGTGCCTAGCAACAATGAATTTGATTTAAGTTTTTTTGGGATACAGACAGCAAGTTTTTACATAACAGACAATATAAGTATTGCAGATAACATTGTAACTTTAGAATTAAATAAAGACTTGAACTCAGGTGATAGTCATGACATTATGCATCTTACTTATGAGTACAATACTATCGCTGATGTAGGTGGCAATAAAGCAGCGGAGATGTCCATCTATAGTGGTAAATATGGCCGTACTACAAGCGAAACAATCACTGGTACCGACAACATCAAAGACATCTTTATCGGCAATGAAGGTGATGATATCCTGACAGGTGGTGTGGGTAGAGATGTTTTTTGTTACAACGCCACCACCGATGGCAACGACACCATTACCGACTTTGCCACAGGCAGCGATGGCGATAAAATCAGCCTAAGCAACTTATTGGTTGGGTATGATTCCATCCTTGAAGTGTCTGAATTTGTCTCCTTAAATGATGATGGCAGTAATAGCGTACTAACCATAGATGCTAACGGCACGGCAGACAATGCTGGCGCAGCAGATATTAATATCACCCTAACAGGCGTTACTGGCGTAATACTAGAAGATTTGGTTGTGCAAAATATGATTCTTGAGTAGTTAAATGCAATAGTGCTTGATAATTTAAAGATGATACCAGCGATGAAAAATATTATTAGAAATGACATTACTGCCGTTATACTTGCGGGCGGGCGTTCAAGCAGGATGAGTGGAGAGGACAAAGGTTTGATCTTATTGAATAACGAGCCAATGATTGACTGTGTGGCCAAGACTGTAAAGGGAGGGGTTAATCGCCTGCTAATTAGTGCTAATCGTAATGCTGAACAATATCAAGAGTATGGCGAAGTTATCACTGATGCTTTGGACGATTTTCAAGGGCCATTGGCGGGTATTTTGCAGGCAATTCAAAATGCAAACACTGAATATCTATTGATTTTTCCATGCGATGCTCCGTTACTTAATAAAGTGGTTATAGGGCGCTTACTTAGCGCCATGGACAGCAGTGCCGTAGACATATGTGTGGCAGATGACGGTGTTAGAATACACCCAACAATTGCAATTATTAAAACCAAGTTAGAGCAGAATTTATCAGATTTTTTAGCGTCTGGGCAAAGGAAATTGGGTGTATGGATTGAGCAAAATAATTTTCTCAAAGTTGATTTTTCTGATTATCCAGAAGTGTTTGCTAATTTAAATACCCCTGAAGATTTTGATAAGTTTCTCAATCCCAGCGCTTAGCCTGATTCTCATCTGTGGTTTTTGCGTCAATCCATTGACTGGATTTTTCGGTGTGTTCTTTTTTCCAAAAAGGTGCTTGTGTTTTTAGATAATCCATTATAAATTCACAGGCTTTAAAGGCTGATTTTCTATGTTTACTGGTGGTAATTACCAGTACAATCTGCTCATTGACCTGCAAATCACCAATACGGTGGATAATAGTGATATTGCCTAATTGCCAACGCTGATGAGCTTGGTCGGCAATTTTTGCTAACGCCTTTTCGGTCATTTTTGGATAATGTTCAAGCGTCATTTTTTGAATAGGCGTATCATCCAAATCACGCACTGTGCCTATAAAACTCACTATAGCGCCGATATTTTTATCACTATTTCGTGCAAGTGCAACCTCTGTTGATAAATCAAAATCGGATTGTTGTATGGTTATTTTTTTCATAAGTATAAAAATATTATAATTAACTAATACACGATGATTAAATTTTTGGTATAATTTATCACAGTTACCCAATGAAGGGCGGCAACAAACACAGGCGTTTACTTAGTTTTTCTTAATTGAATCTTTAAGTAAGCGTTTTTTTTCGTCAATTTCAAGGTGGAATTGACGCCCAAGTATTGCATTTTATAGTTTATATGAGTGCAGTAACTGGCTTTTTTTGCTTTATAAAGCAGGTAAAAAATTAAAACAAGGCAGGAGAATAAGATGAAAAATTTAGTTGTAGTTGGCTCAGGAATGAGTGCAATGAAGGTGGTTGATGAGGTGCTAAAGATTGACCCGCTAATGTACCAAATTACCATTATTGGCGAGGAGAAAGCGCTGCCTTACAACAGAATCATGCTTTCACCTGTTTTGGCAGGAGAGAAAAAATTCGATGATATAAAGACCCATGATGAGTCTTATTTTTCTCAAAACAACATCACCTTTAAGCCAGGTTGTGAAGTAACGGCGGTGGATAGAAAGTCAAAAAGCGTCTTGATTACTAATATTGAAAACAAATCAACCAACCGTATTGGCTATGACCGATTGGTGGTTTGTACAGGTTCAACGCCGTTTATTTTGCCACTACCAGGTAAGGAGTTAGAAGGGGTTGTTTCATTCAGAGATATTTATGATGTTAACTATATGCAATCAAAAGTGGGAGAATCTAAAAAAGTTGCCATTATTGGTACAGGGCTTTTAGGGCTTGAAGCGGCGAATGGTCTTAATGAATTAGGATTTGAGGTAAGTGTTATTGGCAACTCTGAGTCAATTATGAATATGCAACTAGACAGTACTTCTGGCGGGTTGTTACAAAAAGTATTAGAGCAGAAAAATATTCGTTTTAAGATGGATACAACAACAACCAAAATTGTTGGTGATGACAGGGTTGAAGCTTTAGAATTTGAAGATGGGTCAATACTTGAGACGGATATGGTGGTTATGTCAGTTGGCATTGTTCCAAACGATGCTTTAGCTAAAGACATTGGATTACAAACAGACAGGGGTATTATCGTCAATGATACGATGATGACCTCAGACCCCGCTATTTATTCAGTAGGTGAGTGCATTAAACACCGAGGTATGTCGTATGGCTTGGTAGCGCCATTATTTGAGCAAGCACGCGTGTGTGCCGAGCAAGTATGTGAGGTATCTCACCATATGTATACGGGTTCAGATATTTCGACTAAATTAAAAATCTCAGGTGTGGATGTATTCTCAGCAGGGGAGTTTGATAACTCTAAAGATGAGATTATGTGCTCTAAAGACCATGCGCTTAACACCCGTAAACGACTGTCTATTAGAGATAATAAATTGGTCGGTGCGGTCTTGTTTGGTGATTCAACAGATGGACTGTTTTATTTTGATTTGATTAAAAGCGGAACAGACATTACCGATATTCGCAAAACTTTATTATTTGGTGATATTAATATTGATGACTCAAGTGCAGGCGCTAAAGGTGTTGAAAAAATGGCTGAGGATGAGCAAGTATGTGGCTGCATGGGTGTTACCAAAGGCGATATTGTCAGTGCAGTGGCAGGGGGTTGTGATAGTTTTGAATTATTACAAGAAGAAACAGGCTGTGCAACAGGCTGTGGTGGTTGCGCTTCGGTGGCTAAACAAGTGTTTAGTTTCGTCTCTGGCGCTGAAGTGTTAAACAAAGACACATTGTGCGATTGTACAACGCACACAACAGAAGAAATACGCCAATATATCAGAGCACTAGACGAAGTAATGAGCATAGATGAGGTGCGAAGTGCGCTTGAGTTTGAAGGATCGTGCGAGGCTTGCGGCGCTGCGATTAATTATTACTTGTCTTCTCAGTTTAATGAAGTATATGTGCATAATGATAAGGAAAGACCGCACAACGAACAAATGCACGCTAACAAGCAAAGAGACGGTACTTATTCGATTGTGCCGCAGATGCAGGGCGGACTAACAACCCCTGAAGAGCTTAAAGCGTTGGCTGATATTGCCGTTAAATACGAAGTGCCAACGGTTAAAGTAACGGGCGGACAGCGTATTGATTTATTAGGTATTCCTAAGGAGAATTTAAACGATATGTGGGATGAAATCGCCAAGGCAGGCATGGAATCTGGCTATGCTTATGGTAAGGCTACTAGAACTTGTAAATCCTGTGTTGGTACAGAGCACTGTATGATGGGCACACAGGATTCGATGGGGCTTTCAGTTAAAATGGAAGATGCGGTTTGGTCGCACTTTATGCCACACAAATTCAAGATGGGTGTAAGTGGCTGTCCGCGTAATTGCGCAGAAGCAACCATTAAAGATTTTGGTGTGATTTGTACGGAGAAGGGTTATGAGATTCATGTGGCAGGCGCGTGCGGCATTCGCACTAAAGCTTGCTTGAAAGATCGTTTCTTTGAAACTGAAGCTGAGGTGGTTGAATACCTTAAAGCCTTTGTTCAGCTCTACCGAGTTGAAGCTAACTATCTTGAGCGAGTCATGCATTTTGAGGAGCGCGTTGGTTTAGATTACATTCAATCAAAATTAGACACAGCTGAAAAGATTAAAACCTGGGCAGATCAGTTGCCAAAAACAATTAAAAATCCTTGGGTCACAACGGATCACAGAGAAAAACAACCTGCTTAATTAAAGGAAATGTTATGAAAGATAAATTAAATCTATTTTCATTTAGTGGCAAATACCGAATTCTGCACCTCACGTGGTTTGCCTTTTTTATGACCTTTGTGGTTTGGTTGGGCTTAGGTCCAATGATGCCATTTATTCAAGAGGCACTGTCACTCACTGATCAACAAGCCAAAGTATTGCTGATTCTTAATGTAGCTATGACCATTCCTGCAAGAATTGTTGTGGGTATGTTGGTGGATAAATATGGCCCAAAAATCCTATTTAGTGCTATTCTAATTTTAGGCGGATTAATCTCAATTGCCTTTAGTTGGATGCAAACATATGATCAGTTAGCACTGTTAAGATTTTTATCAGGCTTTATTGGTGCTGGCTTTGTGGTGGGTATTCGCATGATTTCAGAGTGGTTTCCAGCTAAGCAAACCGGTGTTGCTCAAGGTATTTATGGTGGTTGGGGTAATTTTGGCTCAGCAGGTGCAGCGATAACCTTGCCATTTATTGCCAGTAGCTTTGGTGGCGATGACGGCTGGCGCTATGCGATCACTATGGCTAGTGTTGCAGCCATTGCTTATGGTGTGTTTTATTACTTTAATGTAACTAATACACCAAAGGGATCAACTTACTTTAAGCCTAAAAAATCAGGCGCGATGGAAGTTAGTAATCGACAAGATTTTGTACTGTATGTGCTAATGAATATACCTCTGTATCTAGCATTATCGCTACTTACTTGGAAGTTATCACCAGCTAATATGGGCATGATTTCAGCCTCGGTTGAACTTATTGTGTATGCAACTCTGGTGATGATATTTATATTCCAAGTGTATAAGACTTGGCAGGTTAATGCTGAGATTTTAAAAAATCCTGTGCCAAAGCAACATCAGTACAAGTTTAAGCAAGTTGCAATTCTTGATTGGGCCTATTTTGTCACCTTTGGTACAGAGTTAGCGGTGGTATCTATGTTGGCGATGTTTTATGTAGACTGGTTCGAACTACCAAAAATTACTGCAGCGCTGTTGGCAGGTGTGTATCCATTTATTAATTTGTTTGCACGCCCAGGTGGTGGTTATTTGAGTGATAAGTTTGGTCGCAAGCG